>CALXOC010000179.1 GCA_944389915.1 uncultured Opitutales bacterium | reverse complement strand
CGAGAGGGTTCCGCTTTTGGCGTCTCTCAACGAAGTGCAGGCCGCCCACGCCGAGGGAATGTTGCACTGGCACGATTGGATAGACTATGTCAACCCAGATTTCGCCAAGGACACAATCTTCGGGGACAAGAACAAGAAAATAATTCGCACCACTCCCGGCAGGGTAATATTCAATACCATATGGCCCGAGAAGATGGGATTTGTAAACTTCACCGTTCCTAAGGGCAAGCTTGGAGATTTGATTCTCAACACCTTTAAAATATGCGGTAGAAGCGACAGCGCCCCTGTTCTCGACAAGCTTAAGGCCTTGGGATTCCGCACTGCGACTTTGGCTGGAATATCCATAGGTATAGGAGACATGAACATACCCGAGGAGAAGAAGTCTATAGTTGCCGAAGCCCGCGCGAAAATAAAGGCGGTTGAGAGCGAATACCACAAGGGAACAATAACCAAAGGCGAACGCTCCAACAAGGTTATAGACATATGGAATGTTGCAACCGACGAAATAGCGAAGAAGGCCTTTGAAAATCTGGCCAGAGTCCCCGAAAAGACTTTCGGCCGCCAGCATATAAATCCCGTTTACGTCTTGATGGATTCGGGAGCCCGAGGCAATAAGGCACAGGTCCGCCAGCTCTGCGGGGCGCGCGGACTAATGGCAAAGCCCAATGGAGAAATAATCGAGCGCCCGATTCTCTCCTCCTTCCGCGAGGGTCTTAGCGTGCACGAATATTTCATCTCCACGCACGGGGCTCGCAAGGGTTTGGCTGATACGGCCCTTAAGACGGCCGACGCCGGCTACATGACAAGAAAGCTCTGCGATGTTGCCATGGACGTGATAATAACGGAGGAGGACGACGGTAACAGAAACGGAATTTGGAAAGAGGCAATATATGACGGCGACGACGAAATAGTGCCTCTCTTCGACCGCATAGTGGGCCGCTGCTCCAGCGACGACATTCTCAACCCGACAAATCCCGACGAGGTCATAGTAAAGAGCGGAGAGCTGATAACCGAAGCGGCCGCCAAGAAGATAGGCGCGTTGGGTATAGAGCGCGTAAAGGTGATGAGCCCGCTGACGCATTTAAAGCGCAATTCCATACCCGCGAAGGCCTACGGTATAGACCCGTCGACGCAAAAGCTGGTTGAGCGCGGAACCGCAGTGGGCATAATTGCGGCGCAGTCCATAGGAGAGCCCGGAACGCAGTTGACGATGAGAACCTTCCACGTGGGCGGTGTTGCGCAGGCGGTAAAGGCTCCTGAAATCAGCGTCCGCAATGACGGCATTGTGAAATTTGTGGATTTGCGCGTAGTTCCCGTGCCCCACATAGATCCTGCCAGCGGCCAGAAAGTAACGAGTTATGTTGTGCTGAATAAGACCGGAAGAATACAGATATTGGACGACGACGGCAGGGAGCTCGAGGACTACGAAATAGTGGCCGGGGCTATGATATCGGTTGGTGACGGAGAGAGGATAAAGAAGGGAAGGCTTCTGGCCCGTTGGGATCCGCACAGCATTCCGATTCTTGCAGACAAGGCCGGTATTGTTGAATTCCGCGACATGATAGGCGGCATTACTTTCCGCAGCGATTTTGACGCGTCGACCGGCCGGAGCACGATAACCGTTTCAGACCACAAGGAGGATTTGAACCCGACAATAGCGCTGCTCGATCCTAAGACAAAGAAAGTGATATCGCTTCAAGGCATACCTACCGGCGCGCAGGTTGTGGTTGAAAACGGCGAGGAGATAATTCCCGGCATGATGATAGCAAAGACTCCGAGATCGGCGGCCAAGACGCAGGATATTACCGGAGGTCTTCCCCGGGTAGCTGAATTGTTTGAGGCGCGCCGTCCCAAGGATGCCGCCGAAATGGCAAGGAGCGACGGTATTGTGCGTCTGGGTGGAACCCGCCGCAAGAAGAAGGTCTTGCGCATAGAGGACGAGAACCGCAATCTGATAGAGGAGCATTTGATACCCGCCAACAAGCGCACGACCGTGCAGGACGGCGACTTTGTGAAGAAGGGCCAGGCTCTAACCGAAGGCGGCTCGGATCCGAGCGAGATACTTGAAATTATGGGGCCCAGTGCCGTTCAGGAGTACATTTTGCGCGAAATACAAAAGGTGTATCGTTCGCAGGGTGTAACAATTAACGATAAGCACATAGAGGTAATAGCTTCGAGAATGCTGCGCAAGATACGCGTAACCGATCCCGGAGACTCAGACTATTTCTGGGGCGAGCAGGTCGACAGGTTCGAGTTTATGGAAACGAACGAGCGCATAACCGAAGCTGGAGGCAAGCCTGCTTCTGGAGAGCCAATACTGTTGGGCATAACCAAAGCCAGCTTGGAGACCGAGAGCTTCATAAGCGCCGCGAGTTTCCAGGAGACCACCCGCGTTCTTACTGAAGCCGCGACGCTCGGCAAGACCGACGATCTCACCGGATTCAAAGAGAATGTCATTATGGGCAACCTCATACCGGCAGGAACGGGATTGGCCGCATACCGCCGCTTGAGGGTAAAAGCCGAGGGAGAGGAGTGCGAGCTTCCCGAAGGCGTGCTTCCCGAATCCGAACAAAAGGAGGACGCGTTGTAATAATTTTTTAAGGCGGCGCTTTTCGCGCGCGTTTGATTGAAATTCCGGCAATCGGATATCCGGCAACATGGGCCAGGAGGCGAAATGGAATTTCATCAAAAGAGCGCGGAGGCATTCGCCTGAAATACAAAAGGAACCAAGGGGAGTGAGGGCGAATCGTTGCAGGCGTGCAAAGCTCCCCGCAATGAATAAAAATAAAAAAACTTAAATAAAAAACTTGCCAAAGAGACTGTGATATATACTTTTCGTCATCTTTCTCTTTAAAAGACACAAAATATGCCTACAATCAATCAATTAGTCCGCAAGCCGCGCACTTTGGTAACGTCGAAGACCAAGGCGCCCGCGCTAAAATCGTGCCCGTTTCGCCGCGGTGTGTGCGTGCAGGTGATGACCCGCACGCCGAAAAAGCCGAATTCGGCTATTCGTAAAGTCGCCAAAGTTCGTCTGACATCGGGTTACGAAGTGATAGCTTATATACCCGACGAGGGGCATTCTCTGCAGGAGCACAGCGTTGTTCTGGTGCGTGGGGGCCGCGTAAAGGACCTTCCGGGCGTCCGTTACCATATAGTTCGCGGTTCGCTCGACTGCATGGGAGTTGAAAAACGCCGCCGCAGCCGTTCAAAGTACGGTGTAAAGCGTCCCAAGGCAAAAAAATAGAAAATTTTAATATAAAGGCAAAATATGTCACGCAGACACAGAGCTGAAAAAAGAGAACGCATACCGGATTCGCGCTACAAGAGTCCGTTGGTCAGCCATCTCATAAACATGGTCATGAAGAACGGCAAAAAGACCGTGGCTGAAAAAATAGTATATGGCGCAATAGAGCGTGTTTCTGAGAAGCTTGAAAAGGGAGATCCCATAGATTTGCTTTTGGGTGCGCTTGAGAATGTGCGTCCGAAGCTCGAAGTAAAGAGCCGCCGCGTGGGCGGAGCCACATATCAGGTTCCGGTGGAGGTGTCTTTCGACCGCCAGCAGACTTTGGCTTTTCGCTGGCTAATAGAGGCGGCCGCTAACCGCAAGGGCCAATCTATGCCCGAAGCGCTTGCAGCTGAACTTGTAGACGCATACAACAATACCGGCACTGTGGTAAAAAAGCGCGAAGACGTGCACAAGATGGCGCAGTCCAACAGGGCTTTTGCTCATTTGCGCTGGTAACTCATTACAACGGGTCTTCTTTTAACAGGAAAATTTTTTGACATGGCAAATTTATCTCCCAAGAACTCGCCCAATAGGGGCACTCCGCTTGAGTACACCAGAAACATTGGTATATCCGCGCATATAGACGCCGGCAAGACCACATGCAGCGAGCGCATATTGTTTTACAGCGGTGTTGTTCACAAAATAGGCGAAGTGCACGAAGGCACGGCTGTAACCGACTGGATGGAGCAGGAGCGCGAGCGAGGCATCACCATTACTTCTTCGGCCATTTCATGCAACTGGACAACCAAGGACGGGCCGTTTAAGGGCATCAGCCACCAGATAAATCTGATAGACACTCCCGGGCACGTGGACTTTACGGCTGAAGTAGAGCGCTCATTGCGCGTTCTCGACGGCGCCGTCGCCGTATTTTGCGCCGTTGCCGGCGTGCAGCCGCAGTCTGAGACCGTATGGCGCCAGATGAATAAATATAGCGTTCCGAGAATTGCGTTCATCAACAAGATGGACAGGACCGGAGCAGACTTTTACGGCGCCGTAAACGACATAAAAACAAAGCTCAACGGCAATCCGCATCCGCTATTTTTACCCATAGGCGCCGAGGATAAATTCAAGGGTCTCATAGATCTTGTTTCGATGAAAGCTTACGTCTATGACGAAAGCGATCCTCAGGGAGTAAAGTACAATACTGTCGAGATTCCTGCGGAATACAAGGAAAAGGCCGAGCAGTATAGGGCTGAGCTTATAGAGGCTGTTGCAGATTTTGACGACAACATAATGGAGCGCTTCCTCGAGGGCGACATGAATTTCACCGAGGACGAATTGCGCTTGGGAATTCGCAAGGCTACAATGACGCGCGAGTTTGTGGGGGTTATACCTGGTTCGGCCTTTAAGAACAAGGGTGTCCAGATGCTTCTCGACTCCGTTATCGATTATCTGCCTTCGCCCATAGACGTTCCCCCGATTAAGGCATACAAAGACGACGACGAGGACGAGCCGTCGATAGAGATAGAAGCCGACGACTTTGCCCCGCCCACGGCGCTTGCGTTTAAGTTGTGGAGCGATCCCTTTGTTGGGAAATTGGTTTTCATACGCGTATATAGCGGCTGCATAAAGAAGGGCATGGCCGTTTACAACCCCCGCTCGCGCAAGACGGAGCGCATATCGCGCCTTTTGATAATCAAGGCCGACAAGCGCGAGGATATAGAGGAGGCGTACAGCGGCGCAATATGCGCCATAATAGGCGCCAAAGACATAGTTACCGGCGACACTCTCTGCGACAGAGACCACGAAGTTCGCCTGGAACCCCCGACCTTCCCGGAGCCGGTTATAGCAATGAGCATAGAGCCCAAGAGCAAGGCCGACCAGGAAAAATTGTCGATAGCTCTTCAGCGCCTCGCGGAGGAGGACCCGACTTTTGTGGTGTCCACAAATCAGGAGACGGGTCAAACTTTGATAGCCGGCATGGGCGAATTGCACCTCGAAATAATACGCGACCGCCTGTTCCGCGAATTTAAGGTTGACGCCGATTCCGGAAAGCCGCAGATAGCCTACAGGGAAACGATTACAAAGTCCGCTCCGGGAGTTGGCAAGTTTGTCCGCCAGTCTGGAGGCCGCGGCCAGTATGGTCATGCGGAGGTTGTATTGGAGCCTCTCGAGAAGGGAAAGCACTACGAGTTTGTAAACGAGATTGTGGGCGGCGTTATTCCCAAGGAATACATCAAGCCTACGGAGGACGGCATAAAAGAAGCCATGATAAACGGCGTAGTTGCGGGCTATCCCGTAGTGGACGTCAAGGTGCGTTTGGTATTCGGTTCGTTCCACGAAGTCGACTCTTCCGAAATGGCGTTCAAGATGGCTGGTATATTCGCGTTCAAGGACGCCATGAAGAATGCCGCCCCGATTCTCTTGGAGCCGATAATGAAGGTAGAGGTTACAACTCCCGATGAATACCAGGGCGATGTTATGGGAGACATAAACCGCCGCCGCGGACAGATACAGGGCATGGAGTCTAAAGGCAATGTTACGATAATAAAGGCCTTTGTTCCGCTCGAGACAATGTTCGGCTATGCAACGGACATACGTTCGCTCTCAAGCGGCCGCGCCTCGTATTCGATGGAGCCGAGCCACTTTGAGCAGGTGCCCGCAAATGTTCTCAAACAGGTGCAGGAGGGCGCCGCCCGCAAGCCTGCGCGCTCGTAATATTTTAAGAAGGAAAATAGCAATGGCTACTCAGAGAATAAGAATAAAATTGAAGGGGTACGATTTCCGCACCGTGGACCAGAGCGCGGCGGACATAGTCGAGACGGCGAAGCGCACCGGAGCAATGGTGTCGGGGCCCGTTCCTCTTCCGACAAGAATTGAGAAGTATTCGGTCAATCGTTCGGTGCATGGCAACAAAAAGAGCATGGAGCAGTTTGAGTTGCGCACGCACAAGAGGCTTATAGACATAGTAAAGCCTACCGCCAGCACGGTTGACGAGCTCAAGAAGCTCAATTTGCCCTCGGGCGTGGACATTACCATAAACGTCTAATTTTTTCTGTGCGGCCCGAAGCCGCGCGAACGCGGGGAACTTTGGTTTTCCGCTTTTTCAGTCAAACGAAATCTGCGCAAATTTCCCTAAGCATTTCGGGTGCGCCGTTATTATGGAGATACCCTTCGGGTGCCTTGAAAAACGGCGAAAAACTCCGGAAGAACAGAGAAGTTTGCGCGATATTTGTTTATTAAAAAAAATACGCGTGAAAAATGTGTTGACAGAACTTGCGAAATCTTCACCATCACACGTCTTTACAAATTTTTACATCAAAATAACGCTAAAGCAGGTCGCGAAAGGGAGCGTTTAGCTGAAAAGGAAGGCAATGGGAAACCGGCTTAAGGAGCCTGAAGGCGCCGGAAGCGAAGTCCCGCCTTATGACGGCAAATTGTTCCGCCTGCCTCTTAGAATATGAGCCAAATACTAATCGGAAAGAAACTGGGAATGACCCAGATTTTCGACGGGGATAACAGTCTTGTGGCTGTTACTGTCGTTGAGGCAGGCCCATGCCCCGTCACACAAGTAAAAACAGCTCAGAGCGATGGTTATGAAGCCGTGCAAATCGGTTTCGGCGCGCAAAAAGAACAGCGCATGAATAAGCCTTCGCTTGGGCATTTAAAAAAGGCCGGAGTTGCTCCGCTGAGCGAACTTGCTGAATTTCGCGTAGACAATGCCGCCGACTACAAGGCCGGCGACGTACTCACCGTTTCAAAGTTTGCCGAGGGCCAAATGGTCGATATTATCGGCACCACAAAGGGTCGCGGTTTTCAGGGCGTTATGAAGCGCCATAATTTCTCCGGGCAGCCGGAGACGCACGGCCACATGATGCATCGCCGTCCGGGTTCCGTGGGTTGCCGCCAAACTCCCGGCCATGTATACAAGGGCAGGAAGATGCCCGGCCATATGGGCCAGGTTCGTTGCACTACGCAAAACCACGTAATAGTTAAAATTTTGGAAGACAAAAATATTCTCTTGATAAAGGGGAGTCTTCCGGGCGCAAAGGGCGATATAGTTATAGTGCGCCCCGCAAAAAAAGCTAAGTAAGGAGCCGCGCAAATGAAACTTAAAGTTTATAACAAAGACGGCTCGTCCTTCACAGAGCAGGAATTTGAAAATATTCCCCAGTTTGAAGGAGACAAGGGCCTTTTCGCATTAAAGGAAACAATAGTTGCCTATCAGGCCAATGCGCGCCAGGGCAACGCTTCGACCCTCGATTATGGCGATGTGAGCGGAACATGCCGCAAGCCTTTCAAGCAAAAGGGAGGCGGCCGCGCGCGCCAGGGGACAATGAAGAGCCCCATACACCGCGGCGGAGCTGTGGTGTTCGGCCCCAAACCTCGCGATTGGTCCAAGAAAATCAACCGCAAGGTAAAGTCGCTGGCCATGGCGAGGGCGCTTTTCGACAAGTGCTCGGAGGACGGGCTCAGCGTAATAGAGGAGTTTGAGTCGTCCGACAAAAAGACCAAGACGGTAAATTCGGTGATTTCAAAAATAAGGCCAAGCGGAAAAGTTCTGCTCATTGACGATGTTTTTGACGACAATTTCGCCTTGGCAAGCCGCAACATAGCCAGGGTAAATTTCTGCGAGAGCGCCACGTTGACTGCTCTCGAGCTTGTCAGCTTCGACAATGTAATAGTTTCCCGCAAGGGGCTGGACACAGTTCTGGCAAGAATCAATAAGGACGAAAGGTAATCGCCATGATTCAACCCGATAAAATATTAAAGGGATTCCGCGTTACCGAAAAGGCCGCGAATCTGCAGGTTTCCAACAAGTACACATTCACCGTTGCCGAAGACGCCAATGCCATAGCGATATCGCAGGCCGTTGAAAAGCTCTTCAACGTGAAAGTGGAGCGCGTAAACGTGATGAACGTCAAAGGCAAGCGCAAGGTTTCGCGCATGCGCAAGATGTCGGTGGGAATCAAGGGCAAGATGAAAAAAGCGATAGTTACCCTAAAGAAGGGCGACTCTATACAAATCGCTTAAATAGGAGATTAAAGAGATGGCTATAATAAAAAGAAGACCATTGACTCCCGCGCAGAGATTTTTGGAATTGTCGCGCAACGAAGTCGACAACAAGCGCCCGGAGCGCTCTCTCACGCAGAGCAAGCACCGCGCAAAAGGGCGCAACTGCTACGGAAGAATAACTTCCAGGCGCCGCGGCGGCGGGCACAAGAGGCTCTATAGAATAATAGACTTTAAACGCGACATAGTCGACGTTCCCGCAACGGTAATCGCCATAGAATACGATCCGAATCGAACCGCCTTTTTGGCTCTTGTAGAGTACCAGACGGGCCAGAAGCGCTACATCATAGCGCCCGACGGCCTAAAGAAGGGCGACACGATTCTTACAACTTCAAAGCGCCAAAGCGAGTTCCCCGTTGGGCTGTGCTTGCCGCTCAAGCTGATTCCTCCGGCCATGAAAATCCATTCGCTGGAGATGCTTCCCGGCCGCGGAGCCCAGATAGCGCGCGGAGCCGGCGCAGGAGCCCAGCTTGTGGCTGTGGAGGGCGACACCGCAACAGTGAAGATGCCGAGCGGCGAGCTCCGTCTTTTCAACGCCGAATGCAAGGCCGTAATAGGCGTGGTAGGCAATGTTGAGCAGCGCAACCAGAGCCTCGGCAAGGCGGGACGCAATCGTTGGCTCGGCAAAAGGCCGAGAGTGCGCGGCGTTGCCATGAACCCTGTTGACCACCCGATGGGCGGTGGCGAAGGAAAAACTTCCGGCGGCGGACATCCCGTATCGCCGTGGGGGCAGCTGGCCAAGAGCTATCCGACGCGCGCCAAGAGCAAGCCGTCGAATTCGATGATACTCCTGCGGCGCAACGGTAAAAAGGTCAAGAAATAATTTAAGGAGAATACACAATGGCACGTTCAATCAAAAAAGGACCTTTTGTTGATCCGAGTCTTCAGGATAAAATCGACGAGGCTCAAAAGACGAACTCGCACAAGCCCATACAGACTTGGTCGAGGCGCTCCACTATAACTCCCGATTTTATCGGTTTAAATTTCAACGTCCACAATGGAAAGAAGTTTGTTCCCGTGTATGTAACGGAAAATATGGTGGGACACAAGCTTGGCGAATTTTCGCCCACACGTTTCTTTAAGGGACACCAACCGCACACCAAAAAGGCGACTATGTAACGATGGCTGATTTCGGGAAAGTAATGGCTGCTATTGCGTCGGGACTGTGCGTCTCGTGCGTTGCTGGCGTTGCTGCCGAAATTCCGGATGCGGCTCTCCGCGTTCGCGGAGCGAATGCGCCGAGGATTGTCGAAATACGCGAGGCTCAAAACGCCCGCTTTGCGATAATCAACGCCGGCCTAAATTCCAAGCTTCGCGCCGGCGTTCAGTGCGCCGCGGGAGAGGCTGAGAAGGGCGGGCTGATAGTGGTGGACGCTTCGCTTGAAAAATGCGTGGCGCTAATACTCGACGGAGCCCAACCTAAATCCGGAGACCGCGTATACATAATACCGGCAAACTAAATACAGGAATACAAATGGAAGTAAAAGCACTAACAAAGTTTGCGCGCATGTCAGATAAAAAGGTGCGCGAAATAGCCCGAGAAGTACAGGGGCTCAATGCGGCAGAAGCATTGGAAATTTTAAAGCTTGTGCCCCGCAAGAGCGCGAAACTGGTTGCGAAGACGCTCGCCAGCGCGATTGCAAATGCGGAGAACAACAACGGCCTATCGGCCGCTAACTTAACGATAAAAAGCGCGATAGTCAATCAAGGTGTTGCGTTCAAGCGTTTTCGTCCCGTGGCGCGCGGAAGCGCCTACCCGATTCGCAAGAGAACAAGCCATATCTCGATAGTCCTTAGCGACCAAAAGTAAAAATTAGAGGCAGACAATATGGGTCAAAAAGTAAATCCTAAAGGTTTCCGTTTGGCGGTTCGCCGCGACTGGGAGTCGCGCTGGTTCGCTAACAAGGGGGACTATGCAACATCGGTAAATGAAGACTACCGCATACGCGAATTTCTTCGCGAAAAACTCAAGGGGGCGTCGGTTCCGCGCATATTCATAGAGCGCGCCGGCCAGCGCATACGCGTAAAGATATACACGGCTCGTCCCGGAGTGGTCATAGGGCAGAAGGGGGCGTCTCTCGAAGCGCTCAAGCAGGATTTGGCAAAGTTCTTGGGCAAAGACGTGCTTGTGGACATACAGGAGATTAAAAAGCCGGATTTGGTTGCGTATCTCGTTGCCGAGAGCGTGGCGTTGCAGTTGGAGCGCCGCATATCTTTCCGCCGCGCCATAAAGAAGGCTATAACCACCTGCATGAGCATGGGCGCCGACGGCATAAAGATACAGGTGTCGGGGCGCCTTGGCGGAGCCGAGATAGCCAGGACCGAATGGCAGAGAAAGGGGCGCATACCGCTTCATACGCTGCGCGAAAACATAGATTACGGCTTCACCGAAGCGCACACCGTTTACGGAAAGATAGGCGTAAAATGCTGGTTGTGCCTGAAGCCCGAGGACAATATTTAATATTGGGAGACATTTACAATGGCAAATATACTTCCGGCAAAGACCAAGTATCGCAAAGTACACAAGGGGCGCAATCGCGGCATGGCCAAGGGGGGCGACACAATCGCTTTCGGCGATTACGCAATTCAGGCATTGGAGCGCGGGAAATGCACAAGCGCTCAGCTTGAGGCCGCCCGTGTTGCAATTAACAGGCATTTCAAGCGCCGCGGCAAGGTGTGGATGCGGGTATTCCCCCAAAAGAGCGTAACAAAGAAGCCCGCCGAAACCCGCATGGGAAAAGGTAAGGGCGGAGTGGAATACTGGTGCGCCATAATAAAGCCCGGCACCATACTCTTTGAAGCCAGCGGAGTTCCCGCAAGCATGGCCCGCGAAGCCATGAGGCTTGCCGACGGAAAAGTTCCGTTCAAGTGCAGGTTCGTAGTGCGCGAGGGAGTTGAAATTCTATAAGGAGAATTTACGATGAAGGCAAAAGAAATCAGAGAACTTTCCCCCGAGGAGATAGACAAGAAGCTCCGCGAAAGCCGCGAAGAGCTTTTGAACCTCAACATACGCAAAGGGACCGGACAGGTTGAAAATACCGGCCGCATAAGAGAGTTGCGCCGCGATATTGCCCGTCTCGAAACAATCAAGCTACAGAAAAAGGCATAGCAATGTCCGAAAATACAAGAAAGTCACGCAGAAGTCTCGTTGGTGTGGTAACGTCGCGTTCCGGAGACAAGAGCATAAAGCTCACATATTTTTACAAGGTGCCGCATCCTCTTTACGGCAAGGAAATTCGCCGCAAAACGGTCATACACGTCCACGACGAGAAGAACGAATGCGCCCTTGGAGATAAAGTTGAAGTTATGGAGACGCGCCCGATCAGCAAGCTGAAGAGGTTCCGCGTTGTCCGCATAATAGAAAAAGCCCCTACGGTGCTAGAATAAGGAGTTTGTCGACATGATTCAAATGCAAACAAAACTTGTGGTGGCCGACAATACCGGTGCGAAGGAGGTGGCCATGATACGCCGTCTCGGGCAGCACAGCAGGACGGCCGCCGTGGGCGACGTGATAGTTGTCGCCGTGAAATCCTCAACTCCCGACGCGGCGGTTAAAAAAGGGACCGTTGCCAAGGCCGTGGTCGTGAGGACCAAAGCGCCGATTCGCCGTTCCGACGGCTCGTATCTTCGTTTCGACACCAACGCGGTGGTCATACTCGACGGCACGGGAAATCCAAAGGGGACGCGCATATTCGGTCCCGTAGCCCGCGAACTGCGCGCAAAATACATGAAAATAGTGTCGCTTGCACCGGAGGTATTGTAAAATGAAACAGTCTGTAAAAAAAGGCGAAGAGGTTGTGGTAATCTCCGGTTCCGCGAAGGGGTCGCGCGGCAAAGTGTTGGCGGTCTTTCCGGCGCAGGAGCGCGTTATTGTCGAGGGTGTGAACATCCGCAAATACCGCGAACGCAAGAGTCAGAAGAATCCCGAAGGAGGGACTGTGGAGCGCGAGGCTCCGATACATATTTCAAACGTAATGCTTGCCGGGCGTTTTGACGCTAAAAAAACAGCGAAGAAAGCGTAAGCGGGAGCCAGAAAAGACACGAAAATGACTACACCAGTACTAAAGAAAATATACGCAGAGAAGGTCGTTCCGGAGCTGAAAAAAATCCTGAAGGTCGACAATCCCCACGTATTGCCGAATCTTGAAAAGATAGTGATAAGTTCCGGCATACGCAGCGAGTCCGACAAGAGTTGGGCGGGGGAGGTCGCCAAGGAGATTGCGAAGATTTCCGGGCAGCAACCCGTAATAACGAAGGCCCGCAAAAGCATAGCCAACTTTAAGCTTAGGGAAGGGCAGCCCAACGGAGTAAAGGTGACTCTTCGCGGCGCGAACATGTGGGATTTTCTCTATAAATTTATAACCGTCGTGCTTCCGTGCATACGCGACTTCCGCGGAGTCGGGACAAGGCTCGACGGCGCCGGCAACTACAACATAGGCATAGCCGACCACACCATATTCCCCGAAATAACGGTGGATCCCGGCCGCAAAAACATAGGCATGGATATCACGATAGTAACAACCGCAAAGGATGACAATGCCGGCAGGGAACTGCTCAGGCTCCTTGGAATGCCCTTCCGCAAATCCTCGAATGTCAAGGCGGCAGAACCCAAAGCTAAATAAGAAGACTCATCATGGCAAAGAAATCATCCATAGCGCGCAATATAAAGCGCCAGAAGCTGGTTGAAAAATACGCCGCAAAGAAGGCGGAGCTCAAAAAGATTCTGGCCGATCCAAAGACTTCAGACGAAGACTTTTTTGCGGCTCAGCGCAAACTCAATAAGATACCACGCAACGCCTCTAAGGTCCGCATCCGCAACAGGTGCTCCGTAACGGGGCGCCCCCGCGCTTACATTCGCAAGTTCGGTGTTTCGCGCATAACTTTCCGCGAGCTCGCCCTTGACGGCAAGCTTCCAGGAGTAACAAAATCATCGTGGTAATGGAGGTATATTGAAATGGCTACTCACGACAGCATAGGCGACTTTTTAACGATAGTACGCAACGCGAGCGCGGCCGGAAAAGACTCCTGCTCCGCGCAATGGTCAAAAATCCGCGAAGGCATAGCCGCGATTCTCAAGGAAGAGGGTTACATATCGGACTATGAAGTCAGCGGCGAAAAGGCCGAAAAGAAAATAAAATTGACGATGAAATATGTCAACGGCGTGTCGTCGTTGACCGGCATAGTCCGCGTGAGCACGCCGGGCTGCCGCCAATATTATGAATACCGCAATATTCCCCGCGTGATAAACGGTATGGGCATATCCATATTGACCACATCGCAAGGCATCTTAAAGGATTCCCAGTGCCGCGCGAAGAAGGTCGGCGGAGAAATGCTATGCAAGGTTTGGTAAGGACGCAACATGAGCAGAATTGGTAAACTTCCAGTAAAAATACCCGCAGGAGTGAAAGCGTCGGTTGACGGCTTAACAGTCAGCATAGAGGGCGCCAAGGGCAAGTTGAGCCAGACTTTCAAGGGTGAAATCAACATTGTTTTAGAGGGCGACGAAATTAAGGTGTCTCCGGCATCTAATTCCCGCCAGGCCGACGCCATGTTCGGAACGGCGCGCAGCATAATAGCCAATATGGTTAAGGGCGTCGTTGAAGGATACTCGAAAGTCCTTGAGATAAAGGGCGTGGGCTTTAAGGCTGAGCTTAAGGGCAAGGTCTTGACTCTGGCTCTCGGCTATGCGCATCCTTGCGTATATGAGCTGCCGGACGGAATAAGCGTGGCCATAGGCGAAACTCCCGATAAGAATCCGCTCGTAACGGTTTCCGGCGCGAGCAAGCACATGGTCGGGCAGGTAGCCTCCGACATCAAGCATTTCTATCCTGTGGAGCCCTACAAGGGCAAGGGAGTGAGAATTCACGGAGAATTTGTACGCCGCAAGGAGGGCAAGAAGACTGCTTAAGGCAGTTTGAAAGGATTTTAATATGAAATTTCTTAAGAAAAATGAACTTGCACAGAAGCGTCGCTGGCGCGTGCGCAGCAAGGTGGCAGGAACCGCCGAACGCCCGCGCCTATCCGTATGCTTTTCAAACAAGCACATATATGCGCAGTGCATAGACGACAATCGCGGCGTAACGCTTGCGGCTTTGAGTACCACTTCCAAGGAGCTGAAGGGGGAGAAAATCCTCCCCAATGTAGCCGGGGCCGCTGTGGCCGGCGAAAAGTTCGGAGCAAAATTAAAGGCGGCGGGCGTGGAGGCTGTTGTGTTCGACCGCGGTTCCCGCCGTTATCATGGCTGTGTAAAGAGTTTCGCGGACGCGGTTCGCGCGGCAGGCATCAACTTCTAAAATACTTTTAAGATGAGCAAAGAATTTAGGAATAAAAAGGAAGCTGTTGAAAAACAGGACGGTCCCGAACTCATAGAAAAAGTGGTGCATGTCAATCGTTGCGCCAAAGTTGTGAAGGGGGGCCGCCGTTTTACGTTCTCGGCACTCGTCGTGATAGGAGACGGCAACGGCAAGATAGGTCTCGGATACGGAAAATCTAAAGAGGTTCCGGACGCCATAAAGAAGGCTTCAGACAGGGCCCGCAAGGTTATGAAAACCGTGTGCCTTAAGGACAACACCATACCGCACGAGGTAAAAGGCGAGTTTGACGGCGGCATAGTCATGTTGCGTCCGGCAACGCGCGGTACCGGCGTCATAGCCGGGGGCGGCGTGCGCGCGGTTCTCGAAGCTGTAGGCGTAAAGGACGTTTTAAGCAAGTCGCTCGGTTCCAATAACGATATGGCCATGGTAAACGCCACTTTAGACGCCCTGTATCAGCTCCGTACGGCCGAGGACATAAACACTCTCAGAAGCAAGTAGGATTACAACTATGAAATTACACAATCTTTCACATCCGGCTGGAGCGAAACATTCCAGCAAACGCCGCGGTTGCGGCGTGGGAAGCGGGCACGGCAAGACGTCCGGGCGCGGCCATAAAGGAATGAAGTCGCGCAGCGGCGGCGGAGTTCGCCCGGGATTCGAAGGCGGACAGATGCCCTTGTATCGCAAGCTCCCAATGCGCGGATTTAACAACAGCAATTTCACAACCGAATACGCCGTTGTGAACGTCTCCTCTCTGGAGGAATTGGGGCTCGACGAAATTTCCCGCGACGATCTCGTAATAGCGGGATTGGTTCGAGCGTCGTCGCCTTTGGTAAAAATTCTCGGCAACGGGAATCTCACGAAGAAGGTAACGGTCAAGGCTGACAAGTTCTCGGCGAGCGCTGTTAAGAAGATAGAGGCGGCCGGCGGAAAGGCTGTCTTAAACGCTCCTGCCAAGGACGAAGAGGCGAAGTAAAGGTCTTTAAGGGGAAAACAAGATGTTCAGCGCCTTCACAAACTGCTTTAAAATACCGGAATTGCGCCAGAGAATTTTTCTGACGCTGGGGTTGATTTTTATCGCGCGGGTTGGCGCGGGCATACCTCTTCCAGGACTCGATCCTACGCCCCTGCAAAATTACTACGCTTCTTCGGCGTCGGACGCCGGAGGCTTGGCGGGCTTGTACAATATGTTTACGGGAGGCGCCATGATGAACGGGGCGGTTTTCGCCTTGGGCATAATGCCGTACATCAGCGCTTCCATCATTCTGCAACTTATGGGCGCGGTAATGCCCTCTCTGGCGAGACTCGCGCAAGAGGGAGATTCCGGGCGCCAGAAGATAGCGCAATATACCCGCTATTTGACCATAGTCATCTCGGTAATACAGGGCATAATGATAACCTATGCCTTGATTTACAGCCCTGAGACCATTTTTACAGGTTTCGACAAGGCTCGTTTTGGTTCGATAATTGTAGCCTCCAACATACCATTCTTTTTTGTGGTCAGCGTAATTCTGATGACCACGGGTTGCATGGTGCTGACGTGGCTCGGCGAACAAATTACCCAGAGGGGAGTTGGCAACGGTGTATCGATAATCAGTACAACAGGTATCATCGATACTTTGCCTGGGGCGTGTTCTCAGGCTTATGAGCTGATTTTCAACAGGCCTGTCGGAGCCGAAAGCGCTGCTTTGGGCGTTCCCCAGGCTGTGATAATGCTTGTACTTCTCTGCGTAGTTACTGCGGCAATAATCATGGTTTTGCAGGCGGTGCGCAAAGTTCCTGTGCAGTACGCAAAACGCGTTGTAGGGCGCAAAATAATGGGCGGACAAAGTTCGTATTTGCCTCTGAAGGTAAATTATGCCGGCGTTATGCCTATCATATTTGCCAGCGCGCTGCTTCTCTTCCCGCAGCAGATATTTGGGCAATTTAATATTTCAACATACAGCATTATTTACGGGGCGCTCGTTTTTGCATTCAGTTATTTCTGGGTGTCGATAATGTTCAAGCCCCTACAGATATCCGATGAATTGAAGCGCAACAGCGGTTATATACCGGGAGTTCGTCCTGGAGAACCGACCGCAAAATTCCTCGACTATATCATGACTCGACTGACATTTGCCGGAGCGATATTCTTGGTGATCATAGCGGTTCTTCCGAGTATTCTGATGCAATCTTGGGGAATTCCTTCAAAGATCGCCTACTTCTTCGGCGGAACAAGTGCGCTTATAGCAGTAGGCGTATCTCTGGACACCATGCGTCAGGTTGAGACCTATTTGCTTCAGCGTCATTATGACGGTTTCCTCCAGAAGGGTCGTATTCGCGGCCGCAGCGTGGGACAGACCCGTCAGATGTTAGACACTGGCGAAATCAAAAATCTATGGGCTCTGTGGACTCCCTTGCTGATAATATTTTTTGTCGGCTTGGCCGCATGGGCTGTGCGCAACTGGGCATAATGCCGAAAGGTGTTTGTACAAAGTTGCGAATTGTTCTTTGAATGAAAAATCAAACACATAAAGGCACGCCTCATGATACCCGTAAAATCTGATAGAGATTTGCGTATCATGAGACAAGCATGCGCGATCGCCGCGACTGTGCTCGACAAACTCTGCCGGGTTGCACAGGAGGGCGTATCCACTTGGGACATCGACCAGGCGGCCAAAGAATTCATGGCAGAATACTCGTGCCGGAGCGCCTCCTACCATTACAGATGGGGCAAGCTCAGGTATCCGGGTTACATATGCGTATCGGTGAATGATCAAGTTATTCACGGGATAGGCAGTAGAGACAGAATTTTAAAGTCCGGCGATATCGTGAGCATGGATGTGAGCGTAATCTACCAGGGCTTTGTCGGCGACAATACCCGAACCGTGCTGATAGGCGATGTGGGAGCCGACGTGAAAAAACTTGTTGAAGTTACCGACGGCGCCCTTCGCGAAGGAATATCCCATGCATTGCCGGGGAATCGCGTAGGCGATATATCCGCCTCGATAGAGGCCTATGTTCGGCCCCACGGTTACGGAATAGTGGAGGAGTTTACCGGACACGGTGTAGGCAGGAATATGCACGAGGAGCCGCAGATACCCAATTACGGCAGGTACGGAACGGGCCCTTTGCTAAAGCCCGGCATGACCTTGGCCATTGAGCCCATGATAACAATGGGGTCGAGGGAGATTTATGTGGGAGACGACGGTTGGACGGTATATACCGCCGACCATAAGCCAAGCTGCCATATAGAACATACGGTGCTTGTTACCGACGCGGAGCCCGAAATCCTAACCCTGCCGATGGATTATTGAGCCATATGCAGGCATGGAAGTCGGATTTTGCGTGGAGTTTTTGCTTTTTTTTCGCCAAAAAAAACTTTTCAAAGCAAAAAAAACTGTCAAAATAAACAACCTTTTTTAACAAAAACATCATATGCCAAGAATATTCGGAGTTGACATTCCAAACAATAAGCGCGTGGAATTCGCGCTTCAGTACATCTATGGTATCGGGCCGGCGCGCGCAAAAATAATCTGCGCCGAATGCGAAATACCCGAATCCATGCGCGCCAGCGAGTTAAACGAAGAGCTGGTAAACAAAATAATGAACAGCGTTTCAAAGCATCAGTACAGGCTTGAAGGCGATCTCCGCAGGGAAATTATAGGCAACATGAAGCGCTTGGCTGCCATCAAGTCGTACAGGGGGCTTCGCCATGCCAAGGGCTTGCCCGTTCGCGGTCAGCGTACCAGCACGAATGCGCGCACCCGCAAGGGAGCCCGCAAGACTGTCGGTGTGGTTTCAAAGAGCTAATAGGAGTTTTTAAATGAGCGAAGAACAGAAAAATCAGGAAGCGGTATTGGACGAAAACGCCGCGGTGGAGACAAAGGCCGAAGATACATCCCGAGCCTCTCAGCCTTCGGCAAGCGACCTTCTTTCGGCGGATGTCGGCGAGGTAAAAATCCGCAAGGCAAAGGGCAGTAAAAATGTCCACACCGGCGTATGCCACATAAACGCCACCTTCAATAATACGAAGGTGTCTTTTACAGATCCCCAGGGCAATGTCATAAGCTGGTCGAGCGCGGGAAAGATGAATTTCCGCGGTTCGCGCAAGAGCACGGCGTATGCTGCGCAGGTAGTTACGCAGGACGCCGGAAGGGTTGCAATGAGCCACGGCATGAAAGAGGTTGCCGTAAATGTCAAGGGGCCGGGCATGGGGCGCGACTCCGCAATTCGTTCGCTTCAGGCGCTCGGCTTTATAGTTACAGCCATTACGGACGTTACGCCCGTTCCGCACAACGGATGCCGCCCGCCAAAACGCCGCCGCGTGTAATTTCAATATAGGAGAATTTAAAAATGTCTCGTTATACAGGACCAACAACAAGAATAAACCGCCGCTTCGGGATGCCGCTTTTCCCGGAGAACAAGGCGATGCAGAAAAAACCCTATATTCCCGGGCAGCACGGTCCGCGCGTGCGTCGCCGCGTTACCGACTATTCCCAGGGACTCAACGAAAAACAAAAGCTTCGCTTTATGTACGGCCTGACGGAAAAGCAATTCCGCCTGACTTTCGAGCGCGCAAAAACACAGCGCGGCGTCACGGGCGAAATCTTTATGCGATTGCTCGAATGCCGTCTCGACAATATCATATATTTGCTTGGATTTGCGCGCACCCGCAAGGCGGCACGCCAATTTGTAACCCACGGGCATGTTCAAGTTAACGGCAAGAAGGTGGACATTCCAAGTTTTGAGTGCAGGACAGGCGATGTGATTGAGGTCCGCGACAGGACTTCGTCGCGCCAGCTTGCGCAGCGGGCGTTGGACGAATCGCAGCTTCGCGCTGCTCCGGCATGGCTTGAGCGCGTCGACGACGCATTCAAGGGAACGGTAAGCCGGCTTCCAATACGCGATGAGATGGACAAGACAATCAACGAGCAGCTGATTGTTGAATTCTATTCAAGATAATTTAACCCCTAAGAAACGGAGAACAACTATGGCAAAACGCCTCGGAAAGTTTGAACTCCCCAAGCGCCTGGTAAAGGACGAGGGAAGCGCATCTGGCACTTATGCAAAATATGTGGCCGAACCTTTTGAAACTGGCTTCGGACATACGATAGGAAATGCGCTTCGCCGCGTTCTCCTGAGTTCCATAGAAGGTGCCGCCATCAGCTCAATTCGCATAGAAGGAGTTGACCATGAGTTTCAGAGTGTCGACGGCATAGTGGAAGATGTCACTGACATCGTGCTCAATTTGAAAAAAATCAAAATAATGAGCGCCGGGCGCGACAATAAGCGCCTCATGATAGATGTCGAAAAGGAGGGCACTATTACCGCCGCCGACATTCAGCCCGACGCCGACATAAAGATAGTAAATCCGGAGCAGATAATTTGCACACTCGACAAGAAGCGCAGATTCGTGGCCGAGGTTGAAATCTCCTGCGGCAGGGGTTGGAGGCCGGCCGACGAGAACAAATACGAGGACCAGCCCATAGGCGTGATACCCGTAGATTCGCTATTTAGCCCTATAGAGCTCGTAAAATATTCTGTTGACGCCACTCGAGTCGGCCAGATGACCGATTTCGACAAGCTCACCCTTGAGATTTGGACCGACGGCAGAATCACGCCCGACGAGGCTCTCAAGGAGGCTGCCGTAATTCTAAAGCACCACATAGACGTTTTCGACAGCGTGAACGAGCAGCAGATAGAGTTCGAAACGGTCGGCAAGGAAGTGAGCGAGGAGCAGAACAGGCTGCGCAAGCTTCTAAACATGAGCGTCAACGAAATAGAGCTGTCGGTTCGCGCGGCAAACTGCCTCAACAATGCAAATATAACCACTGTTGGCGAGCTTGCCATGAAGTCGGAGCAGGAGATGCTGAAGTACCGCAACTTTGGAAAGAAGTCTCTTAACGAAATCAAGGGCAAGCTTGAGCAGCTCGGCTTGTCTCTCGGCATGAAGATAGACGAGCGCCTCATAGACTCAACCACAATATAATACTTTATATTTAGAAATTATAAAAAATGCGTCACCTTAAACACAGACATCAGTTGGGCGTAAAGAAGGAGCACCGCGCCGCCATAATGGCGTCTCTCTCCGCTGCGCTTTTCCGCCACGACAGAATCCAGACAACACTCGGCTACGCCAAGGCTTTGCGCCCGTTTGCCGAAAAAATAATAACCATGGCAAAAAAGGCGGCCGCTACCGACGATTCCGCCAAGAAATTGCACTACCGCCGTTTGGCCTTGGCAAAAGTGCGCGACGAAAGCGCGGTCCACTTTTTGTTCGCGGACAAAGTTTCAAAATTTCTTGAGCGCAACGGCGGATACACCCGCATATACAAGCTCGTAAAGCGCGCCAACGACGCCGCCGACATGGCGATAATAGAGCTCATTGAAGCCGACGACGAAGGCTACAAGAAGTCTAAGGCGCCCGCGAAGAAGGCGGCCAAAAAGGGAGCCAAAAAGGGCTCCGCAAAAAAGGCGGTAAAGGCTGCCGAGGATTCCGCCGCCAGCGAGCCCGCTTCCGGGACGGATCCGGATAAGGTCGCCGAAGCGGAAGCCAATGCGGAGTCGCCTGCGGCTGAAACAAAGGAATAATCCTTTTTTTTAGTTTTACTGCAAACGCGCTCGCGTAAAAAACGAGCGCGTTTGTGCTTTTTCCAAGCTTTGATTTGACATGACAATATCCGTATTTTTTGCGGTGGTAGTTTCGGCGGCGATGCTCATTCTGGGAGTGTCGGCGGTTGCGGTGTCGCGTCGCCAGAGAAAATCTTACGAGTTTTTGGCGCGAACAGAGACATTTCACTGCCTGAGGTGCGATTCGGTTTACACTGCCGCGGCGGGTTCCGATTCACAGCCGTGCCCGAAGTGCGGATATAAAAATTCCAAATTAAAGTTTTAACTTAAAA
>CALXOC010000178.1 GCA_944389915.1 uncultured Opitutales bacterium | reverse complement strand
GATACAGAAACTTTAAAAATTACCGCTTGAGAGTACTTGTAGAATGCGGGGTGAATCTATGAAAGGCAAATCTAAAAAATCAACCTATTCCACAACCTTTGGTGTTGACCCCCAAAAATCAACCTATTCCACAACCTTTGGTGTTGACCCTAAATGCTTTGGCCCGTGTAGCTTGGACGCCATGCCTATTAAAGAGTCCGCTTATCAGACATAAAAACAAAAAAAACACCCTTGAGCGGAATCGAACCGCTGTCTTCGGAATGAGGTTCCGAGGTCCTAACCCCTAGACGACAAGGGCAATTTATGGGCTTTACTGTTTCGGATTTTGGGGGGCAAGTCAAGAATTTTTAGGAATTTTAATATGTCTGTTTCTCTAATACCGCTATTTTAAGGAATATTTCTTTTAACTGGGCCGGTTTTTCAATAATGCCGGAAACTGATGCTCAATTGCGGAGGAAATTCAAGTCGGGGAGCTAATTTTGATTTTTGTTGAATATGCATTGTGCAGGCTTAATTTTATGAAGTTGCAAATATTTTGCCAATCTTTAACGTAATTTGAAATGGTTAAAAAAAGACATAGGCGTTCTGATGCATCAAACAAATATGCTTGGACAATCTATGACAGCAACGAGTTGAAGCTTTGGCCATCAGGCAACAAGGTCATATATTTTATGCATAAAAATAGGGGGGAGGTTTTGCCTTTAGACGCTTTGGACCGCGATGAAAATCTGCTAAAAATGCCGCCGCCTTCAACACCAGACCTTTGGAGTAAATATTCAATACCCTTATTGGGTTACGCCGAACACACAAAGGGCTATTATCATTCGCGCATAAACAAGTCTTTTTATGATATGCTGATTGTTGAGAAAGGCCTTTTGGATGTAAAGTTCGACGGCAAGAAGGCGGAGTTAAAACGAGGAGACGCGCTTATTCTTCCAAGAGGCAATTTGTGCGACAACTTTGTAAAAAATATGAACACATGCGTGTGGTGGATACATTTTTCTAATGTTCCATATTGGAGCGAAATTCTTGGGATGAAAACTTGCGTCCGCACTTTAAAGTCGTTTAAAGTCATTTCGGCTCTTATGAGAACTTATTTGGAGGAGCTTTATTATAAAGATAGCTACAAGGGCATTTTGGAAAGGTTGGCGTCGTCTATTGTCGCCGCGCTCAGGCGCGAATTTGATTCCCGAAGGCCTTGCGAAAATGACGAATGCGCCGTTTTGCGGCTCATGAAAAAAATATCGGAAAATCCGTGCGCCGATTGGAACATAAAAAAACAATCCCGTCTGCTTTCCATATCGGAATACGCTATAAACGGGCATTGCATTAGGCATTTTGGGCGCAGCTATTCAAAATATCTGCTTGATAGGCGCATGGAAAGGGCTGTTGAACTCATAAGGGAAGGAAAGCATACCAATGCTGAAATAGCCAATATTATCGGTTATGCGAACGCATATTCCTTCTCAAAAGCCGTGTTTTCCTATTACGGAAAATATCCGCGGGCATTGAGAAAAGAGCTAAACGATTATTAAAAAATTTCAGACAATATTTTGCGGAATTATCCTTTAATTATGATTTTTTAGCATAACGGCCGCCCACAGCGAGTTTGGCTTCAGCCTCAGAGATTCTTCAAACGATTTCTTTGCCTCATCCAACAACCCTAAGCCGAGTTCGCCCAATCCCTTTGTCAAATACATTTTTGAGTTTATGTCTGAGACGCTTTCTCCAGTTGAACCTTCAGCTCCGTAGAAATTTACATGTTTGCTTACGATTCCGTTTTCCCCGTCCTTCAATAGGGCCTTAAATATCTTTTCGGCTTCGGAGCTTTTACCCAGTTTCTTTAAGGCTGTTGCCTTGTAATATCTCCAATTTGTATTGCGAACATTTACTTCGGCAGCTTTTTGCCAATTTAGCTTGGCTTTTTCGATGTCCCCCAAAGCTTCGTAGGCGTCGCCAATCATGCAATAGCTTTGGGCGTCGCGCGGTATCCGGGTGTCGTACAAAAATACCTGATGGTTCGCGGGAAATTTGAAAGCGTCGTTATATAGGGAAATTGCGGCGCGGAAGTCGCCCTTTTTAAATTTTTCAAATCCGGCTAAAATCACTGCATCCAGATAGACATCGTGAAAATCCGACACTCCTTCGCGGGTGGGGAAATAGCATTCCCTCAAAAGCTTCAATACATAGTTGTAATCCCCTTCAAAAGTTCCGGTAATAACTTCGGCGGCCAGCGGATAATAGCGCTTTTTGCAGACTTCATGGTTCTTTTTGAGAATATCGTAGCGCGTTTTCACGCTTTCGCGTTTAAGCTCTAACACCTGGTCAAGCTCTTCAAAGAATATTGCCTGCGTATTGTCTATTTCTATAGCCTTGCGGTAATACTTGTCGGCCTTTGCATAATTTCTTAGATGTTTCCAGTTGCCGTATCCCAAGTTTCTCCATGCCATGGAGTTTTCGGGCTTTATTTCCACGCACTTTCGCCATTGCGCCATGGCATATTCGGGGCGCTTGTCGTAGCATGCGCATCCGAGCCAATATAGCAGTTTGTCGCTCTTGGGAAATTCCTTTAAGGCCTTTTCCATAATGCTTATGGTCTCGAGTCTAAAGGGATTGCACGAATCCTGCGGCATTGAGAGTGCTTGCCCAAAGAGATTTTTATACGATTCTTCGTCTCCGCGTTTTTTGGCGAGATTCGCCAAATGCATTTTTATCGTTGGATAATCGGATTTTGAATCCGCATATCTCAGCAAGGATTCCGCTTCGGAATAAAATCCGTTTGCCAAGTAGCATAGAGCTAACTCCAAATATGACTCGCTGTCGTCGCGCATGAGCTTTATGAATGATGTGTCAGATTTAAGCAGATTTTTTTCATGGCGAGCGTATGTGTTGATGGGGTCATAAGACAGGGCTTTATCGGCGCATTCAGATGCCATTTCAGCTTTGCCGAGTTTGCGCAGTATGGAACATTTGAGATTTAGCGCATGCAGATTTGCTCCGTTGTAGATTAAGGCTTCGTCG
Source organism: uncultured Opitutales bacterium (assembly GCA_944389915.1). GTDB lineage: Bacteria > Verrucomicrobiota > Verrucomicrobiia > Opitutales > Intestinicryptomonadaceae > Merdousia. The sequence goes on along the minus strand of CALXOC010000178.1, from coordinate 13,465 downwards.
AGGCGTTCAAGAGCGCTCTCATAATCGCCATTTTGCGAATAAATTTGCGCTATCTGAAAATTTGCCGCCGAATTATATGCATAATTCCATGCCGCCCTATACAGCATTTCAGTAGCGGCTTCGTATTTTCCTTCAGCCTTTAACACTAATCCAAGATTGTATGTTGCTTCGCAATCTTGCGGGCGTGTGTAATCTTTGGTCTGGCGCTCTAATGCCGCCATTAAATATTTTTTCGCCTTTTGGAGTTCACCGCGTTTTCTAAAATATATGCCCATTTGCGTGTTTGCGCGCGTATCCTTGGGGTCGCGACGCAAGACTTCCATAAAGTAGTCTGTTGGATTTATAAAAGGATTGTGGAATTGCAAATTGCGCAAGCCTACAAAGTAGCATTCCTCGTTATTGGCAATTTCCTCGGGCGTTTTGGGAGGCCTTACTATATCGGGAAGGGCCTTATTCGCGTCTTTAAGCACGGGCGTGTACGAAAGCATGGTTTTGCCCTCCGGAGACTTCAGGGTAAGCATAAGATCGCCTTCGGAAATATTTTTGCCTATTTCCAAAATCTCCACAAAGGGCGAAGCCGGCGTGGTGTCGATTTTTTTGCAAAAAATTCTTTTATCCTTTAGCCATAGCGACAGTTCCAGCCCGTTAAGTTCTTCCGTTGTGAGCGCGGCTATTAAAACCTTGCCGCCTTCTATCAAGTCCATGTTTATTGCGGCCTGTTTTGAGGCTTTTTTTACTCCGCCTATATCGCGCAGCCCGTACCAGTATTGCGAAAATTTCTTTAATTCGTAGGGATATATCCATGTGTAGTCCGGCTGGTTGTCGGAATAGGCTCCCGACATCAGCTCTATGTAATGCCCGGCGGTGTCAGTCAGGATTTTTGTGGCCCAACCCGAATTTTGTCCCCAAAGCCAAAACTTGCCCCCTTTGACTATATGGTGGTTGCCTACTGCTATGGTTCCAGCGTTTCTGCCGTAGTCGTATCCGGCTATAAAATCGTCCTTGAGATCGTAAACAAATATGGAATTGCTCGAAGGATGGTTCTTCCACCATGATGCGTCGAGCTTGTATTTGTACTCATCGACGCCGGTATAAGCTTCGCGCGTTATAGGCCAATGGCAAAAGCTCGACTTGCAATGGAAAGTTCCAAATTCTGTATTTTGGGGAAATATAATCTGGTAATTTTCATCAACATGGGTGGCGGCATTCGTCCAATAAAGCATGGAGTTGCTGTCCATTGTCGAGTTTGAAAGTCTACCGCTTATTTCAATGTATGATTTGCCGGGATGCAGCGTTACGCCTATCGCCCACGACATTCTGTGCCGAAGTTCCGTTTCGCCAACCCATATCGTTTTGCTGCCGTCGGTATTTTCGGTTATGGCATAGTTTACGGGCGCGTTGCTTGTAATACGGTGGTGGTGAAATGCGTTCCATTCCACTCCCCCGGAAATCCATGCTCCCGCCATGCCGACATTGGCGGGTTTTATCACGTCTTGGCGGTAGAATATATCGTAGTTGTTAGTCTTGTCCAAAGCATAGAATAGGCGCCCGCCTATTTCAGGAAGTATGCAAAGCTTCAGATACTTGTTCTCAAGGTAAAGCGCCTTGTATGTTAAGTTCTTTTTTGTGCGCGTTACATTGTCGTTAAAGCGGTAGGGATAAACGCTTCTGCGGGCTCTTTGGTAAGACCAATCGCAATCGAATATGGGCGCTTTCTCGGGGGGATTGAGCAGATATGTCGGTATGATGATAGGTTCCTCCCAAGCTTTAACCCTATCCTCGGATAGCGCTGGGCAAATATTTGCCCCGAGTATGGCGGTGCAGAAAGCAAGAATTATGTATTTCATATATATAATGTTTCCTGTTAGATGTGCCACTTGGCATTTTTCAATCATGCCCTATTTTAATATATGGATGCGTAAAGGTCAAATTTACAAAAAAACATTTTTAATAAAAATGACATCTTTTGGCATTTTGCTTCCGAAAAAAGGCAGGCGCAATAAATGCGTAAAAAAACCGCCAAGACTGCTTGCCTTGGGCGGAGTCCGGCTTTGATTTGTAGGCTCTACATGAAAAGTCTGCCCCAAAAATACGGTTTTAATAGCAGTTGGGGATTTCTTGTGAAAGCTCTAATGCAATGCCTCCTCAATGCGGAGGGATAGAGTTTGTTGTTGTCGGATTCAAATTTTCTCCATTCTTGCTCCGGCATTTTCCACGGAGTGAGCGCGAGATATTTGAAATATAGCTTTTGCATGGGATGCAGTTTGCCGTCGCCGCAAATCCAGGGCTTTATGGGGCCAAAAAAGTGGACCACCACTGGATTCTCCGCAGCCTGCCTGTATTCTTTGCGGTCGTGTATATAGCAGGACTCAAAGGCGAATGGGGCGACATATTGGAAATTATACTTTAGATGCACAAATTTGGTCTTGTCTCCAAAGAGCATGTTAAGAATGTTTTGGTCCAGCAGCCAGGCCCGGGATTTGTCCTCGCGTATGAAGTCGAAAAATCTCGATTCAAGCTTGTGCTCCCTCCAATAGCGGCAGTTCATCATTACCACGCCGGAGTTAAAATAGGGCTGTTTAGGGGGCAATTTGTACTTTTTTGCGAGCTTGCGGTAAATGTTGTCCTTTACGGCGCACATTGCCAAGCCGTCCATGGCAATGTCGAAAAATTCGCCCAATGAGGCTAAGGCTATCACGTCGCAGTCGAGATACAGAACCTTTTCGGCGTTTATGAGCGATGGTATTTTAAACCTATACCATACAGGCTGGTGGCCATAGTCGGGAAAATCTTTAAATTCGGAGTCGTCAACCTTTATAAAGTTTAGCTTGAAGTTTTTCCTGGAGGGCGAAAGCTCCGAGAGCTTTTCTATATTTTCGGGCAAAAAAGTGTTGTTGTGTAGAATGTGAAAGGTCAGAAATTCGCCTTCCGAGGAATTTTCCACAATGGAAGCTATCGCCGCTCCGCACGGGGCGGCGTAATTATTGTCGGGGGCAAAACACACATTAAGTTCTTTTTGCATCGCGGCCATATAAAAAACTATTGCGCCGCGCCAGGCAAGCAAGATCGTAAGCGCCGGCGGGGCAAATAGCGGCGGGCGTGGGCGGGATAAAGTTAGATATTTCTAATTTTTTTTGTTGACAAGTTAACCTCGGCTAACTTTATTGCGCGTTAAACAACAATAAAAGCGCCATTTTTCCGGCGAAGGCGGATTCTCCCGAAGCCGCCAACATGGGGACGATGACATGTTCTACGCATGCCATTGTCCATAAAAAGCTGAAGGGCATGGGTGGCGCCAAGGTGTGCCAGGGGATAAAATTTGTCAGTTAAAATGATTCCTGCACGGGGAAGCCTCCGCATTGACTGCTGTAAAGTCCGGAGCCTTCCCCGTTTTTATGCGCGCGCGAGGCTATTGCAAACCAAGCCGAATCTGCAGGAAAAAATCCGCCAATGCCGGCTGTGTGCTTGTGAGGCCCTTGGGCGCCGCCTGTAAGTTATATGGCAAAAACGGCACCGGGGGATGATGGCGGTCAATCCCAATCGCCTGCTTCTTCCAAGCTGCTGCCTGACAGTTTTTGTTCGGCGTTTTTTAAATTGTGGCGTATTATTACGCTGTGCTTCATGTATATTATGTCTTCAGCTATATTTGTGCATAAATCTGCTATGCGCTCGAAGGACTTGGAAACAAGCAGATAGTTTATTTGGGCCATCGCGCAATCGGGATTAGCGCTTATGATGGATTTCACATTTGCGTAACATTGCCTGTTCTCGTCGTCAACATCTTCGTCGTCCTCGCATACTTTTATGGCTTTTAGCTCGTCGTAGCGCACAAATGCGTCGATGGCGGACTTTAGCATTGAAAGGGTTTGCTTTGACATTTTTTCAATGTCAAAGGGTATTTTTGCGGGAGGGGCGTCGCGCAGAAATATTACGCGCTTTGCTATGTTTGCGGCCATGTCGCCTATGTGCTCAAGCTCGTTGTTGATTTTTAAAACCGTTATGACAAATCGCAAATCGCTTGCCACAGGCTGGTGCAGTGCGAGAATTTTTAGGCACTCCTCCTCCGTGTCAACTTCCAACTTGTCGATTTCCAAATCCGCCTCAATCACCTCTTCGGCTTTTTTTACAGACAGCTCCCTGAGAGCTTCTACGCTTTTTCTGACGTTTTCCTCTACGCCTATTGCTACTTTCATTATTTGCAGCTTCAAGCGCTCCAAATCTTTTCTAAGGTGTGAATTCATATCAGCCGAACCTTCCCGTTATATAGTCGTTAGTGGCCTTGTTTTTAGGATTGGTAAATATCTGCGACGTTGTGCCGAACTCTACGAGCCTGCCTTCGTAGAAAAAAGCAGTGTTGTCCGACACGCGCGCCGCTTGCTGCATATTGTGGGTAACTATGGCTATGGTGTATTCCCCGGACAGCTCGGCTATCAAGTCTTCTATTCTTGCGGTGGATTTTGGATCGAGCGCCGAACATGGCTCGTCCATAAGCAGAACGCACGGCTTTATTGCGAGCGCCCGCGCAATGCACAAGCGCTGCTGCTGGCCTCCGGACATTCCGAGCGCATTGGAAGACAACCTGTCTTTTACCTCGTCCCACAAAGCCGCGCGCCTTAGCGAATTTTCCACGATTTCATCAAGTATTGCCTTTTTTCTGACACCTTTCAAGCGGACTCCGTAGGCCACATTTTCATATATGCTTTTAGGGAAGGGATTGGGGCGCTGAAAAACCATTCCTATGCGCCTCCTCAGTTCCGCGACGTCAAGTCGCTTGTGGTATATATCAATGCCGTCGAATGCCAAAAGCCCTTCGGTTCGGCAATTTTCAACAAGGTCGTTCATTCGGTTTATGCAGCGGAGGAATGTGCTTTTGCCGCATCCGCTTGGACCTATTATCGCCGTTACTTTTCCTCTCTCGAAGTCCATGTTTACATTTTTTACGGCATGAAAACTTCCGTAGAATACCGAAAAGTCTTTGGCAGATATTGCAAATTCTTTTGGCGGGTGGTAATTTGGAGACATTTCCATTGTAATCCTTGGGGATCCTTTGATTTCTGCTGTCATTTTACTTTATTTTGAAGTCTTGCGCGCATCCAAATGGCTGCGAAATTTAAGGCTAAAACAAGGCCTATTAAAGTTAGCACCATTCCGTATTGTACGTGTCCTACCCTGTCGGCCATTTCATGCTCGCTACATATGTTGTATATGTTCCACGGAAGGGCGGGAGTGGGCTGCGTGAATATGTCGGATATGGCCAGGGCGGAACCTATAGACGTAGCCGCGGTGAAGATAATGGGGGCGGTCTCTCCGGCGGCTCGCCCCATCGAAATTATTATGCCCGTAAGCATTGACGGCAAAGCCGCCGGAAGTATGACCGTGCAAATAGCCTTCCATTTTCCAGCCCCCAAACCGAGAGCGGCTTCGCGGTACGATTGCGGAACAGCTTTGAGGGCTTCTTCACAGGCGCGAATGATTGTTGGAAGTATCAGCAGGGCGAGGGTAATCGCTCCTGCCAATACGCTTTTAGACTCCGACACTTTTAAAGTGTTTATCAAAAATGCCAGACCAAACAAACCAAACACAATTGACGGCACACCTGCCAGCGTGCCAACGCACATTCGAAGAAGGGATATAACACGGCCTTCTTTTGCGTATTCGGAAAAGTATATAGCGGCGGCTATTCCAAGCGGAGCCGCTATCAACATTGAGCCGAAAGTCAGATAAAAGGTTCCGCATATCATCGGCCATATGCCGCCGAATATGTTGGAATCAAATGGCTCGTCGAAGAAAAATCCCCAATAGGCCGTAAAATGCGGCTTCAACATGGAGTCAAAGTTGTTCTCTATGTAATCAATCATATCTTCCACGGCGCTGTTTTTAAAATATTGTTTGCTGGCAACCCTCCGGGAAATTTCCGCACCCCGGGAGTTTTTTGTCTTTATGTTTATGTGCAATATTGACTCCTCCAGCGTCTTTTTTGCCATATCCATTCTTGTTTGGCCATAGCGCTGCCGCAAGAGGTTGAGTTTTGATTTTTCGGTTTTGTCCGACGGCCCAAGCAACTCGCGTATTCCGTTTTTTAGCTCAAAGTAGGCGGCGTTTTGCAGGGATATTTCGGCACGCAGCTTTTTCATTAAGCCGAGCGGAGGTAGGCAGATGTTGCGCCTTAGCGAGTTCCTCTTTGAAAAGCCCAGCTTCATAGTTTTGTCGCAATCCGAGGCGAATTTTTTCGCATCGGACTCGAGGCTTGTCTGTTCCGACTTGAATGCCTTGTCGAGGGCAAATGGCGATATTTCCGATTTCGCCAAACGCGACGCTTCCAAATCGTAAATTTTCCACGCCGATTCCGCGTATTTGCGCAACTTTTCAGCCCGCTCTCTTCCGCCCAATCCAAGGATTTTTTCAAGTGTTTCCTTGTCGGCTCTCATCGAGGCAAAGACATCTTTCCTTATTTGGGCCAATAATTTTCCGGATTCCGCAGCGCCATGGGAGTTCTCATACGATGATATCATCTTCCAAAGGGGAGCCCGCGCTGCATCGGCTCTCTCTATGAGTTCGATTTTCTTTTGCGGAATGTCGTAATCGAGATTTTCGCGCAAAAATTTCTCGTGCTCCACTGTTGCGTTGAAAAAAACAGCCCCAAGCCCGTTATATATAATTGGGAGCAAAAATCCCAAAAGCGTGAGCGCCATCAGGCACAAGCATGCCCGCGCCATTATTGTGAAAGATCTATCAAGTATATTTCTCATATTTTCTTAGCCTTCAACCTGTCCGATGCCACCCATTGGCTGGCCGCGTTGAGAATTAGGCCCCCTACCAGCAAACAAAAGCTCATGGCAAACAATACATGGTATCTTGCCGAACCCGTGCTTTGATCCGCTTCCCCCATTTCGCCCGCTATCGTTGCAGTCATGGTCCGCACCGGCTCCAAGACATTGTAGAAGGGCTCGGGTATTTTTAAGGAATTTCCGCTGGCCATCCAAACAACCATGGTTTCCCCTACCACACGCATTAGTCCGAGTATTACGGCAACGGCTATGCCGCTTTTTGCGCACGGCAGCACAACTTTAAATATCGTTTCAAAGCGCGTGGCCCCAAGCGCCAATGAGCCTTCCCGCATGTCTCTGCCCACGGAGTTTATTGCGTCTTGGGATATGCTTACTATGGTAGGTAATGCCATTATCGCCAGTATTACCGAGGCGTTTAACGCATTGGTTCCGCTCGAAATTTCTACGTTTAGCAATGCTGCCGCCGCCGCGCACACAAGCGAGCATCCGGGCACAAAAATTGCCGTACAGACCCAGGGGTGTGCAGATTCGTCTTTTAATTTGAGAATTTTTATCGAAACCCATTCTCCAAGCGGCAGGGAGATTATTAAAGACAAGGGTATTCCGCATGCAAGCGCGGCTCCAAACAATACTATGCCTCCGTGGTTTTGCAAAAGGGGCGCGAAAACTATCAGCGCAAAAAATCCGAAGGCGACCGACGGTATTGCCGCCAAAAGCTCCACCACGGGTTTGAATATGCGCGATATTTTTTTCGATACGATTTCGCTCAGACATACGGCTGTGAGTATTCCCAAAGGGACCGCGACTATGCATGATCCCACCGTTACCATTACAGTGCCGTAAAATATGGGGAGAGCCCCGAAATGCGGATCGGCATCGTTTGATGGGCGCCAGTTTGTGCCGGTAAAAAATTCCGCTACATTTTTTAAATCGCTAAAGAAGGGAAGTGCCTCCCGGGTAATAAAAAATATTATGAATATAATAGCGAGGGTCGGTATTGCGGTAATGGAGAATAAAAGCGCGCGCCCCAGGCGCTGTGTTAGAGCGCCCAAGGCGTTTGCGGATTTGTCCATTATAAGCTTGTTGTTTTTTATTTCCATGGACAACTTTATGCAATTTCCCCTATTCGCAGACAGGTATGTAACCGAGTTCCCTTACAATTTCTCTGCCTTCCTTTGTAAGGTGCAGGGTAACAAAATCATACACCCTGCTTCCCATTTTCGGATAGGCGTTTGTAAACATGAACAGCGGGCGCGATATGGCGTATTTGCCGCTCACTATGCTCGATGCGCTCGGAAGCGTTCCGTTTACCGACAAGGCTTTTACGGAATTGTCCACAAATCCAAGCCCGACATAGGCAATGGCGTTTTTCGTGCTGTTTACGCGCGTGCGGGCCTGGCCGTTTGAGCCCACATATTCGGCTTTCGGCGTTATGGCTTGCTTTTTCAGAGCCACTTCGTTGAAGGTTTCATATGTTCCGCTGTTGGTATCGCGCGATATTACAACTATTTCGGCGTCATCGCCGCCAACCTGCTTCCAGTTTGTTATTTTTCCGGTATATATGTCGGCTATCTGAGCCAGAGTAAGCGCTCCCACCTTATTTTGGGGATTTACTATTACAGCCAGTCCGTCGAAGGCAACAACATGGGCGACGGGCATGATTCCCTTATCCGCGCAAGCTTTGAATTCGCTGCTTTTCATGAATCTCGACATATTGGCGATGTCGCATGCCCCGTTCATTAGGCTCTTTACTCCATTGCCGCTCCCGGATTCGCTGATGGTGATGTTTACGCCCCCGTTATTTTCCTTGTAAAAATCCGCGAACGCTTTGGATATGGGGCCAACCGTGGTTGAGCCGTCTATGACTATCTTGTCTTCGGCTTCGGCGTAGGCGACAAACATTAAGCATGCCGCGAAAGCGGAAATCTTTGTGAGTTTTAATAGGTTTTTCATATTATTTTTTTCTTTCTTTTGTGGAATTGTAGTGGAAGTTTAGAACAGCACTTGCATTTGTGCGCGGACCGCATTTGCGTCGGAATGTCCCGCAATTCCTCCGTTTGGATTGCCGTTTAGTTGGGCCCATTCATAACCCACCTGGAATTTTAAATCGTTGCCGATTATATACCAATTTAATCCTACATATATGCTTTGTCCGGCATCGTATGTAGTGGAAGCGTTGGAATTGCGGATGCCGTCGCTCATTTTTATTCCGCGGCCGTCGGTATCTATCCACGAATAGCGGAAGGCGGGGGCAATTTTTCCCATTTCGCCTATGTCGAATTTATATTCGGCGGCAATGTTAAAGCCCATAGGCGTGGCGTCCCTGGTATATGCGCCCGAAGGCCCGCTCTTGCCGTCGTCTATATTCGCCAAGAGGAAATCGCTCCACAGCTCAAGGCCGTACAGGTTAAATTTCAAATACGGATTTATTCCGAGTATTGACGAATGAACCTTTCCGGCAGTTCCCGCAACATTCACGCCGTTTGTGTACGCAAAATTAAATCCTACTTGCAGCTTTGCATCGGATATTTTAGCGGCATACGCAATGTTGGCGGCGTACAGGAGTTGGGTGTCCGCGTTGTCGGGGAAAGAGGCGGGGCTGTTTTGGTAGGAGTTGGTTACAGACACCCCGTATTCGAGCCCGTCTATATCCTCCACTTTGCCGTTCCAGTAAAGCCCTGTGTGCCTTCCGGCAAATCCGAGCCGCCTCCCGTTGTTGGGTTCGCTGAAATAGCGTGTGGCAATTGAGCGCTCCACGGTTAGCAGCTTCGACGCCGACGTGTATTCTTCGAGCGCGAAATTCACCTTGCGGTATCCCATGTCGGCTTTGCCCTTGAGAAACTCCCAGTCTAATTTCTTTGAAATATAGGCGTATTCCAAATAGTTGTCGCTCGATCTTCCAAAATCGGCTATCACGGTTGCAGACCAGCCGCTCCCGAGGGACGCCTCCATTCCGAGAAACATTCTCCTCATAAGGAAGTCGCTTTTGGTGTCGAGAGAAGTTGAAGCCCCGTTGGCGTACTCGTCGACGGCTATATATTCGTACTGGGTTTGGACTCTTCCTATAAGTTTGATTGATTTAACAGATTTTTCCTTCGCCGTTATTTGAATCTCAGAGGATTTTTTAAGAACGTTGGAGGCTTCCTCTTTTGTTATGATGCCTTTGCTTACAAGCAGGTCCAATGTTTGTTTGTCCTGCGCGTTGGCGCATGTTGCGGCTCCGGCCAATATAAGGGCCGCGATTGCGATTGATGTTGTCAGTTTATTTTTCATATTTTATTGTTTGTTGTACCACAAAACGAATTTATCGTTTTATGTGCGCGCATTCTCGCTTAATGCGGTTAGAATTTTATTGGCCTTGCGCAAGAACTGGGTTTTATATGCGTGAGAGTTTCCGCTATTATTGTAAGGATTGCATTCGCCCAATATTAGAAGTTTGTTAGGGCGCAATATCGGATTGACGCGGTGCTCGCAAATTACCTATAGGTGGGAAGTAGCATTGATAATTATGAAGTTTTCAAAGAAATTAACCGGCGTGTTTGCGCGCATATTTTTAACTTCTGCGGCGGTTGGCGCATTAATTGTCGGGGCGCTTTCGCTATCGAACTATTTGATGCTGGATAGAATATACGAGCTGAACGTCAGGCGCATTTTGGCCAATTCCTCGGAAATGGTGGCGGCGGCCCTCTCGGCCGGAGCCGATGCAGCGGAGCTATCAAGGCTCTGTTCCGACTTTTCCGAGAGAGAGGGCATAAGAACCACCATCATAGCCTCCGACGGCCGTGTGCTTTTTGATTCAAACGCCGACAGTTCGGCGATGCCAAACCACATAGGGCGTCCTGAGGTCAGGAAAGCGCTGTCCGGGGAGTCGCAAATAGCCTCGCATTTTTCCGATACGCTTGGAATAAGCATGCTCTATGCGGCAGTTCCCGCTTTTAAGGAAAAGAGCGGAGCTTACCGCTATTGCATCAGGCAGTCTATCCCGCTCCACAACATGAGGATTGCCAAACAGGCTTTCTCATTTGAAATACTTTTCACATCTCTTGTTGCCTTGGCTGCTTCAGCGTTATTCTCATTCTTGTTGGCCCGCTCGATAAGCCTTCCGCTAAAGTCCCTAACGGAAACCGCGAAGCGCCTTGAATCAGGGGACTTCAGCGCAAGGGCCGAATCTTGCAGCATTACGGAAATAGGGGATTTGAGCGCGTCGATATCTTCCATGGCCGATGAGCTAAGGCATAGGATGGAGTCGCTCGACAAGCGCAACTGCGAGCTGAATGAGATATTCGGAAATATGAGCGAATGTGTTTTTATATGCACTTCCGATGGCATTTTGCTCCGCTGCAATAAGTCCTGCTCCGAACTGTTCGATTTGTCCGATGCAGCGCTTAACCGCCCTCTTGCCGAGAACATAAGGAACTCTCAAATTATAAAGGCGGTGGAGCGCACTTTTTCGGAAAAGGAAAACTATAGGTGCAACATAGAAATTCCCGGCAGCCCGTCGAAAATTTTTTCATTTGCGGGGATAAGGCTGGACTACAAAAGCCGCGTTCCGCGCGCGCTAATCGTTTTGCACGATGTCTCCGCATTTGCCGCCAACGAAAAGATGCGGAGGGACTTTGTTGCCGGCGCTTCGCATGAACTGAAGACTCCTATCACCGCAATAAGGGCGGCAGCCGAAACTATAATGGCCGATGAGCGCGATGCCACAAAAAGGCGTTTCATCTCGATAGTTGAGAAGGAGGCGTTTCGCATGAACGCCTTGGTCGACGACATGCTGTTGCTTTCAAAGCTTGAGTTCGAGCGGGACATGAATTCACAAAAGTTTGAAAAGGTCAACTTGCTCTCTCTAATAGGCGACTGCATTGACAACAATTCCGCCATTGCAGAGTCATCGGGGGATTCTATTTCAACGGAGTGCCCGCGCGATTTATTCGTAGACGGTGATTACACTCTATTGCAAATAGCCTTGAACAACCTGATTTCAAACGCCGTAAAATACGGCGGAAGCGCCTGCTCCATAAAGGTGAAGGCGCATAGAAATCCATCGGGGAAAATCGAGCTTAGCGTATCGGATACCGGTTCCGGGATACCTTCACAGGATCTTCCGAGAATATTCGAGAGGTTTTACAGGGTCGATAAGGGGCGCTCCCGCAACTGCGGTGGAACCGGGCTTGGCCTTGCCCTTGTCAAACATGTAGCCATTTTGCATTCGGCCTCCGTTTCCGTTGAGAGCGAATTGGGGAAGGGGTCTGTTTTTACTTTGACGTTTAATTCCTAATTTATTGTCGCCATTTAGAAAGATTCATTATGGACTGTTTCGACAAAAAGATTCTTGTTGTTGAAGACGAAGAAAGCATAGGGGAGCTGATAGAGTTCAACCTGCAAAAGTGCGGCTACAAAACAGCCCGGGTTGATTCTGCGGAAAAGGCCCTTATGATGTTGCGCAGGGGCGAAAGATTCGATCTCATTCTTTTGGACCTCATGCTAAATGGAATGGACGGATTGGACTTTTGCAAAATATACAGGTCGGATTCGGAACTGAGGCAAGCTCCCGTCATCATGCTTACGGCAAGAAGCGAAGATGCCGATATTGTAAGCGGCCTGGAGTTCGGCGCTAACGATTACGTAACCAAGCCCTTCAGCCCGCGCGTTCTCATTGCTCGGATAAAAGCGCAACTTAGGGATTTTGAATGCAATGAGCGCTCAAAAGACTCTAAACGCGTTGCTTATGCCGGCATAGAGCTTGATTGCGATTTTCACGAAGTTCGGCTAAACAATCGCGTTATAGACCTTACCGCGAACGAATTTTCAATTTTGGAGCTGTTTTTGAGGAATCCCGGCAGGGTGTATTCCCGCGACGCCATCATAACGGCCGTCCACGGCGGAGGATATCCCGTTACCGACAGGGCCGTAGATGTCGCCATAGTAAACCTCAGAAAGAAACTTGCTGAGAAGTCGGCATTGATAGAGACGGTCAGAGGAGTAGGCTACCGCTTTTCCAAGCGGCGGTAGCTCTCTTATTTTCTTAAAAATCGGCGTTTCGCGATGGAATAGGGCCGTACTTTCAAGTTCCGAAACAAAGCGTATTCGGAGAATTTTAGTATTTGAATTGACAGCGCTTGAAGCTCGTCGGAAACTTGGGCCCATATTTTGCCAAGTGAAAAAACTGCCATTTAGATCGTGGATTGAAATAGATTTTTCGCGTTTGGAAAACAACGTGCGGAAAATTAAATCCTCCCTGCCCGGAGGGATGAAATATATTTGCGTGGTGAAAGCCGACGCATACGGCCACTGCATGCCTCAGGCCTTGATGAGGTTCCTCAGGGGAGGGGCCGATATTTTTGCGGTTGCCAATCTATACGAGGCTTCGCGCGTGCGAGAGGTGGTTTCAGACAGGCCGGTTCTTGTCTTGAGCCCAATACTCCGCCAAGAGCGGCCGCTCGTTTTCGACTACGGGGCGACACCCGCGATTTCCTCCTATGAAGAGGCCGAAGACTTCTCCAGGCTGGCGCAATGCCGCTCCAAACTTTTAAATGTGCACATAAAACTCGACACCGGCATGGGCAGGGCGGGCTTGTGGCACGAATCAGCAGACGACGTTATTCCCGCGATAAAATCGCTCCCTTCGATAAGAGTCTCAGGAATATTTTCGCATCTGTCGAGCGCCGATACCGACA
>CALXOC010000177.1 GCA_944389915.1 uncultured Opitutales bacterium | reverse complement strand
GCATTTATATGTGTCCGGACGGAGAAAAATTCTCGCCGGAAATTGCCCAGGAGCTTGCCAGAGCCGGCCATATAATATTATTAAGCGGACATTACGAGGGCATAGACCAGCGGGTTAGAGATTGCCTTATAGACAGGGAAATATCCATAGGTGACTATGTGCTTACAAACGGCACTCTTCCGGCTGCGGTTGTAGCCGACGCCACCGCGAGATATGTAAAAGGTGTTCTTGGCGAAGAAAATTCCTTGACCTTTGACTCATTTAAAGGCAATCTCCTCGCTTTTCCACAATATACGAGACCTCCGGTTTTTCGCGGAATGGAAGTGCCTCAGGTCTTGATGTCGGGCAACCACGCCGAAATAGCGCAATGGAGGCGGGAAAGGCAGTTGGAAAAAACAAAAATTCGCAGACATGATATTTTGAAATCAAAGGAATGACAATGAACCAGGAATTGTTGAAAGAAATAACGAAAGACCAAATCAAGGCCGATGTGGCTCCTTTCAAGGTTGGAGACGGCGTAAAGGTGCACGCTAAAGTCCGCGAAGGCGACAAAGAGCGCATACAGGTATTTTCAGGAATAGTCATTGCCAGAAAGGGCAGCGGCATTCACGAGACCTTTACTGTGCGCCGCATATCCTATGGGGAGGGCGTTGAGCGCGTATTCCCTGTGAATTCGCCGAATATCGCAAAAATAGAAGTGGACCGCGAGTCCGTTCCAATGCGCGCGCGTCTCTATTATTTGCGCGACCGCATAGGCAAGGAGGCTTCAAAGGTCAAGGAGAAGACTCGTTAACAGCCATCTTATTTATATCTATTTGCTTTGCGGCCAGATATGGCCGCATTTTTTTTGTTGCAAAATTTGCTTGGGAAAAGACTTCGGTTTGCGCGTCGTCGGCGGCGAGAAAATCAATTGTCGCCCGACAATGGCTCTACTTTGTTGCCGTAGAGCCTTAGGCCGTTTACCGATTCGGGCTCGTAAAGCAGAGAGGGTTGCACCACAATTTTTGAAGATACCCATTTATTGTTTATTATTGTTATGTCGTCCGAGTTCCGAACAAAAAATCCGGCCCTGTACGGGAGGGGACTTTTTCTGGGGGCGTCGTTTATAAAGGTGTTGTTGGAAAATATGACATTTCGAGCCGAACTTATGTGGGCGGCAAGTCCGTATGTATTTTTAAAAACGTTGGAATCGAAAAGTATGTCGGACAATAGTGGTTGCGAGGTGGTTTCAAATGACGGGTCGAGGCGCAAGTAGGCTGCAATTTGAATGTCGCGCTCGTGGCCGTCGGCGGTCTTTGCCCCTCCGGGATTGACCGAATCGAATTCGCAGTTGCGAATGACTATGTTTTTTGCCCCAAAACCCTCGCACCAGCTCGCGTAAGTGAAGCCTGTCTCTATCTTCAATGCTCCCATTTCGTTGCGGTAGAATTTGCAGTTTTCTATGCTTACATTGCTGGCCAATATCAGGATACCCCTGGCTCTATTGTTGTGAAACTTTGAATTTCTAACTATGATGTTTTTTGTTCCGTAGGCGGTGTTTAACAGAATAAAACAGTCTCCGGTGGGGTCGGGAAGCGGCTTGTCGAAGGTGAGCTCAACCGTGTTTTTCTTGCGTTTAGACGGGCTCACGGAGATTATCTTGCCGATATAATTTGTTGCGGAATAGTTGTCGTTTCTGAGTTCTATAATGCTTCCGGCTTGGTATAGCGCCAGATTCCTTCTGTGGGGAAGCCATATCTTGTCTTCGGATATTTTTACTCCGAATATGGTGTTGTCGTGAAAATTTATGCAGTCGTCGCACCCGTATCCGAAATCGCAGTTTTCCATCTTAAAGAATCCTGCCGACTGGGCGAATATAAGATGGTCGGCGGTGGAGCTCAGGGGGCGGCGGGGAACACCTTTGGGCGGCAATATGTTGAAATTTTTCATCTCCCAATATTTTTGCGTTCCGTAAACGGTTACAGCCTGGCCCGCACAAGACCATATATTTATGTTTTCCATCAGCATGTGCGAGTTTGAGTCTATTCTTATTCCGCCCATCTCATAGTAGTTGTGCTGCATCCTAAACTTTTCGCCTATTTTCGGAAAGAAAAACAAAAACTTTTCCGGAGACGTCTTAACGCGCAATGTATTGCCGTTTAGCCATTCTATTTTGGCTTTGCCCTTGCCTCTGTACATTTCGTAAGAAACTCCGCGCGCCCCCTCGAGCCCTACCGACGCATTTTTCTCGTCCCATGGCGACAGGTAGGCTATTCTCGGATTCCTGTTCGGGAAGCGGTCGTATTCATAAAATCGGTAGTCTATATACGAATTTCCCGGGGTGTTGCTGAGCCCGACAACCTCAACCAAACTGCCGAGGGGGTCGTTGTCCCAATCCCAATCCATGTTAAAATTGCGGAATTGAACGCGTTCGCAATCCGCTATGTGCATATTTCTGGATTTGCGCTTCTTATATACGAGTGTCGAACCGTTGCCGTCGAATACAAAGTCTTTGAGCCCTTTGAAATTTATATGCACCTCCTCAAAGATTTTATATGTGCCTTTGGGCATTGTGAGTTTTGACGCCCCCACCTTTTTGCAATATTCTATCGCCTTGTTCAGCGCCGAGGCGTTTTTATCCGATTCTTGGCTCAGCCCGAAGTCGGAGGCGTCGACAACGGGGCCATTGCCGCGCGGAGCATCTATTGTAAAATCTGCGGAGCCGCTCGGCATATGCGTTTTTTTGCCGGGTTTCGAGGCAATTTCCGAATCTATGGGAATGATTTTTTCTCCGTATCCTTCGCGAAGCGAGAAATCAGCGATATCGAGCCTTAAGCCGTTCAACATGGTCAGGACTATTTTAGAGGGCATATCGGGAGAGGTGAAATTGAATTTAAAATTTCTATATTTTATGGAGGGATACACTATAGCCTTGCGTATATAGCGCTTGTTCCCATTGTCATCGGCGTAAATTACAAGCTCCATTTTTTTCGACGAATCAAAGCCGTCGGGAGACTTCGATTTAAACGACATCGTATATCTTGTATTGGGCTTTAGGGCGGAATATTCGGTCTCAAGAATTTGTTCCCAGCCTTTTTCCCGCTTCGGGGTTATCTGGGCGGATTTTAAGTCGTCGGAAATAGTTATGCTGTGCAAATTATGGTAACGCAGCTTTGATGTATCTCCGAAGCCCGAAAATACCATATCCCCTACTTCTGCGCTTAGAGTTTGAGCAAATAGAAACAATATTGACAGTAATGTATAAGCCGGTGATTTCATTGGTATGCTATATTACTTTTTTGCGCATCGCATGCAAGCAATTCTGCCGGAATATATTTTAAAATGGGGAAACTTTTATGCGCAGCTTTCATTCGGTAGCCGATTTTCCCCCATTTCGGGCTTTGCGCATATTGTTTTTCATACATATTTGCTCGTGCGCAAGTCGCCCTTCAAAAGCAATCGCATAATTAGTAGCGTACTTTTAAGCAAGTGTCAATGTCGGCGCCGTCTAAAAAATGCTCTTCCGCAATTCGGCGCTATGGATGCGGGTTTTTAACGTGGGATTTTATATTGGCGTACGAGCCGCTGTAACCATGTTTGCCCCAAAACGAGCGGGTCCGGGGATTTAATCCCCGAACCCGCGTCAACCGAACAAACATTTAGAAATTAGAAGGTGATTGATGCCGACGTTCCGAACCACAGGCGGTCGCGCCCGAGGTAGGTGACCTGCTCCATATTGTCCCTCCATGCGTAGCGTATGCCGGCTGATATGGAGAAGTATTGGTTTACCGCAACCACCGCGTCGGCGCTTAATCCGACATAGTTGTATGCGCCGTCGTCAGACGACACGTGTCCGTAGGTTGCTCCAAGTTCCACGGTGCCCCAGTTGCGGTCGAAAAACCATTTTGTTACGGGGGCGGAATATGACAATCCCGCCTCTACAGTTGAAGCCTTCAAGTTGAAGTCGTAGTAGAATGCGGCAAATGGGCTTACGTTGAATTCTCCGAGCCATTGCGTCGTATCAACAGATGCGGCAATCTTCAACTCGTTGGTGTTTTCGGTAAATTCATCGGCATCGGGGTAGAGATACGCAAGGTAGCCGAGATCAAGAGTTAGAAAATCGTAGGTGTATGTGATGCCCGTATAGACGTCGACTTCTTTGTACGATGAGTCGTCGAGCGCCATGTTGCTCCATACTCCCGCATATGCAGCAAATCCGGAGCCGATATCGTAGCCCAAATCGACTTCGGGCGTCAGAGAAGCTCCGCATATGTGCGTGCCTCTGAATACATATTCGCTCTCGTAGCCGAAAGTGGCGGATGCCGAGAAGCGATCGAGAGCCTTTGCTGCGAAATCTTCGTCGGCAAGCGTATTTATTTCTCTTTCGGGAACGTTGGCGGCCTCCGACACAACAGCATCGGCGGCTAATGAATATGCGGCGCATGATAGAATTGCCGCGAGAACTGTAATTTTAGTTTTCATTGCTATTGTCAAATTGTTTAAAAAACATCTTATTCTTTATACATTTTAATGCAAAATACCAAAACAAAAATAAAAAATTTTTACTTAAAGGGGCAGGGGGGAGTTTTGCATTTCTCCTCCCGCCCTTTGCGCGTATTCTATTCGTTTGAAAAGAATTGGAATCCGTTGTAAGCCTCCATTCCGTGTTCGCTTACGTCGAGTCCGCGAAGCTCGGATGTCTTGTCGACGCGCAATCCCATGCTTTTCTTTATTGCGTAGAATACGGCAAAACTCATGCTTAAACTTGCAGCCGCCACCGCAATTATGCCTATCAATTGCGGCATTAAGGCGTGTTCGGGGGAAAATATTCCAACCGCCAACGTGCCCCAGACTCCGCATACAAGATGCACGGAAGTGGCGCCCACGGGATCGTCTATTCTCATTCTGTCAAAGAAATATACGGCAAAAACCACAAGTATGCCCGAAATTGCACCTATTATGCAGGTTGAAGTTATGGATACGCAATCGGCTCCGGCTGTTATTCCGACGAGTCCGGCTAAACAGCCGTTCAGTATCATGGACAGATCGGGTTTTTTTTGCATAATCCACGAAGTAAACATGGCAAATACAAGCCCAAAGGCTGCAGATATTGATGTCGTGGTGAATACATAGGCGACCATTAGGGGGTCGGCGGAAAATACGGACGCGCCGTTAAATCCAAACCAGCCAAACCATAGCAGAAACACTCCCAGAGTTGCGAATCCGAGATTGCAGCCGGGTATGGCGTGCGATTTTCCTTTCACATACTTTCCTATTCTTGGCCCAAGCATGGCAGCTCCTACAAGGGCTCCCCAACCGCCCACAGAATGGACAAAGGTGGAGCCTGCAAGGTCATAAAAACCTATCCCTTTTAGCCAACCGCCGCCCCAGCCCCATGAACCTATTATGGTATACGCCAATGCCGCATAGAATACTCCAAATACCAAATAGCTGGAGAACTTTATGCGTTCGGCAACTGCTCCTGAAACTATTGTTACGGCCGTAGCTGCGAACATGGCTTGGAATATAAAGTCGGTCCAATATGTATATAGGCCTCCATTATAGTCTATGGCGCCGGCCGCCCCTTCCGGAGCGCAAATCCCGAATCCGCCAAATCCCAGAAATTTCCCTATTAACCAGTTGTCTCCGGGATACATTAGGTTAAAGCCTATTATTAAATAGCTTATTATCCCTATGGCTACGGTTACCATATTCTTTGCCATAATATTTACGCTGTTTTTTGCCCGCGTCAGCCCCGTTTCAACGAGGGCGAATCCCGGGTGCATTATAAATACGAGCGCCGCGCCCAATAATATCCAAATGTTGTTTATGGTAAACATTTCGGCTGATGTTTTGGCTGCATCGCCCGCAGCAACTGCTTCTTGCGCGCTTAAATACGCGCTTGAAAATAATATAGCGCACAGCGCTAATGCGATTGATTTTAAATTCATAATTAAAATTTTCCTTTCTCTTTTTATAAGGCGGATCCTATCCTATGGCTTGAGATCCCCTTTCGCGCGTTCGCACCCTTATGCAATCGTCGAGGTTTAACACAAAGATCTTTCCGTCTCCGATGTGGTCGGTTTGCGCTCCCTTGATTATGGACTCTATTGTAATGTCGAGGTACTCGTCGTTAACAGCTATCTCCATGCGGACTTTTTTGAGCAGATTTACCTCTATCTCGTTTCCGCGGTAGTTTTCGCTGTATCCCATCTGCCTTCCGCATCCGAGAGCGTTTGTTACCGACATTCTGCATATTTGGTTTTTGAAGAGTTCCTTTTTTACCTCTCCAAGTTGTTCGGGCTTTATGTATGCTATTATTAGTTTCATTTCCGTGTCTTTGTTAGAGATGCTTTTTTATATTAAGCAGAACTTGTGCCACTTTTGTTTTTATTTTTATAATGCTAATAATAAGCCTATTGTGATTTTAATGCGAAAAATACTTGCAAAAAAAACGCGACAATATTGTCGCGTTTTTTTTGCAAGTA
>CALXOC010000176.1 GCA_944389915.1 uncultured Opitutales bacterium | reverse complement strand
CTCAAAACTTCCCCCGCCTCCGGCTTCGACGAGGAACATGCGCGCTACGTGTTGCCGGATATCCTCTATAGGAGAGACGACAATGGAGATTACCAGGCCGAGCTCTCAAAAGAGTATATACCCAAATTAAAAATAAACTCCGACTACCGCCGCATGATGGCGGAAGGCAAATTGAGCTCCTCCGACGAATCCTACGTGCGCGAAAAAATACGCGACGGAAAAAATTTTATGGACGCCATAGAGCAGCGCCAGAAGACACTTTTGCGCATAGCCCAAAGCATACTTGAAAGGCAGCGCCAGTTTTTTGAAGCCGGACTATCGGCTTTAAAGCCAATGACAATGCAAGATGTGGCAACAGAGCTTGGCTTGCACGCCACCACAATAGGGCGCGCCATTGCGGAAAAATACGCCGAAACGCCCTTTGGAACCTTCCCGCTAAAATTCTTTTTCGCCGGCGGCTACGAATCCAAGGATGGAGAAAGCGTGGCAAGCTCCTCGGTAAAAAACAGGATAAAGGAAATAGTAGGCGCGGAATCCTCCAAATCGCCGCTCAGCGACGCAAAGATAGCGTCGATGCTCGCCGAGGAAGACATCTCAGTAGCGCGGCGCACCGTTGCTAAGTATCGTGAGGAGCTTGGAATTGCCCCCAAAAACCTGCGGAGGCGCTTCTAATGTTCGGCAAGAACATTTTTATAGCCGACGCCACCGGCGAACATGCAAAATTAGCGCATATTTTATGCGGCGAGTGCGTGTGCGAAAGAAGAGCCGACGGCCCAGCATTGGAAAATTTTGCGGCAATGCTGTCGGATTTAAAATTATCGGAGGCAGATT
The DNA here is from genome assembly GCA_944389915.1 of uncultured Opitutales bacterium. GTDB lineage: Bacteria > Verrucomicrobiota > Verrucomicrobiia > Opitutales > Intestinicryptomonadaceae > Merdousia. Next base: position 8,416 of record CALXOC010000176.1, on the reverse strand, counting down.
CCCTGCTGCTCGCCCACGGCCCGGGATCGGTTCTCGGGACGCGCGTGGCGTCGATGTATTTCGCGGTGCTTGGAATATTTTCGAAAGCCCAAAGCTATTCTTTCGACATCCTGCGCGTTTCGGCCTTGGCCCATTCTGCAAAATTTAAAAATCCCTTCACATTACTGGCGCCGTCGCGCAAGGGATTCGTAAATATCCTCGATTTCGACTCTAAAAGCATAACATTCGAGCGGGAAATCGCCGCTTCCGATGTGATGGGCTTGTCCCGCTCCGACATCTTTTTGCTAAACCAAAAAAGCAAGACCGGCTTCGACAAATTTCCCCGCATTGACCCGCCTATTTCCGAAATATGGAGGGCCTTGTGCGCAAATCCCGGCGAAGCTGTGCTCAACACTCAACCAATAGAGGCAAAATCTCTCACCGAAAGGGAATATGTAAAATGGAAGGCTCAAGCACCCATTTAAGGTGTTCGGTTCACATTGATTTATGCGCGCTTGAACGCAACCTTGGAAAATTAAAATTTTTCAAGCCTGAAGATGCCGGGCATATGGCGCTCGTTTCCGCCGACGCCTTCGGCTATGGAGTCGAGGCGGCGACCGTCCGATTAATGTTGAGCGGAGCGGACGCCTTTGCGGTATCCAACGTAAGCGAGGGCATAAAAGTCCGCGAGGTCGGAAGCGGCTGGAGAATAGTGGTGCTAAGCCCGTCGTTGCCCGACGAGGAGGCGTATTATATAGAAAACTCCTTAACTCCCGTCTTGGCGAGCTCGGAAGAAATAAGGCGCTTTGAAGAGGCCGCAAAAGAGCTTCGCATTGACGTCCACATGCGCCTGCCGGTATCCGACGGGCATTCCGCGCCGTCGCCCCAAGAGGCCGAAAAAATGCTAAAAATGCTAATGGCAAGCAAAAGCCTCTGCCTCGAAGCGCTATGCATACCTGGTACCGGAAGCGGGGCCCCAAATGAAGGGGACAAGGCCGACATGGACTTTTTAAATTACGTTGAAAAAAAGCTCGGAGCCAACGCGCAAAAAATATTCGTCCACCACAGCGACGTATGCGACACCGCCGCAATTCCCAAAGCTTTTAAAACATGCCTCAGGGCCGGCTTGGTGCTTTTCGGCATACGCCCCTCAAAAAATTCCATATTGAGCGGCTTTATCCCCGAAGACGTGCTAACATTCAGGTCGTCCGTCAGCCTTGTAAAACACCTGCCAGCGGGCGCTACGGTCGGCTATGGCAATACTTATAAATTAAAAAGAGATTCAAAAGTGGCGCTTTTATCATTGGGCTACGGCGACGGCATACCGCGTGAAGCCGGAACAAAAATGGATGTGTTAATAAGGGGAAAACGTGCGCCCGTAATAGGAAGAGTTTCCATGGACCAAGCCTGCATAGACGCGACGGATTTGGATTCCATAGAGGAAGGCGACGAAGCAATAATAGTCGGAGAGTGCGGCGGAGAAAAAATAACAATAGAAGAGTATTGCCAACGCCTGGGAATCACTCCCGCCCAGGCTTTAACTTCCATAACAAAGAGGGTTGCGCGCTTTTACAAGACTTTGTATTGACGCCCACGGGGAAACCCTTGGAAAGTATTGGATTTCCCGAATAAAAAAGCCGCCGTATAAGGGCGGCCATGAATTCGCAAATAATTGCCTAACTGACAAGTTTGCCGCCATCGGCCACTTTTGATAAAAATAGAGGATCGGCGTTTGAATCCGTTATGACCCTGTCGATTATAGTCATATCGGCGAAGAACCTTGTGCTCCTTATTCCGAATTTTGTGGAATCGCACAGCAAAATGCGCTCGGAACAAAGCGGCAACACATTTTCTTTAAATTCCGCATGCGATTCCGCAACCTCGCTTGCGCCGCGCTCTATATCTATGCCGTTGCAGGAGAAGAATGCCTTGTCTATGGAAAATTTTCTAAGCATAGTCCATGCCATCATGCCGCCGTAACTATGGCTGAATCTGTCCAATTTGCCGCCTGTAGCAATAAGATTTATTTTAGACTGGTTCATGAGAGGGACAACACAGTCGTGGGCATTTGTAATTACCGTTATTTCCATATCCGGCAATATTTCAGCTAAAGTTAAAACCGTAGAACTTGCATCGAGAAAAATAGTTTCGCCCTCTTTTATGAGCGTTACGGCTTTTTTGGCTATCTCCTGCTTTGCGGCCCTGTTTTCTTTCAAGCGCTTTTGGAGAGGCATGTCGACCGCGCACTTTTCTATGCGCAAGGCTCCGCCGTGCGTTCTAATGAGCTTGTTTTCCGCATCCAGAAATTCAAGATCGCGGCGAATGGTCTCATCTGTAACATCGAAATGCCTCGCCAATTCTATAGTTCGAAGACTCGGCTGAGTCTCCAACATGGACAATATAACTCTCTGTCTTTGACGTGCCAACATGGTTGTTTTATGATTTATACTATTATATTTCAGTCAAGAAGAATTTAAAAGAACATTACTTATTGCGCAAATCCCGAGAAGTGGCAAGCGCTATAACCCTGCCTTTGTCGCCGAGCGCGCAATAAAAATGGTAGACTATCCCGGCATGCTTTACGACCCAGGGTTTGTGGGCAAAAATCCTATCATAAGAGCTTCCGGGTTTTACAAGCGGCTCCCCTTCCCATTTAGTCCAGTTCTTTAGGTCTTTTGAACAGGCAAAAGTTTCAAATGCGGTGGTTTTTCCCCCCTTCCCAAAGGGGCCCGCCACAAAGTAAAACATTACCCACATATTTCCCATCTTGACTACTTGCGGGTCTCCGGCGAGTCCCGACCCGTTGTCTATTAAAGGCTCCGAGCCAAAGCGCCTCCATGTGCGCATATCGTCGCTAAGCGCCATGGCTATGCGCTCATAGCCGCTTTGGGTTTTGGCATTGTAAAACATGACAAAAGGCGCGCCCAAAGTCTCGGACTTGTCCCATATTATATTGCTTTTATACAAAGTCAGCTTTTCAAAATAGCGCGAGTCGGCGTCGGAGGCCCTAAGAACGGGCGCGGAAAGCCTGTTCCATTCGCCGGAATAAGCGGGGTCTTCAGCCCAAGCAATTCCTATGGCCAAGGGATCTGTCTCATATCCTTTCAGCTCGCCTCCGAGGTACGATATCCAATACTTGCCGTCAAATTTTTCAATGGCGTTTGTAGCGCCCCAACGGCAGTCTTGAAGCGCCGCATATGCCGCAGATTGCTGGCCGTCCCAATCATTGTTGTTTTTACGTCTAAGAATTTCTCCCTTATACTTCCAATTTAAAAGTTCTTTGCTTTCGGCTATATGTGAGCTGTATCCGGAACCGTCCTGCAATATGTAATACATATACCACATATCGCCGTGCCTAAAAACGCTGGGGGAATCCGCCAACATGCCCTTGGGAGGCTTCATTACCACGCCGTATTTGTAGGGCGTATTTACTTCATTATAAACAGCCTGCAACTCGTCTTGTGAAATGTAAGTTGCCGCTTCGGAAGCAGTGAGGCGGCTACTTGGCAGAAGCAAAGCGCACAAAAGCCCCAAGAGCAGCTTAAAAATCTTGCTATGTTCACGGAAAATTTCCATGGGCCAACATAATGCCGCTCATGCAGATTGTGGCAAGTATTTTTTCTGCTACAATAGTGTATTACAAGCTCCGAAATTATGTACATTTTTGTAGCTTTTATTATATTTTCGCATAATGCGGTTGACCCAAAAGCGATAATCATAAACATCGCGGAAGTTTTTTAAAAAAATCCAAACAAGGAAAAATAATGAACAAATATGTAGCAAGAGTTCTCGAAGACTTGAAGGCAAAGCAACCTTGGGAAAAGGAATTCCTTCAAGCGGCCGAAGAAGTATTGTCGTCGTTGAGCGCGGTTCTCGACAGCGACTCAAAATACGAAAAGAACAAAATCCTCGAGAGGATGGTTGTTCCTGAAAGAGTTATCCTTTTTCAGGTGCCATGGGCCGATGACAAAGGCGAACTACATGTAAACCAGGGGTATCGCGTGCAGTTTAACAGCGCAATAGGCCCCTACAAGGGCGGTTTGCGTTTCCATCCTTCGGTAAACCTCGGCATATTGAAGTTTCTCGGCTTCGAGCAGGTGTTTAAGAACTCCCTCACAACCCTTCCCATGGGCGGAGGTAAGGGCGGTTCCGACTTCGATCCGAAGGGAAAGAGCAACAACGAAGTGCGCAATTTCTGCAACAGCTTTATGCGCGAACTATACCGCCACATAGGGCCCAATACCGACGTTCCCGCTGGAGATATCGGAGTTGGCGGACGCGAAATCGGATTCCTTTTCGGACAATACAAGCGCATAAGGAATTCATACGACAGCGTATTGACAGGAAAAGCGCTCGAATGGGGCGGAAGTTTGATTCGTCCGGAAGCCACCGGATACGGGAATGTCTATTTTGCGCAAGAGATGCTGGCCACAAAGGGCGACACTCTCGAAGGCAAAACGGCCCTTGTTTCCGGTTCGGGCAATGTGGCGCAATATACGGTCGAAAAGCTGATACAGCTTGGAGCCAAGCCCATTTCGCTTTCCGACTCCAATGGAACAATAATAGACAAAGACGGAATAGACGCAGAAAAGCTCGCTTTTGTATTTGACCTTAAGAACAACAAGCGCGGCAGAATATCCGAATACGCAAAAAAATTCCCGACCGCCCAATATTACGAAGGCAAACGCCCATGGGGATTGGCAAAAGCGGAGCTTGCCTTGCCCTCGGCCACCCAAAACGAGATTAACGGCGAAAACGCAAAAGCCCTTATAGAAAACGGCTGCATATGCGTGTCAGAGGGGGCGAATATGCCTTCGACCCCAGAAGCAATAGAGGCCTACAAAGCCGCGAAAATACTCTACGCCCCGGGCAAAGCCTCAAACGCAGGCGGCGTGGCAACTTCCGGATTGGAAATGTCTCAAAATGCGATACGCCTAAGCTGGACGCGCGAAGAAGTAGACGAAAAGCTCCACAATATTATGCGCAGTATTCATAAGAACGCTCTTGAAGCGGCCGCCGAATACGGCACGCCGGGAGACTACATGAACGGTGCAAACATCGCGGGCTTCAAGAAAGTTGCCAACGCGATGATAGACCAAGGATATTAAAATCCAAATACAGCACAAATTTCAAGCCCCCCAACGGGGGCTTTTTTATTGTCAAAAAACGCGCATGCCGCCGTGGATATTTTGCCTTCATGAGCCGCGCTATATATTAACGCAATGGCGACGCCGGTTCAGCCTTCTTAAGGCGTAAAAAATTTATTTTAATCGCGAAATAAAAAGCGCATCGCCATTTTATAGGCAATAGCCAATATTACTGCCAATACAACAAAAACGGCAATCATTGAATAGTCGCCCTCTTTAAATCCGCCGAAAAATAATATCATAGACAAGGCAATCAACCCCTGCACGCAAATGTTGACAAAAGAATAAAGCCCATAAGAAGTCCCGGCAGAAGCGAGCAAAATGTTTTGCACCCAATATGGAATTCCGGGAACGGCTCGAACAAAAAAATTCAGCCTGAATGAATTTTTCTTTAAGGCCATATTAAAATTAAATCGCAGGCACAAACGCTCTATGGAAGATTTCGCCATTGCAAAGCGCCCAAAAAAATAGCCTATGCCAGAGCTAAAAAACAGCCCTGCTGCGCACAATATCCACGCCAAGGCCGGATTGAAAGTCATGCCGGCATACACATAGCAAAACGTCAGCGGCAACGGCAAAGCGCAACCCACCGACATAACAAGGAGAAAGATATAGGGATTTGAGTTTTTCTCAAAAAAAGCGCCAAGTTCCCTCATCAGCCCGGAGGAGGAAAAAAAATAACCGCCCAAAGCCATTGCAGCAATGAGCGCGAAAAGTTTTACAAATGAATTCATTGCGAGGCTTTGTTAGGCTTGAGACATTGCGGGCCATGAAAAGTTTTGCTTATTCATCCATTCCCTTTGTAAGGCTGAGCGGAATGAGAGTTGGGCGCGAAACCGTATTCAGTGATTCGTCGTCGGCATCGGGCTTGCTTGAATAGGCGAAACCGGGATAGGCGTAGTCGGCATCCATGAGGGCCAAAGCAAGCGAGCCATTTTCGAAATCAATGGCCGAAACAATGCGGCCTATTTCGCGTCCGGAGCAATACACGGCAGAATCGTCCGCTATGCTCCGCTCTGACGATATGGCCGTCAAGCGTCTTTTTACGCCGGCTTTGCGACTTTCAAACAGGGCTTCAGAACCCAAAAATTTGTCTTTTGAAAAATCGACCATCCATTGAAGCCCAAGCTCGAGCGGATTGCGAACGCGCACTCCCTCTCTAAAGAAATTAAAGAAATTTCCCTGCAAGCGCGCAGATGTATGCGCATCAAAACCGGCGCAAGCGCCCCCCAGAGACATAACGCTGTCTTTAAGAGCTTCGAATAACGCCAAGGATTCGTCAACAGGAGCCATAATCTGATAGCCGAATTCCCCCGTGCGCCCGTTGCGGAGCAGATATAACTCGGAGTTTTGAAATGCGAATTTGTCGACAGACATATATGCCAAGCCGAGAACGTCCGCTCCAAAAAGATTTTCAGCCGCCTTCCATGCCAGTGGGCCGTCGATGGAAAACAAGCAATATTCGGATGAGACTTCGCATCCGCCTCCGCCAGAAACAAGCTGTTTGCAAGACTCTGCATCTGAAGTTTCGACTATGGCCCAAAGCCTGTCATCTATATTTGCCAACATGAGCTCGCCCGACACGTTTCCGCTGCTGTCTGACAAAAAGGTGTTTATAATCCTACCGTAACGAAGTTTAAATATATTTGCGGGTAAAACAGCATCCAAATATTCCGCGCCGTCGCCTTCGGGAAATGAAAAGATTTTTGCGAATGAAAAATCCGAAAGCGCGACTGTAGAGCGCATATGCCCGAGCTCCTTTCGAGGGTCGCCAAAATCCAAGAGAATATCCGGCCCGTACTTTTTCCCGAAATTTGCGCCGAGTTTCAAAAGTTCGCCCTTAAGCATTTTTCGCCTCGCTTTCAGCAATTATAAAATCAATTAGGGTGTTGAACGAACGCAAGACGCCCGAACTTGAATCCGGCATTTTTATTGAAAAAGTGCTCTCAACGCATATTGCTATTTCGAGTATATCCAAAGAGTCCAAGCCCAAACCCGAACCTATGAGGGATACGTCTTCGGCTATATCGTCGGGCATATAGGGCAAATCCAAACCCTCTATGAGTTTACTTTTTAAAAGCGCTGAGATTTCGCGTCTGCGCCGCAGTCTTTGAATATCAATTGACATAACAGGCCGTTTCGGTTTTACAAGTGGTTTTAAATATTGCGCATACACTTTGCCTGAGACTCCGCAAAGTTCAAGTACAAATTGGACGCGAACAATGAAGTTTTGCATCATCATACCAGCCCACAACCATACCGACACTCTACGCAAGCTGCTCGGGAAACTGGGAAGCGCACTCCCCATAATAATTGTGGACGACGGCTCGGTTCCGCCCGTAAAAATAGATTTCCCCGAATGCGATATTTTGAGAATAGAAAGAAATTCCGGCAAGGCCTCGGCCCTGAAGCTGGGTTTTAAGCGCGCCTTAGAGCGCGGCTTTAGCCACGCGCTAACCATGGACGCCGACGGCCAGCATTCCCCGGAGCTCGTGCGCGATTTTCTCGAAGCCGCCTCATCCGCTCCAAATTCCATTGTTATAGGCACGCGCGATTTTTCATCAGCGCAAATTCCAAAATCCCGGCGTTTTCTAAACAAATTTTCAAATTTTTGGTTTCGCCTCGAAACGGGGCGCTTTGCCGGCGACACCCAATGCGGCTTTAGGGCTTACCCTCTTTCTGAAATAAAGAGCTTGAAGTTAAATTTCGGAGGCTTTGTCTTCGAGACGGAATTGCTTGTAAAGGCCGCATGGGCTGGAATAGATATGCAGGAAATTAAAATTCCAACGCTCTACAGCCCAGAAACGCTTGAAAGATCGCATTACAGGCCATTTGTCGACACTCTCAAATTTACTTGGATGAACACCAGACTATTTTTCGCCTCTATTTTTTTGCCCAAGCCTCTCCTAAGGCGATTGGCATTGAAGAAACGGAATGGGAACGCATGATATGGCCGAACGCGCGTACAAGGCTGCAATCTGCACAATCTTTACAATCGCCTGCGTTATAGCGGCGCTTGTGCTCGCAATGCACGCGCAACGCAGGGAAAACATACTCGATTTAATCCCCATCCACGACGAAGTAATATCCGACTACGCAGCGGTATCCGAGAATTTCGGGCAGTCTAAAATTCTATTTTTTTGCGTAAATTCCGACGCTAACTCTCCCGAGTGCGCCGAGTGGCTGGAATCAGAGCTTGAAAGAACAGCCGGCCTAAAGCCCCTAATTCCGAAGCAGCATGAAATACTCGGGATAACTTCTACGGCCCTCCGGCACGCTCCCGCCGTATT
>CALXOC010000175.1 GCA_944389915.1 uncultured Opitutales bacterium | reverse complement strand
AAATTACAGACTGAGAGTCCTCGTGGAATGCGGGGTGAATCTATGAAAGGCAAATCTAAAAAATCAACCTATTCCACAACCTTTGGTATTGACCCGGGCCGCCCTGGGGCGTCATATCGGAATAGCTTTGAAAAATGAAGGCTATTCAAGAGGAGTTCCGCGCTCTAAAGCCACAGCTCCGGTGCGCGCCATATCTATAATTCCGAATGGCTCGATCATGCCCATAAAGCCTTTTATCTTATTTGCGTTGCCGGTGCATTCAATTACGAGCGACGTGGGATCGACGTCTATGACTTTAGCCCGGAACAAGTCCGCTATTTGGACTATTTCCGGACGCGTCTTGCCGTCGGCTTTCACCTTTACAAGCACGAGCTCGCGGGCGACAAATGTTCCGGTGTCGCAATAGTCTCTTACGTCTATTACGTTCACTATTTTATTGAGCTGCTTTACGCACTGCTCCACGCTGTTGCGACCGTCCTTGACAACTGCGGTTATGCGCGAGTATTTTCCCCCCGCAAGCGGGCCCACGTTGAGCGTCTCAATATTAAAGCCCCTGCCGCTAAACATTCCGGCAACGCGCGCGAGGACGCCAAACTTGTTTTCAACCAATGCGGATATTGTGTGTTTCATAATAGAGCTAATTCCCGTTTACGATGTTACAAGGCATGGCTCATTTCAAGTAAATTCTAACTTTGAACGGGACTGGCATTGCGATTGCCGCGGTATTTTGCCTTCCGGCGCAAGCCTCTTAGATTGCGCTTGCAAAAAAAAACCGCCCTGAGCGGCGGCAAAGCATATAGGACGACGGGGATTTGAACCCCGAACCAATTGCTTAAAAGGCAACTGCTCTACCGTTGAGCTATCGTCCCAAATGAGAATAAGTCGAGCAATGTAGAATATGGGAAATTCAAAGCAAGCTTTTTTTGTAAAAATCGCCCTTGGCGCAAACAAAAAAGCTATGCAAAAATTCCGTGGAAGGCCAAGGCCGACAGGTTTAGGCACACGCAGGTAACTGCGGCTGCGGCTAAGTCGTCGGCAACTATGCCGAGGCCGCCTTCCAAGTTCTGCATCTTCGATATAAAAAGCGGTTTTTTTATGTCGAAGAACCTAAATAAAACAAAGCCCAAAAGCACTCCATATACGGAAAAGGCCGATCCAAACAGGGGGAAAAAACAAATAGGCATGGCAACAATCTCGTCGAGTATTATCTTTCCGGGATCTCTGGCTCCTATATAGCGTTCGGCGGTGTCGCATATTCCGGCGGCGGCGTATGCCAGAAATAGGGAGAATATCACATAGGGTATGAATTTCATATCCTTAAAGCCTATGTAGTACAGCAATACGCCGGCCGCCGATCCCCATGTTCCGGGCATCGAGAGATTGCCGAGGCCGAAAAGCGTGGCCGTGTCTATTGCGGATTTTTTGGGCAGCGTTATGGCCCAGGGATACAATTTCTTTCTTATGGACATATTTATTCCTTTAGTAGATAAGAATATTTGAATGCGTAGCCGCATCCTGACCAGGTAGATAAAATTGTGGAAAGAATAAGAGTGGCAATGCCGCTGTAAAATGCGAAAATCCAAAGGGGAGACCCGTCGGCTTGAAAATCTACCACAAGGGCCTTCGCGCATATTACCGCCCCTATTGAGTACATCTGAAACGCCGCCTTGTATTTTCCCATTTTTTCCGCGGCGAGTACTATTCCCTTGTTCGAGGCCAACATCCTAATTCCGCTCACAAAAAATTCCCGTGTGAGCGACAGTATAGCGCAGAATAGCGCAATCATAGCCCATTCTCCGTATATGTTTAGAGCAAATAGCGCCATAAACATGGTTGCAACCATGACTTTATCGGACAGGGCGTCCATGAATTTTCCAAAGGTGGTAACTATTCCGCAGCGTCGGGCTATATAGCCGTCAAACCAGTCGGTGGCTCCTGCGGTGCAGTATATGATAAAAGCCGCCGTAGAAAAAAAACGCATGTCAACGCATATTAACGCCGCCGCAACAAAAGTGAGCAGAACTCTCAAGACAGTCAGCAAATTTGGTAGATTCATTGTTAAAAAAGTATTGCCCTAACGCGCCAATTTTCAAGACTAATAAAATAATGATAAAGAAAAGGGCCATATATCCGGGAACTTTCGATCCTGTAACGAACGGTCATCTCGACGTCCTGCACCGCGCACTCCGCATGTTTGACGAAGTCATAGTGGCAGTTGCCTCGAACGCCGGGAAGTCTCCTCTGTTCGATATGGACACGCGGGTTTCCCTCTTTAGGGAGAATTTAGCCGGCATTGACAGGGTAAAAATATGCGCCATAGACGGCTTAACGGTGGACTTCGCGCGGAAAGAGGGGGCTGTCGCCATAATTCGCGGATTGAGGGCGGTTTCGGACTTTGAGTTTGAATTCCAGCTCGCGCAAATGAATAGGCATCTTGCCGGCGACGTGGAAACGATATTCTTAATGCCATCGCACAAATATTTCTATACGAGTTCTACCATAATTAAACAGGTAGCCATGTACGAGCCCGATAGAATTGCCGATTTTGTTCCCGCAAACGTGCTTAAAAAATTGCGCGAAATGTACAAGTAACCCCCGCGCTTTTTGCAATTTATTGCTCTTCGGCGGGAGCCCTGCCAAACATAAGCCTTTAAATTTGTTGACAAGCCTTTGAGCTATGCCTTGAAATATAAGCAATGCCCTCGGGGCAATATTTCGTAATAATTAAATAAAAGCGATGTCGAAAATTGCCAATACGATACTCGACAAGTTGGGTAATACTCCCCTTGTAAGGATAAACAAACTAAACTCCGGTTCGGTGGAAGTTCTCGCAAAAGTCGAGTCTTTTAATCCGGGCGGCTCCGTAAAAGACAGGATAGCCCTCGCTATGATCGAGGACGCCGAGCGTTCGGGGAAACTGAAGCCCGGAGCTTTGATAATTGAGCCTACAAGCGGGAATACCGGGGTTGGGCTTGCGCTTGTAGCCGCGGTTAAGGGATACAGGCTAATTTTGACAATGCCGGACACTATGAGCGTTGAGCGCCGCAAGCTGGCGGCCGCATACGGAGCGGAGATAGTCCTTACCGAAGGCGCAAAAGGCATGAAGGGCGCAATAGACAAGGCTGTTGAACTTAAGAATTCCACGCCGGGGGCCTTTATACCGCAGCAATTTGAAAATCCGGCAAATCCGAAGTATCACTTTGCCTATACCGGTCCCGAAATATGGCGCGACACCGACGGCAAAATAGACGCTTTTGTTGCTGGGGTCGGTACAGGGGGAACTCTTACAGGGGTAGGGGAATATCTGCGCGGTAAAAATCCTGAAATAAAAATATATGCCGTGGAGCCGGACGCAAGCCCCGTGCTTTCGGGGGGAACGCCGGGGCCACATAAGATTCAGGGAATAGGGGCCGGGTTTGTCCCAAAAGTGCTAAATGCCAGCATTATTACAGAAGTCGTGAAAGTTTCTGCAAAAGATGCCGGAGACACTGCGCGTGCGGCGGCGAGCAAAGAGGGTCTGCTTGTAGGGATATCTTCGGGGGCGGCGCTATACGCGGCTTTGCAGCTTTCAAAACTCGCGGAATTCGATGGAAAACGCATCGTGGTGCTCCTGCCGGATACGGGAGAGCGCTACCTGTCCACTTGGCTCTTCGGCGAGTGATTTTCTTTTTAGCCGCTTGATAAGATTGGACCTTTTTGTTCCCCGCGCAGCGCTCATATAAAGCTTGCTCTAACGAGAAACTGCGCGGATTTCTAAATCCGCGTCTCGCATGTCTATGCACCGGTTCGAATGAAGGGCGCGTGAATATCAGTTGGCGGAGTTGTTAGCGGGCTTAAACAGCTCGAAAGATTGCGGATTCACAACTCTTCCCCTGTAGGGGAATTTATCGCCGGAGTAATTCACAACGGTTTCGCTCCCGTCGGAATAGCGCGTCAAATACACGGAAGGAGCAAGAGCTTTATGCTCGTCCATAAATTCGTATTGCAGATACTTTAGAGCTTGGTACATGTCGTACATTTGCTTTATTGAATTTATGGATTTGTCGTTCATAGACCTCACATAATAGCAAGGGCGCCCGCCAAATTCAACGAGCTTGAGAACACGGGAGGTCTTGTCGGCAAACATGGGCGTTTTATCCTTCTTTTCAAAGTTCGCCTCCGATGTAAGCCTAAAAGGATTGCTCAAGACTATGCCGTGGTAAATTATCTGCCATATGGGCACGAGCTCCGATATCAAGTCGTTCTTGGAAGGGTAGTATTTCGGATAGGCGGAAATATAATAGGCGAAATCGAGATATTTTATGGCGAAATCAGCCCCGCTTTCTGAGGAAAATCCGTCGAACTTTTCGCCGCAACGGCGCATTATTTCGCCCCACGCTTCGAGCGATTCCTTCATGTTCAGCGGGTGCTCTTTTGAAAAGCACGGGTGTAAAAAGGCGCATGTTATCACGTCTATATGGTGGATTCCCTTGAATCCAAGTTTTTTAATTGCGTCCATATCTTTGTTCAACAAAAGCTTCATAACCTGTGTTGGGCAGCACAAATAGACTCTGCCTCCGCCGTATATTGCCCCGGTTCTCATGCTTCCGTCTGCTTTGCGCAATATGAGGTCTTCGGTCCAGCAATCCGCTATTTTATAGGCGTCGTTGTAATTTGTATGGCAGGTTATCTGGTAGCCGAGCTTTTGGGCGGTATTTATAAGTTCGCGCAATTTCTCCTCTCCTCCAAAGAGCGGTTCAACTGGAAATAGCTGTGGATAGCGGCCGTCGTGTCCCCCCTTGTTCCACCCGACGGTATGGACGTCAAGGCTCTCCACTCCGGTGGCTTTTAATTTCTTTAGAGCTTCGGCGGCTTGTTCAAAGGTTATGAATATTTTTGGATCTGGTTCGTTTTCGGGCGTTTGAACTTCCATAAACGGCTTGCACCCGTGTTGAAACCTCAAAAGCATATTTTCAGCGCTTTTGGCCAGGGCGGGGCGCTTCTTTGCGCGTTCGCGCAGCGGAACAACTCCGCGCTCGTCAATTTGCCATTGGCGGTATTTGCGCCCCATGTCGGAATACGAGGCTTCTGGGGGAAAATCGTAAAAATCAATAACCAAATCTTCATATGCAGGATACTTTAGATTCGCTATGAGCTTTAGCTCGTATTTCCCGTCTTTCACATTGCATACTAAATTGCATTCATAGTACAGCGATTTCAATATTGCCAATGTGCAAGTCCTTGGCGTTTTCACTCCAAACATTGATATGGGGTTAAATCTTCCGCTGATTGTTCCATTTGTGTTTGTAAATCTAAGCAATGCTCCTGTTGGATACAAATACCAACCTTCTTCCCCCTTTTCGGCGTTCCAATTATTGCTGCCAAGCGTGATTTTTGCCCCATTTTTTATTTCAGACATGGGAATGCGGAGCCTCTTGGCTCCGTCGGGGCGCGCCTCCAATGTGCAAACGGAGCTTGTTGAATTCTTATTTCCCCGGATTTTTTCCGTCTTTATTATAGAGCCCGTGTCGGCAAATAGGGAGCTTCCCAAAATCGTCAGCAATATGAGTGTAAAGCGCATGGTGTTTGTTGGTTTGATGTTAATTTTAAACGCATATTCAGCAATTTGCCGCTGAAAAAAGCATATATGTGCTTAAGGGGGAATAAACAATAAATAGGCGTTTTTAAAGTTTAAATTGCGCTATTGCTTGTTTTTTTTGCATTATATTGTCTTGCGATAATTATTGAATGCCCCAGCGTTTGCCGGGATTAAATAGGATTATAAGCCTTAACTTGCGCCAAAAAGTTCGGCGGCTTAAGGCTGCATTTCCATGAATTTTACGCTTTCGCGGAGTGCGCGGCCATATGCTTTCGCCATATCGGGTTGCGTTATGTACATATGCGTGGCTCCCTTTAAAACAACACTCCTGACAAAATTGCCGGAATTTGCCAGCCGAAGGGAAAAGTTTTCAGCTTCGTCGCGGAGTATGTCGCATTCGGAAATCAAAATCAGGCTTCTGGGCATATCGCTCAAATTGGCGCCGGCTAATGACGCCATCTTTGCAGCCCGGCGATTGGGCGCGTATGATTTTATGAATAGACGCATCAATTCGCTATTTAGGCAAAAGCCTTCGCCGAAAAGTTTGTATGATTTCCCCTTAGGGCCGCTTAAATCTATTGCCGGATAAAATGCAATTATGCCCGCGAGTTTTGGCGCGGCACAACCGGCATTGCGGAGCGCAATAGCCGTGGAAAATGCCAAGTGGCCGCCGGCGCTGTCTCCGCATAAATATATTCTTTCGGGATTTCCACCGAGCGATTCCGCGTTTGAGGCCGCCCATAAATATGCGTTAAGGCAGTCGTCGTTCGCGGCCGGATACGGATGCTCCGGAGCCAGCCTGTACGCCGGGGCAACAACAAGCGCTCCGGCCGTCTTCGAAAAGTCACCGCAGATGCGGGAGCAGCTCTCGGGAGAATTCAGAGTCCAGCCGCCTCCGTGCATATAGATTATTATTTTCGACCCTTTCCCGGCATTCGATTTTGGATAGTATATTTTTAGGCGCAGCTTTTTAGATATGAAAAGCTCGCGCGCGTTTTTTACGGGAAATTTGTCGGCCAGCGCCCGCCTTAGGCTCCTTATTTTTTCAAGCTCCCCGGTGTTTCCCGATATGGCCGCCGATATTGCGTCCTTTTGGTATTGCAAATATTCCGGAGTGAAGAAAGGAGCCGCAAACTTGACCGCTTCGCCGGAGGCCCTGGCGTCTTCGGGGCGGCGCTTCGCAGGAATAAACTTGTAGTAATTGTCCATAGCGCAGAGAGGACTTGTCATAAACATGCAAATATAAAAAATTCTCAAAAATCAGTGAACTAAAAAATATCTTTTAGATTCGTGAAATTTAAATAAAAACGTCCGACACGGTTGGGCGTCGGACGTTTTATGGTGCTCAGAACGGGACTCGAACCCACACGGCTTTCGCCATACGCCCCTCAAACGTACGTGTCTACCAATTCCACCACCTGAGCAATTTTGAAAGAGGGCTGTTTTAGGATTTTCGGAGGCGTTGGCAAGCTTTTTCTTGCAAAATTCCCCTTTTATGGGCGCGCGGCAATGTTGAAAGCTAATTTTTATCGGCTTCAACAAGCAGATAATCCAAGGGCTTTACTTTCTTTCCATCAAATTGATATTCGTGATTCGTATAATTTGATATTATTCTTTCTCCGTTGGAAAACAATGTGAGGAATACGCCGTCGGCAAGCTTTCGGTGGTCTTCCATCGTTTCAAGCTGAAGGTGTTTTAGAGGCTGATAGAAATCGTACATCTTTTTGAGAACTTTTATGTTCCTTTTATTTACGCAATACACAATGGGGCGGGCTCCAAATTCGGCAAGCTTTACCATATCTTGCGGAGTGTTCTCATAGCTGCCGAACATCGGGTGGTTTTGCGTTACGCGCCCGGGCGTGCTCACAACAAAGCCGTGGTATACCAACTCCCACATGGGCAATATTGCTTCGACCAAAGTCTTTTTGGACTTTCCCCCTTTATATATGTCCAAGTCATAGTATTTCTTCAGAATAAAGTCCACGCTGCTGACATAGTTTATATAGTCTATATTGCCCAGGCAATGGTCGAATCCGCATTCGCTTGCGGCCCCCCCAAAAAGTTTTTGCGCATATGACAAAATTTCGTTTTGAACTTTTGCGGTTTCCGAGCGCTTTGCCGGGTGGCGCGGATCAAAGCAGGGAACCGGCGGCAGGGCGGAATACACGTCTATATAATAGGAATTCTTAAAGCCCAGATTTCTGGTCTTTTGCATTTGCTCTTTGATGAATAGCTCCCACGAGCGCTTTATGCATATATAATACATATTTCCGCCGAATAGCGTGCCCACTTCCCTTAAGGATCCGTTTTGGTTCTTTGCTATATAGTCCATGTCCCACATGTCTGATACGGTATAGGCGTCGGTATGGTTCGCATTTGCCGACAACATTATGCCAAGCTCGTCGCCGAGTTTTATCAATTTTCGCAGGCCTGTTTCTCCGCCTATTTCTTCGGGTATTGGAAATATGCTCGGGCACGCGCCGTCGGCGCCTCCCGCCTGCCAGCCTGACAGCACAAATGTGATATTCTCCATGCCCATGCCTTTTATCTCTTTCAGAAGCTCTCCCGCTTCTTCGCAAGTTATTAGAACGCGTATGGGCGGAGCCATTTCGGGTATGAAATCGGCCTGCTTGCTGTTCTTGGGCTGCTCTTTTGCCGCAAAATCCGATATGCGTGCAAGAAGGTTTTGCGAGAGCCTTTCAAGTGTGGGATTGTCTTTTATCCGCTCTCTAATGGGCCTTATGGCTCCGCGTTTCACCTGTATGTTTCTATATAGCTTAGCCATATCGGGATAGGAGGCGTCTGGCGGCAAAGAGTGGAAGTCTATTACAATGTCTTCATAGGCATTGCCTATGTCTTCAAACATCCATTGCACGGAAATTTTATAGCGCTTTTTATCGTCCACGCGCACTACTGTCGACATATCGTATTTCATTCCGTCGGCTATGGCAACAAAGGTTTCTGCCGGGCTTTTTATGCCGTACAGCGGCATTACGGATCTGGAGGATCTATAATGTCCATTTTCCCTGTCGAAAGAGCCCGTCTCCCCCCTGGGAAGAAGCCAAAAACCCTCGGAGCCGCTTGGGATAATGGACTTGTCGGCTATGATTTCAAGAAAGTCCAAATTTTTGGGAATTTCCTCCATGGGAAGTATCAGGCGCGTCAGCTTTTCAGATATGCGCTGCGTTTTTATATTTCTCGACGAAGCTTTGCCGTCTAAATACTTGAACACTACCATTGCCGAGTCCACACGCGCAAATGCGGTCGATGAAAATATGGCAATTATTGCAGTTAGCGCTAAAAATGTTTTTTTAATTTTCATGGTGTTTAAAGCCTATAATGCATTTTTTTGAGCAGGTTGAAATTTTTTGAAAAATCTTTAGATTTTCAAGCATTTTAAGAATTTTGAAAATATGGCTTTGCCTGGAACCTTTTGTTGCTTGAAAGTTTCAGATATTTGGCATAAAATCAAAGGCATTAATTTTGAAAAATATGAAAAGCTTCATAAGTTATGTAACAATACTCATATTTTTAGGCTTGTCGCCTTTTATATGTTTATCGCAGGACGCGGCGTCTTCATCTAAGCCCGATATTGCCGCAAAAGAAAATTTTGTTCCCAAAGCGGAGGCGGGCCCCGAAATTGAAAAACCCGCTCCGGGAACCGAGGCGGCCAATTCCCAACTTGACAATGCAAATCCCGTTAAAAAACCCAAGCTGAGCGCCGAAGAGATTGCCCACAAGAAGTTTCAGGAAAAATTGGACAAGGACGCCATAGAAAACGCAAGAAACATTCGGGTAAAGCTCAGAGACATGATGAGAGACATATATGATTTCTCTCCTAAAGTCGCCAAATTTCTTGCGCAAAAATATATGGGAATCAGGCTTGTCCAATATTTGGCGTCCTTAGGCGTCTTGTTGTTGACATTTGTAGTTGCGAGATTTGTCTTATGTTTTGTTTTTAACAGGTTGGACTCCGCGTTTTCCAAACGCAAGAGGGGCTCTTATGCGCACGCTTTCATCGTAAGTATACGAAAACCGCTGGGAATGTGCATATGGGTTGTTGGAATATATTTTGCAATAATCCTTTTAGTGAAGACCCCCGCGGCGGTTGCAATAATATCCAGGGCAACCGGAATACTTTTCTGGGCTAATTTATTCTGGGGGGTTGTGATAATCAACGACGCCTTTTTTGGAGCTTTGAAAGAGAGGCTAAAAGCCAGGTCCGCAAGCTCGACCGCCAATTTAATTGAATTTTTGCGGAGAGTTTTAAAAAGCTTTATAATAATAGTGGCAATACTTTCAATCCTCACAAATTGCGGTGTAAATGTTAACACTATTATCGCTTCCCTCGGCATAGGAGGTATGGCTCTCGCGTTCGCCTCCCAAGATACAATAGCCAACTTCTTCGGTTCAGTATCCATCATAATAGATAGGCCGTTTATTGTGGGCGACTGGGTAAAGACAACATCGTGCGAGGGCCACGTTGAATCCATAGGCTTCCGCTCAACGCGCATTAGAACCTTCTCCAAAACTTTAGTCACCATTCCGAATTCCACTCTCGCGAAAGAGTCTGTGGAAAACTTTACAAAGATGCCTGTGCGCAGAGTTGTGCAGACCATAGGCCTTACATACTCGACGTCTTCGGAACAAATGGAGGAAGTTATAGCGGCTTTGCGTGAAACTATAGGCACGGTGGAGGGTGTGGATACAAATAGCGATGTCAGTGTGGAGTTCTCCGATTTCGGAGCGTCTTCGCTCGATATAAGCGTAATTTACTATGCGAAGCAAATAGACTACGCGTATTATATGGCAACGCGCCGGAGAGTGAATCTTGCCATAATGCGGGTGGTGGCTGCGCGCAATTTGTCTTTCGCATTCCCGTCGACTTCAATATATATAGAAACTCCCGTACCCAAAGGAGATTAGAGCCAGTGCTGCGCCGCGGGGCTGGGCCGCTTTGCGGCGAGTGCAATGAAAGGGCGGATGTAATTTTACATTTTGCCGGCAGCGCTTTGCAGGCCGGATTTAATCCAAAGGCCGATGTGCGCCGCATTTTATTGCGGCGCTTCTTGCTTTTTATTGCGAGGCTAAGGGGCGAAAATTGCTTTGTAGTCCCCGGATGCCAAGCCCTTCAACAGCTTTGACGAATGGAGAAATGACGCCAGCTTGGCATCCGCCGCTTCGCTTCCGGAGCTTTCGCGCACTATCGCTTTATTTGCCCAGCCGTCGGGCGAAATTGATACGGAAAATTCGGCTATTGATTTCATTAGTTTTGAAATTTCTGAGGGTATTTGCGCTTTTTTTACTATTATCCCGCTTTTTAAGTCCACCAACTTGATAATTCCGCTTTCGGAAGATGCAGGCTCTGCAAAGGATTTTCGCCCCAGGCTTGTGAATACGTTTCTGAGTATTGAATTTAAAAGGCTCGTTCTGCCGTTTTCCATCTCTCGCCTTTCGGCATCGTCGAAAAACTTTGCCATAAGCTCTATTCCCCTATTTCTAAAATGTTCCTGCGAACCGGTTAGGGGCAGAATATCGCTCTTTGGAGGGGGCTGCCTGCGCGAATAATTCCAACGGGTGGTTACAAACATGGGAGAATAGTCGAGTAATTCGTCTATTGATATTTCGCCGTCGTCGGCATTTTCCCCGTCGGCTGTTATATGTATTGCCGCATTGAAACTTTCCGGGAATTTGGCTTTAGGATCCATATCGGGAAAAAATGTGAGCAGGGCAAGCGCACACGCTATTGATATGCACGCGGATATTAGCGTTCTTTTAGCGGCGGATTGGCTATGTTCGCTTTTTTTTCGCATCTATTCTGACGGCAGCGTGGGTTTTGCGGCCAACTGTATCCTTTTAAATCCGGCGGATTTTGCGGCCGAGGCGATGTCTATTATGGTTTGGGCGGTTACATTCTTGTCTGCTTTTACCAGGAGAACGGCGTTTGGGTTGCGAACTTTATTTTCGCCCATTTTTTTGAAAAGCCCTGCCATATTAAATATGGCGCCGTCGTAAATTATCATCGACGGGCTCTTTGCGCTCAGAACGCTGAGCTCCGCGTCGGTTACAGCGCCGTTTGAAGCGCTTATCGACGGAAGCGGGGCATTTTCCATGGAGAGCCCCGGGGCAAGAACGAATCTCGATCCCACAAGCGTCAGCATAAGCGCGATTAAAAGTATGTCGAATAGGGCAACGCAGTCTATGGACGCGTCGGCCTTTCTCACCAGAGCCGAGGTGTTTATGTCCCTCATTTGTCGCCTTCCATGTGCAGGTTTTCGTTTTCGGGCATGCCGCGCTCTATAAACAGAAGTATTTCATTCGATGCCCAGTCAATGTCGTGCGCCAAAGCCCTAACGCGATTGTTGATAAAACTGTACGCCAACCATGCCACTATCGCTATCAGCAAGCCGAAGGCGCTTGACAGCAGCGCGTTGTATATTCCCATAGACAACTCCGAAGCGCTGACATAGGAAGAGCTCTCGCCCATTGTATAAAAGATTTCCAATATCCCCAAAACCGTACCCAGCAAGCCCAAAAGCGGCGCGGTTTTTGCCACAAGCGCCAGGCTTGCCACGCGCCTGTCTATTAGAGCGAACTGGTTGTGCGCGGCGGCGTTTACCGCCTGCTCCATGATGTCGGGTCTTTCTTCGGAGTTGACGAGAGCCGCCTTCACCACACGCGGCACGGGCCCGACAGTTTCATCGCAGATGGTTATTGCCTCCAGAAGCCTGCGCTTTTTTAGAACAGTCTTTATGCCCGATAAGAACTCCACGGCCCTAATTTGGCCCTTGTGCAGATAAAGAAGCCGTTCGAGAAATAGCGTGGCCCCCACGAGCGCAAGCGCGGCCAAGGGTATCATCATGGGGCCTCCCATTTCAAATATGTGCATAATTTTGTTCATTTTACGCCTTTGTTAAAGAGTTTCTTTTCCGCTATGGAAGCTGCGGGCAATTTGTGTTTAGATATAAGTTCATAGGCTGCGCGGGCGTCGCGCAACATTCCGGAGGCTTCGAGTGATTTTGCCAGAGAATATAGGCTTCTGCCTATCCAATATTTCTCCGAAACTCCTATGTTCGGGTCGGAAAGAAGATGCGAGGAAGTTATCCACCAAACTTCATTGGCCTCCCTTGTCCTTCCGGCCCTTTCGAGGGCAAATGCCCATTTAAACGCCGCTTCCGCCTTCGCGGCGGCGGGCATTTCGGGAAGCGAATACAAGCGCTCGTAAATGGCGGCGGCATCGGCCGCCCTGTTCCCCTGCGCGAGGGTGCTGTCGGCAAGCCCCAGCCAGGCGAGGTTTATTTCAGGGTGGGCTGAGTACTTGTTTATGATTTCGTTATACAGTTTTCTTGCGTCGGCAAAGGCGTTGAGCATCCTTAAAATTTCCGCCTGGGCCAAGCGCGCGTAAAAATTTCTGCTGTCGTCGGGGAAATCTTGGCAGAGTTTGTCGAGCGAAGAGAGGGCCGCCTTGTAATTGCTTTCCAAGCCTATTTGCCGGGCATACAGGGCGGAGTCGAACAGGGCGGAATACGCGTAGTCGCTTCCCGGCCTCAGTTTTGCGAGTTCCAGGCAGAGTTGTTGCGCCTTGGAAAACCTCCCGAGAGCGGACTCGTCTCTGGCTTGGTTGATATATGAAAGCATTGCCGCCTCGCTTTCGGGATATTTTAGGCGGAGTTTTTCATAGCATTCAAAAGCTCCGTCGGCTCCTCCGAATTTCGAAAGCCTTTCGAGCGAGCGCGCTTTCATAAGCATGGTGTTTGAACCTATCAGGTCCAGTGCCTTTTTGTCTTTTAGCTTTGATTCGTCAATTTCGGCGAGAATATTGTCTGCAAGTTCGGTTGTCTTGAGATAGTCTCCGGATTCCTCGGTCATTTTTGCCCTTAGCCATAACATTCTAAGGCGCAGAAGTTCGGAAGCCTTTCCCGTTGAGGCTATTGCCCTATTTATTCTCTCAAGCGCTTTTCGAATGTCGCCGCTTTGGCGGTATTTTGAAATTATCTTCCATTCGGCGTTCCACATGTCGTCGTCGGCAACCCCGCCGAGGGAATAGGCCTTGTCGGTCATGGACAATGCGCTTGAAATATCGTCCTGGGCCAAATAGGAATCTATTGCCCTGTTTAAAAGAATCCCGCGCTTGCTTTCTATGGAGGAGAAAAGCTCGTCGTAATTCTTTGCGGCGGTTGCGTAGTCTTTATTTAAATAATAGCAATCGGCGGCAAGCAGCTTCATCTGTTCGGCGCGGGAGGGATCTTCTTCAAGCTCGGCAAGTTCCATCAGATATGTTGCCGCCAATCTGTATTCCGGGGCCTTGTCTTTGTCGTCGGCAAAGGCCGACCATGCAAGTATGCGCAAGGCGTCTCCCCTGTACTTTGATGCAGGGAACTCCCTTATTAGGCGGTCGGAAAACGATGCCGCCTTTTTAACGTCGCGCTTTTTTACGGCGAGTTTTGACATTTCAAGCAATATGCGGTCGCGGATTTTGGGAGAGCCGTTCTTTAAGACATCGTTTAAAAAATTCTCCATGTCTTGCGCGGAGGTGTCGGGATTGCGCGCCAGCAATGCCACGGCAAACTCGGCTATGTTTGACGACGACGTCCCCTTTAGTATGTCGCTCAAAAGTTGATACTGCCGCTCGGGGTCTTTTATCATGGCGGCGCTTATGAGCTTTATTTCATCTTTGTCGATTTCGGGTGCAAGTTCTATCTGCAACTGTTGGTCGAGAACCTCCACCGCGGCTTCGGGTTTGCCGAGCTTAAATAGCGCGGCGGCGTATTGCTTCGCAAATTGGAATCCGGCGGGAGTTCCCAGGTACAGGGAAACTTTCTTGCCCAGATCCTCCGCAAGCTGGGGAAGATTTTTCTCTTCAAAATTTTCGGACAGCCTGCACATGTTGACGGCTATTTCAATATCGGCGGCAACGTACGGGTTTTTATTTCTGTCCA
This sequence comes from uncultured Opitutales bacterium, assembly GCA_944389915.1. Lineage (GTDB taxonomy): Bacteria > Verrucomicrobiota > Verrucomicrobiia > Opitutales > Intestinicryptomonadaceae > Merdousia. The sequence continues at coordinate 3,684 of CALXOC010000175.1, read as the reverse complement.
TCGCCTCTCCGAGCTCCTTCAGCGCTAAGGTCGGCTTGTTTTGCTGATACAGCGAATATCCCTTCGCAAGCTTATACCATACGAAGCTCTCCGCGCCCAATGAGGAGGGGTTTATTCCGGCCAATAGGGTGTCGGCTTTTTGCGGATTGTTTAGCCCGACTTCTATTAGGGCGCTTCTTATCCTGTTTTCCGGGGAATCCGCGCCGCCGGCAATTTCCGCCATCAGTTTTTTTGCGGCCTCGTAATTGCCCTGCGCAAGCAGGGCGTCAACGCACGTCATTTTAAGCTTGTTTAGAGTCGGATTTGGGGGCTCGTATTTGAGCGCGTCTTCGGCTATGCTCTGCGCAAGAGCCGGCATTCCGGCTTCGAGCGACATTCGCGCGGAGTTGAGTATGGTATCGAAGAATTCCTGCGTGCGCTTGTTTGCATCCTTTGTGAGCGGGGCGGCAACTTTGCCCGGTATTTCCCCAAGCAGATCTGCACGGCTGTTCGCGGCGGAGAGTTTAGCCCCGGCGAGCGCGATTGCGGCGGCGCACAATATAACTATAAAACGCATTCCCCAATACTTGTAATTGGAGCGCTTTTTTCAAGACAAATGATGGATTTGATGCCGCTTGTTTCAAGCGGGAGAGCGCAAATGCTCCGCCCATTGTCGGATTTTGCCAGTTGCATGCGCTTTTATTTTGGCAAAGGCGGTGTTTTTTTTGTGGAAAAAGGCGGGGAAAGGTGTTTTATTGAATCTTTATTTAAAAACATTTATGGCTACATTCAAATTTGCGGTATTGCCCGGCGACGGCATCGGGCCTGAAGTGATGGGAGCGGCTCTCGACGTGCTGGAAAAGGCGTGCGAAAAGAGCGGAGACGAATTGTCGTTTTCAACGCACGACGTCGGCGGCATAGCTATAGACAATTTCGGCACTGCTTTGCCGGATTCGACCCTCGAAGCCTGCCGGCGCTCCGACGCCATTCTTTTCGGCTCAGTGGGAGGCCCAAAATGGGAACACTTGCCTCCGAAAGAGCAGCCTGAAAGGGCGGCTCTTCTGCCGTTGCGCAAAGCTTTTAAGCTCTTTGCCAACGTCAGGCCCGGACTCCTTTATCCCCAGTTGGCCGATGCATCTCCGCTCAAAAACGAGCGCATTCCCGACGGAATAGACATAGTTTGCATACGCGAACTGACAGGAGGCATATATTTCGGGGAGAAAAAGACATGGGCAGAAAACGGCGAGACGGCGGCCTCGGATACAATGTTATACCGCGTTTCGGAGATAGAGCGCATAGCCGATGTTGCCGGCCGCACTGCTATGGGGCGCAAAGGCAAGGTATGCTCCATAGATAAAGCCAATGTTCTCGAGACTTCAGTATTGTGGCGCAAGACTGTCAGCCAATACTTTAAGACGCATTTCCCGCAAATAGAGCTGACGCATTTGTATGTTGACAACGCGGCCATGCAGCTTGTCAGAAATCCAAACCAATTCGACGTATTTTTTACCGAAAACATGTTCGGAGACATTCTTTCCGACGAAATGGCCGTAGTTTGCGGTTCGCTCGGAATGCTTTGCAGTGCCAGCCTCGGAGACATTCAGAATTCGCTTGGCTTGAAGTTCGGCCTATATGAGCCTGCCGGCGGAAGCGCGCCAGACATTGCGGGGCAAGGCATAGCCAATCCGTGCGCTCAGATACTGTCTGCGGCAATGATGATGCGCCACTCCTTCGGGCGCGGCGACACCGCCGCGATGATAGAAAGCGCCGTTCGGCGCGCCGTGTGCGACGGCTTCCGCACCGCCGACATCGCTTTTGGCAAAAAGCCCGTGTCAACAACCGACATGGCGCGCGCGGTAATAGAAAGGCTTTAAGTGCAGGCGGAATCCTGCGGTTCCGCGTTCCCGATTTGCCTCGCCAGGGTGTGAAAGGATATTTTATATGACATCTTCAGAAATCAGAAAGAGTTTTCTCGACTTCTTCAAATCGAAGAAGCACACAATAGTGCCTTCGGCCTCTCTAATGCCGTCGTCGCCGAATCTATTATTTACAAACGCCGGCATGAACCAGTTTGTGCCGTATTTTTTAGGCGAGGAGAAAAACCCCTTTCTGAGGGCGGCCGACACCCAAAAGTGCATACGTGCCGGCGGAAAGCACAACGATCTTGAAGACGTTGGTTTCGACACCTACCACCATACATTCTTTGAGATGCTCGGCAACTGGTCTTTTGGGGACTATTTCAAGAAAGAGGCCATTGAGTGGGCGTGGGAGCTTCTGACAGACGTGTGGAAATTTCCGAAAGAGCGTTTGTACGCCACAGTGTACGAGCCTGCCGAAGGCGAGCCCTCGGAATTCGACATGGACGCCTGGAATTGCTGGGTGAAAATATTTTCCGATTGCGGGCTCGATCCCGAAATACACATAAAGAAGTGCGGAAAGAAGGACAATTTCTGGATGATGGGCGACACGGGCCCATGCGGGCCCTGTTCGGAGATACACATAGACCTCACCGAAAAAGGCGATACGCGCGGAACTCTTGTCAACGCCGGCTCTCCCATGTGCATAGAGATATGGAATCTCGTTTTTATGCAGTTCAACGCCGAGCCCGACGGCTCCTTTGTTCCGCTCAAGTCGAAAAATATAGACACCGGAATGGGCTTGGAGCGCGTTGCGGGCATTTTTGCCGGAACAAAGGGCTTTACGGATTTCAGCAGGCTCTCCTCAAATTACGACAGCGATTTGTTTACCGACATATTCAAGCACATCTCAAATATGTCGGGCAAGAAATATGCCGGGACGCTTCCGCGCGACCCGAGGGACATGTCGTCGCAAGAGCTCACTGACTGCGTGTTCAGGGTTTTGGCCGACCACATAAGGACTCTTGTTTTTGCTATATCCGACGGAATCATACCCGGGAACGAGGGGCGAAACTATGTTCTCAGGCGCATATTGCGCCGCGCTGTGATGTATGGGAAGCGTTTGGGGCTTGAGCGCGGATTTTTCACGCGCCTGGCGGATCCTGTCATAGCAAAGATGTCTCCCGTATTTCCGGAGCTTGCCGAGCAGCGCAAGATGATTGTCAAAACCATAGAGAGCGAGGAAAACAGCTTTGCCAAAACCATAGACAGGGGGCTGCAGCTTCTCGACCACATAACTGTAACGGAAGGGCGCATATCTGGCGAGCAGGCTTTCATCTTGTACGACACCCACGGCTTTCCAATAGACCTCACAGAGCTTATCGCCCGCGAGCGCAATCTGCCCGTCGACATAAAGGGTTTTGAGGCCGCAATGGAGCGCCAGCGCAGAATTTCCCGAGAGGCCCAGCACGATGAAATAATAAGCGTAAGCGACATAGGCGAGGTTGAACACGCCACCCAATTCTTGGGCTACGAGGCAGAAAATCTTACATCTTTTGAAACAAAAATAAGCGCCATAGTGGAGGGCGAGGACGCGGATTTTGTAATAATGCCGCAGACGCCGTTTTATGCGGAAAAGGGAGGGCAAGTCGGGGATTCCGGATTTATAGAAATAAACGGGGTTGTAAGGGAGATTTTCGATACGAAAATAGACAAGGCCGGGCATGTCTTGCACAGGATACGCAAAGGTGTCATAAGCAGGGGCGATGTGGGCGCTCCCATATTGGCGTCGGTGGACGTGGTGCGCAGGCGCGCCATACAGCGGCACCACTCTGCCACGCACATATTG
>CALXOC010000174.1 GCA_944389915.1 uncultured Opitutales bacterium | reverse complement strand
CTCTTTGAGCTGTACGCGGAAATTCGAGAGCATTCCGCCGGGAACTTGGTAGATAAGGGCGTCTGTGTCTATGACTTCGTTCTTAAGGGCCGTGTAGAATCCGAGGTCGTCATAGATTTTTTGGAATATCTTTCTAAGCTCCTTGAGTTTGCCCATATCGTAATTCGGCTTGCGCGGATGCTTTTCCAGCATTGCGAGCATGCGGGCGGTGTCGGGCTGTCCTGTCCCGTTTGCAAACGGAGATATAGAGGTGTCTATTGCATCCACGCCGGCATCTATTGCCGCATAGTAGGTTGGTGCTCCCATGCCAGCCGTTTCATGCGTGTGGATAATCACGGGAATTTTTACGTTATCCTTTAGGCCCTTTATAATTTCGTGGGTGACGTAAGGGGGGACGAGGCCCGCCATGTCTTTTAATACGATGCCGTCGCAACCCATTTCCTCAAGCTGGCAGCCCATTCTCACGAAGCTTTCCACGGTATGGACGGGGCTGCTTGTATAGCATATTGTGCCGTGAGCTTTCTTGCCGACTTTTTTTACCGCATTGATGGAGCACTCCATGTTGCGGACATCGTTTAAAGCGTCGAATATTCTAAATATGTCCATTCCGTGTTTTGCGGAAGTGCGCACAAAAGCTTCAACTACGTCGTCGGGGTAGTGCTGGTACGCAACCATGTTTTGCCCCCTGAATAGCATCATGTGCGGGGTTTTAGGGCAGGCCTTTTTTAGTGCGTCAAGCCTGTCGAATGGAAATTCCCCAAGAAAGCGCAATCCCGCGTCTATGGTTGCTCCGCCCCATGTCTCGAGAGCCCCGAAGCCCATGCTGTCGAGAATCGGGCAAGCCGGAAGCATCATTGAAGTCGGCATGCGCGTAGCCGCCAAGGACTGGTGGCCGTCGCGCAAAACGGTGTTGTTAAATACAACTGGATTCATTTTTTATTTCTTTCTGTAATAAGTGTGTCTCGATTTTATTCTTTTATCAATAAATATATCGGCACAAATTGCATTTTGCCTCTTTTAGACTTTTACTTTTAGTTAAAAGTGGCAAAATCCCGTATAAAAATGCAATTAAAGCAAAAGTAGTCTTAAATATAGGCTGCTTTCAAGTAAATTTTTAACATGAAAGTCTATTTGCGTACATATGGCTGCCAGATGAACGAGCGCGATTCCGACCATATAGCCGCCAAATTCATGGCGCTTGGTTGCGAGATAGTCGACGACTGGTCCATTGCCGACATTGCAGTTGTAAACACTTGCTCCGTTAGGGAACAGGCGGAACAGAAAGCCATAGGGAAACTCGGGCACTTGATAGACGAGCGCAGAGGAAGAAAATCACTGTTTCCAGTAATAGGCCTTACAGGGTGCATGGCTCAAAACAGGGGGGAGTCTATTTTAGACATATTGCCGCAGTTGGATTTTGTTTTAGGTTCGCGCAAGACCCATATAGTGGCGGATTGCGCCGTTGAAATATGGAGGGAGCGCAAATCCGGAAAAGTGCCGCCCGTTGTTCCGCGTGGAGTTTCCGACAAGAGGCGGTACAGCATAGCAAAAGTAGACATATCTGACGATGCCGAATCTTATTTGCGCATAAACATGCACGATACGCGCAGGGAGCCTGGGGTTTGCGCGTTTGTGTCAATAATGCAGGGCTGTTCAATGAACTGTTCCTACTGCATAGTTCCGAAAGTGAGAGGCGTCCAGCGCTCCCGGCCGGCCGCCGACATAATCTCTGAGGTAAAAAGCTTGTGCGATTGCGGGGTTAAGGAGGTTACTTTGCTCGGACAAGTTGTGAACGCCTATTCTTGCGGACATGCGGGAGCTTCGGGCTTTGTCTCGTTGTTAAAATCTCTCAACGAAATAGAAGGATTGGAGCGCATGCGCTTCACGTCGCCGCATCCGTCGTTTTTTACTGCCGATTTAATAGACGCATACTCTTGGCTTGATAAGCTGTGCGAATATGTGCATCTTCCCATGCAGTCGGGGAGCGACAGGATTTTGAGGGCAATGAACAGGCCGTATACAAGCGCAAAATTTTTGGGCATTGTTGAAAAATTGCGCGCGCGCGCGCCCGGAATATCAATATCCACCGACGTGATAGTTGGCTATCCCGGGGAGACCGACGCCGACTTTGAAGCAACCCGCGAATGTTTTAAAGCCGCGGACTTTGACATGGCTTACATATTTAAATACAGCCCGCGCGAAGGAACTCGGAGCGCCGAGCTTCCCGACGATATTCCTGAAGAGGTGAAGGAATACCGCAACAGCGAATTGCTGCGCGAACTTGAGGTGCAGTCTAAGCGCTTTAACGACGCATTTGTGGGGCGAAGCGAGCAAATACTTGTGGAGGGCGCGGCAAAGCGCGGGGAGGGCATGATGATGGGACGCACCAGAACGCACCGCAAAGTTGTATTTAAAGGCGCGAAAGAGCTGAAGGGGCAAATTGTAAATGTAAAGATTGCAAGCGCCGGAGTTTCAGCTCTGCTGGGCTATTTGCCGTAGCATATAAAGGCCGAGTATGCCGAATTGTGCATATGGGCTTTTAATAAGTGCCGCTTTCGCTTTTTATATGCAGGTAGTCGTCTCCGTACTTTTTAAATCCCTCTATAGCGTGAAAGTTTATTACTTTTTTGACGGGAAAAGCAAAGATTTTACCGTCGCGTTCGAGCGTTATCTTAGGGATTTTCCCGTCCTGTTCAGTTTTTTCAAGAGCCATCATTTCTACATGTCTGCGCTCGTAGGGTTGAAGCGTGAATGTGCGCGCCACGGCGCTCTTTAAGCCCGACATGCTCAAACTGACGGTGCATTTTTGGGCTTTATCCAATTTGTTTGTAATATAGATGCCGGCGGATTGGCTTTTTACCGATATTATAGGAGAGACCGACACGTCTGTTGCATATGTTATTTCGGCTTTTGAGGAGCTTGGAAAATTGTCTGCAACAAGGTATTTGCTCCCCTGCGCGTCTTCGATTTCAAATGGAGAGTCCTTGCCGTTTATACTCAGTTTTATTCTCTCGGCACCCGGGGGAATAAGCATTCGTAGCTTTGCTTTTTTATGCCGGGAAAAGAGGGAGAATATGATTTTGCCGGCATTTTTATCCCAGTTGAATGCGTAGTCTAAATAGGCGCCGGAAGCTTCGTATTTAAGAAATACCCTGACTTTTTCCTCGTTTGATACAACCCAGCGCGGCGAAATTGTAACGTCTTCAAAAAGTTTTTTGTTGTCGACCACTCCGGAGAGTCCGCGTACGAGCCCGTGCATGAGTTCGGCGCCCACCCATGAGCGGGGTCCTCCTGCTATATCGTTGCCGTCATAGTTGTATAGGAAGGATATTTTGCCGTCGGAGAGTATTTTTTTGCTTGCGCGTTCGAGTATGTCGAATCCGTATTCTTCCATGCCGTTTTCAAAGGCTGCAACGGCAAGTTCTCCCGCCACAAAAAAACCGATGGCACCGTTTGTGTATCTTCCGGCCTTTATTCCCTTAAATATGGGAAATGCGGGTTCCAGCGTCCTGAAATCGTCAAAAGGCCCTTTAAATTTTTCGCGCATCAGGCGGTATGACTGCAGCAGAGCGCGCGCTTGTTCGGGGGACATTAGCAAGCGGTTCAAGTTGTATGAATTTGAAAGGCTCATCTGTTCGGCCAAATTCGCACCCAGATCAACCTTGTCCAACATGAGATAGTGTTTATAGAATTTGCCGTTCCATAGATATTTGTTTATGCGTTTTTTTAATTCCTCTGCGCGAACAGACCATTTTTCTGCGGCCTGGCTATTGCCTAAATATTCATTCATCTTGGCGACGAGCGTCATGGCGTAATAGAGGCCGGTATTGTCTCCGTGAAAAATTCCCATGGGATCCGTAGGCAGTATTCCGCGGTCGTCCTGGGTGGATATCCTGTTTGTGAAATCCCAAGTGTCTATAGTGTAAACCCTCTTGGCGAGATTGTATTTTTTGTCCCAGCGTTTAGGGGAGGTCATTATATATTCTAAGCCTTTTTCCAATTTTGGCAGGTTGTTTTTGAGCCATTGGTCGTCGCCGGTGGCTTGCCATATATTGTATGCTCCCTCCACCATCAGGTATTCAATATCGGCTTCTATTTCAAGACGGGACAATCCGTAGCCGGTGTTCGGCAAGAGTTTTCTGCAATTTTCCGGAACGATGTCTCCGGCGTGAATATCGGTTTCCGGCGCTATTATCTCGTAGAAAAAACCTTCTGGAGTCTGCTCTTGCAGAATCAAGTCTATTAGCGAAGTCATGTCGCTTTTTACATATCTCATGCTTTTAACCGTTAAAGCATGGTCGCGTATCCAATGTACGTTGGTTCTAATAAGCTTGTCTCCCACTATAAATGTCCTGTCGTTCCAAGTTATGGAGGCGGAGCTCATTGAAAACAGTTGCGAAATTGCGTCTTTTCTACCGGCTGATCCCGCATAGGGTATATACGAGCAGGCCACAAAACTTTCTCTATTTTCCTTGGCGGGAGAACTTGTTAAATCTTGAGCGCATATTGGCTTTAATGCCGGCAATAAAAGAAGCGCGGCAATGCTCAAAATACGTTTGGAACTCCCCCTTTTCATAATTTCCTCCAATGTTTTTAGACTTACATCTGGTCTGTTTTGCATGTAAACCCTTAAACCACTAATTTTAACTGAGTCAAATAAAAATATTTATTGAATTTTATTTGAGCCTTAATTAAACAATGATTTAGACCTATGAAAGCAGCAATTTACATACTAAATTTATTGATTTTTTCAATATCGGTGGGTGCTTATGAATATGTGCCCAATATTCCAGAAAAGCTTCCTTTAAGTCCCGATAAGAGGGAAAAATTCGGCTTTAATTACGACGAATCAAAGGCGTCGAAGGCCCAGATTCCCGAGCTGCTATCCATGCCGGACGGACGGCGCATTTCAACCGCCCAAGAGTGGGAGCGCCTGGCGCGTCCGCGCATAAAGCGAATTGTTCTCGACGAATTATACGGGCGCATACCGCCGCGTCCCGCTGCGTTTAGCGTTGAGCTTATTGAGAGTTCAGATTCCGCATTGGGCGGAAAAGCCCTGCGCCGCCAGTACAAGTTAGTTTCGTGCAACAATGGTAAGGAGCACAGTTTTATAGTTTTATTGTACATTCCCAAAGGTGCCGAATATCCGGTTCCCGTTTTTGCGGGTTTAAATTTTTGTGGCAACTATGCGATTTCTCCAGAAAAGGAGATAATATTGCCGGATGGCTGGGTTCGCAATGTAAGTTATCAAAATATGAAAATAAGCGATAACCGCGCGAACGAAAAATTTAGGGGGGCGATGTCTTCGCGTTGGAATGTTGAAGACTTGATATCCCGCGGCTACGCATTGGCTACAGCCTATTATTGCGACATATTTCCCGACGATAAAAAGACCCGCGGCGGCGGAATATATGAAATTTTTGGCTCCGAATTCAAAGATGGTGGGGCTATATCTGCGTGGGCGTGGGGGCTTTCGAGAATATTGGACGCCCTTGAGACCGTATCCGAGATAGACTCAGACAAAGTCGTTGCAATAGGCCATTCGCGCTTGGGAAAGACTGCCCTATTGGCGGCCGCTGCCGACGAACGTTTCGCGGCGGCGGTGTCAAACAATTCCGGTTGCATGGGGGCGGCAATGTCGCGCAGAAATTATGGGGAAAATATTGCCATTATAACTAATTTTTTCCCAAACTGGTTTTCAAAGAATCTGAACAAATACGCGAAGGTCGAGGAAAATCTTCCTATAGACCAGCACCATCTTCTTGCGTTGATAGCGCCTCGCGGATTATGCGTGGCCAGCGCCACCGAGGATTTATGGGCGGATCCTAAGGGCGAGTTGCTATCGCTTGTGGAGGCTTCAAAAGTTTATGCCCTTTACGGGGCTAATTTGCTTCCCGATATGAAAAATCTCCGAGTTGAAGAGCCTTTTATGGGCGATGTATCCTACCATTTGCGCAATGGCAAACACAACATTACGCCTTATGATTGGCGGCAATACATGGATTACGCCGATAAGATTTTTAAGGGAGGCAAGCAATAAAGGCCCGGAGCTTTAGCGCATTATTTGAAAGTGAAGACGCAATTAATCCGATATATCAGAGGCCCCGTTTTTCCAATAGGCTTGCCGCTATTCGCACACATTCTTGGCATGGAACTTTATGGACGCCTTTGAGTTCTTTGCAGCGCGTATCTCCCGCTAAGGCTTCAAATTCCCTGACAATATCTTCCTTCATACTTTGCGGCGCGAGGGTTTTTGCGGCAAATAGGGCGCCGCACATATTGTTTTCAGCGCGTCCGCCGCTGTTGGATTTCATGAAATCCATGCTTTCCTCGCTTGCATCTTTAAATGCCGCATAAACTGTTTGGGCGCAGGAATACGGCTTTCTAAATGTGGATAGGGCTCTCTGGGTTTTGTCCATGTTATTTTGAATCCTCTATTGCTTTCATTTGCAGCGCCGATATTTCAGCAAGTCCCTTTTTGGCGAGGCTTATTATTTGTTGGAGTTGGGAATCGTCAAAGCATGCTTCTTCGCCCGTGGACTGCAATTCCACAAATTTTCCCGAGCCTGTCATTACAATATTTGCGTCAACATCGGCATCTTTGTCTTCCTCGTAGGGTAGGTCTAACAGCGTGTTCTCCCCAAGTATGCCTACGCTAACTGCGGCTACGCTGTCCAAAAATGGATCCGCAAGTATTTCTCCCGCGGCCAATAATTTTTTCACGGCAATTTTTGCCGCTACATACGCCCCGCTTATCGATGCGGTGCGCGTTCCGCCGTCGGCTTGAAGGACATCGCAGTCTATCCACAGTGTGTAGCCGGGTATTTTGTCCAGGTCCGCAACGGCGCGCATGGATCTTCCTATAAGCCTCTGAATCTCAACCGAGCGGCCGTCGGTCTTCCCCGAACTTGAGGCGCGCTGTTTTCTTTGCAGGGTGGAGTAGGGAAGCATGGCGTATTCAGCGCTTATCCAACCTTTAGGCGTCTCGAGAAGATTCATCCATGACGGGACTTTTTTTTCGGCGGTGCATGCGCATATTACCTGCGTATTGCCGAATGATACCAATACAGACCCGGTTGCATTCGGGGCTATTCCGGTTTTAAAAGTTATGGGGCGGAGCATGTCAAACTTGCGTCCGTCTGCGCGCATATACGCATTTTTGCTTTCGTTTTCCATAAAAATTCCGTTATGTTTATAAAGGCATAATTGACAAGCCAAAAGCAATATAACAATTTAAATTAAAAATCGTTTTATGAGATACGACTATTCTCAAACTACCGCCCAATCGCGCGCAGAGGCACTTTCGGCGCGCTCCGAATTTCTTCGCAAAACCTATGTGAATTTGGCGCTTGCATTTGCCGTTTTTATAGGGCTTGAAGCTTTGCTGATGCATTGGGGGCCGGCTGTTGAGCTGTCTCGCCGTATGGTTGATGGCGGAAACTGGCTGATTGTTTTACTGGCCTTTATGGGGGTGTCGTGGCTTGCAAATGCCTGGGCCTATTCATCTACGTCCATAGGGAAGCAGTACGCGGGATTGTACCTCTACGTTCTTGCGGAAGCCGTAATATTTCTGCCGCTGTTGATATTGGCAGACACCTTCGCCCCCGACACAATTCCACAAGCTGCAATTCTTACGGCGGCTCTTGCAGGGGGCATAAGCGTCTATGCGCTGTTTTCAGGCAAGGATTTTTCCTATTTGGGCTCTTTTCTGAGCATAGTTTCGTTTGTTGCGCTCGGTATTATAGTGTGCGCCGTTCTTTTCGGATTTCAGTTGGGGCTTTGGTTTTCTGCTGCGATGGTCGTATTTGCGGGGATTGCAGTCCTCTATCAAACAAGCGCGGTTGCCAGAAATTTTGGGAACGGGCAATATGTTGCGGCGGCCCTCGGCCTTTTTGCGGCAATAGCCCTCATGTTTTGGTATATTTTACAGATTTTGATATCCCAGAGAAGGTAGCGCGGGGCAAGTGCCCGGCTGCGGTGAGGGCCGGTTGCTATTTAAGAATCGAGCCAGTCCGAGAAATCCGAGACTTTGTCGAAATATAGTTTTTGCCCTATTTCTTCAAGTTCCTTCAGGTTTGGTGCAAGGCTCGACCACCTCGCAGTGACGGGGCATATCCCAACTTTGCGAGAATCCAATACGTCGCCTATTGCGTCTCCAACATAGATTACTTCTGATGGCTTCATATTCCATAGACCAAGAACTTTTTGCATGCATTCTGGTTTAATTGAGCCTTCAATGCTTCCGCTCATGGCTATGTCGACGCTTATTCCGTATTTTTTTAAGGATATGTTTAGGCTTTCCTGGCTCTTTCCGGTTATTATCCCGAGTTTGGCTCCGCGGGCGGAGAGTTTATTTATAGTTTCCACTATTCCGGGGAAGGGTTTCGGGGAAAACTTGTCATGCAATTTATTGTATTCGTCCAAGTAAGCCGCGAAGAATTTTTCGGGGGCTTCGGGGTATAAAATGCGCGATATGCCGCATTCGGACGGGCCGAATAAGGCAAAGAACTCGTCTTGCGACGGCTGCCTTATGCCGCAGCGGGAGCATGCTAATTTTAGCGCCTCAAGCGCCAATGGTATGGTCTCGGCTATAGTTCCGTCGAAATCGAATATTACTGCGTTTTTCATTTGGCTGATAAAATATAAAAAAGCGTTCCCGCAGTTTTGAGGGAACGCTTTTTTAGTGCTTTCAGATTTATATCTGGTAGCGGGTAAAGCGTTTTACCTCGATTTTTTCGCCTATGGTGGCTATTTTCTGGGTTATCACGTCTCCCACAGTCATAGAGTCGTCCTTTACAAAAGGTTGCGACAGCAACGCGAGTCCGGAAACATATTTTGCTATTTTGCCGTCGACAATCTTTTTCTTGATTTCCTCCGGTTTTTTGTCGTCGGCAAGCTGTTCCATTGCTATGGCGCGCTCCTTTTCTATAACATCGGCGGGAACGTCCTCTTTGGATATGCATATGGGGTCTGCTGCTGCTATGTGCATGCAAAGATCGCGCACAAATGCCTTAAAATCTTCGTTTTTTGCAACAAAGTCGGATTCGCAGGCAACCTCTATCAAAACGCCCACTTTGTTGTTTGAATGTATATAAGAGGCAACAATTCCCTGCGATGCGTTGCGGCCCGCCTTTTTTGCGGCCGTAGCCACTCCCTTTACGCGGAGAATTTCAATAGCGGCGTCTTCATTGCCGTTGGCTTCCGCAAGAGCCTTCTTGCAGTCAACTATGCCTGCGCCGGTGCGGGCGCGCAGGTCGCTTACCATTTTTGCGGTGATTTCCATTTCTTAAATCCTTCTATTTTTATTGTTCCGACGGTTCGGTTGAAGCTGGAGCCGCCATTTTTGCCGCGCGGCGGCTGATTCCGTTTTGCACGGCTTCTACTATTACTTCGGTTATGAGCCTGATGCTTTTTACGGCGTCGTCATTCGCCGGTATGGGATAGTCAACGAGGGTCGGGTCCGAGTTTGTATCCACTACCGCGACAATCGGAATACCCAATTTGCGGCATTCAGCCACGGCTATTTCCTCGTTCTTTATATCCACTATAAAAGCTGCCCCGGGCAATTTTGATATGTTTTTAATACCTTCAAAATTACGGTCCATTCTGCCCTTTTCGCGGCGTATAGCGGCTGCTTCTTTTGCGTAAAGCTTATCGAGTTCGCCGGATTCCTCCATTGCTATGAATTTCTTGTATTTCTTCAGGCTTGTGAGGATAGTTTCAAAGTTTGTTAATGTTCCACCGAGCCAGCGGTTTACACAGAAGGGCATGCCGCACATATTAGCGGCTTCGCGCAATATTTCCTGCGCCTGGCGCTTTGTTCCTATAAAAAATATATCTTTGCCTGAAGCGGCGGTTTCCTCTACAAAAGCTGCGGCTTTTTCAAGCAGTGCATATGTCTTTTCCAAGTCTATTATTGAAACGCCCGAGCGGTGGTCGTAAACATAGGGCTTAGACTTTGGGTTCCAACGGCGGGTTTGATGGCCGAAATGCACTCCGGCGTCGAGGAGGTCTTTTACAGTAATATTCATATTGTTTTGGCTCCGTATTCGCGTTTTGCGAACCTGGGATAACTTTCTGTTTTAAGGTTAAAGTTCCGCAAGCGCACCGTGCGCTTACAGTAAAGATTTAGCAGGAAATAGATTTGCCCGTTCAAATCAAGTAAAAAAACGCATTTTTTCCCGGGTACAAGAATTTGCGTGTTTTTTAAGGCCGCAAATGCGGAGAAATGGGTTCAGATTGCATGCAAAAAAGATTAAAGCTTAATTTCCATAATATAGTCGTTCATGAAAAATCCGCCGCCTATGTCGAAGTCGCCTTCGTCCGCTTTATACATGCCCATCTTCTTGTAAAATTCCAGCGCCGAATTGCTTCTGTTTACATTTAATTGCATAATTCTTGGGGCGGGGTGGCTATCCCTGACAAAATCTTTTGCCTTTTCAAACAGAGACGCGCCAATTCCTTTGCCCTGAAATTCCGGCAGCACATAAATTTTTTGCAGGTGAAAACGGCCGCCTCCTTCGTTTTCCACCGACACATATCCGCAAGCTTTATCTTCCATATATGCCAGGAAATATGTGTGCGCTCCGTCCATTTGCTTGCGCAGGCTTTGGGGCGAATACATCCATTCCATCATGTAGTCTATCTGCGACGGGGTAAGTATATTTTTGTAGGTCGCAGGGAATGCTATCCATGCGAGCGAGTTTATCAGCTCTATGTCGTTCGGCGTTGCTTTTCGTATATTTAACATAAAATATTTCTATAAAAATATATCCGGTCTTACGGAGCGTATTCTTTGGGCAGACTCCCTCATTCCCCCGAGCCTTGCGCGTGCGAGCCATACGCGCTCGTATTCTGAGGCTATGAATTTTAGCGCCACCTGCTGTTTGAGGGTTTCGGTATAAAAATCCCCCTTGGCTTTTGCCAAGGCGAATTTAGTCATTTCGACTGCGAGCGCGAATTCGGAAAGGCAGGCCCTTGCGTCTTTTGAACGCGGGCTGGATTCCCCCGCAAGTGATGCCGCGAAATCGAGAGCCGCTTCAAGTTCGCCTATGCGCGGGTTGCTGTGGGCGTCGATAATTTGCCCCACTTTTTCTCCTGGCGCGAAAAATACCTCGTGGTGGAAACTCTTGAGCTTTAAGGAGGGATCGACCCTTCCGAGAGCGCAAAGCGCCCTGGAGAATTCTCCCGTGTCGTCGAAGAAAACAAGCTTGTCGAGAGCGGAGCATATAGCGTCTTCGCCGGGCGCGCTCCCCCATGCGCACGCTGCCGCGCATGCCATGGCCGGATACATTGCGCACCAAGGCTGGTGGTTTCCGCCGTCGCCCCACTGCGTCAATATCATGCCGCGCGCGCCGTATTTTTTTGCGCATGCCGCGGCGGTCTTAATATTTTCAAAAGCGCAGTCCCATCTTGATCCGAAGGAATTCCATGTGCTTGTGCCCGGGGCGGTAAAGAATTTTATCCCGAGTTTTGATAGAAGCGAGCATTGTTCGTCATAGGGGTGGTCGAGATAGTATCCCCATATGATTGCGCACATATCGGGCGGCAGCTCTTTGGCCAGCTCAGGCTTCTGCATTATGACGTCGGCCCAAAAACATACGTCTTTTCCGCGTTTTTTGCACAAATCTCTAAGGCACAGAATGTGCTTTAAGTAAAGGGAGTATTTTCCGTATTCGAGATTTTCGCACGCGCTTTTGCTGCGTCCCATGCCCAGTTCCCAAGGCTCGTCTCCGCCTATATTCATGCTTGAGCTCGTGAAATTCGGCAGGAATTGCCCGTAAAGAGAATCCATAAATTCAAGCGCATTTTCGTCGGGATAGAGCGTTGTGGGAAATTCCCGCACAGTGCCGAGCGGATCAATAAAAGGAGCTTTGCTTTCTGCCAAATACTGGTACTTCGGGTATCTGAGCCAGCGCTCCATATGCCCCAACCCGTTCATATTCGGAACAAGCTCTATGCCCGCGGCCGAGCACATTTTGTCGAGTTTTGCGTATTGGGCAGCCGTCATAGGAGAGGCGTCGGCCCAGACGAGTTCGTGCCCGCGAAAGGCATAAGTATGCTCAGTATACAGCTCCAGGCGGTTGTATTTAAAAAGCGACAACCTGTCCACTAACAGCGACAATTCCTCCATAGTGGGGACCTTGCATCTGCTTATATCCAACATGAATCCCCGCACGGGCAGGTCGGGGTAATCGTCTATTTCAACATGGCGCAAGCCCCGCTCGTCGGATTGTGCGGCGATTTGCCTCAAAGTCTGGGCGGCCAGCCTCACTCCCGTATCGGAACGCGATTTTATGCGTATGGCGCCGTCGCAAATTTTTAAGACGTAAGACTGCTCATTCTCCATTTTTGCGGAATTCTCTACAAAAACGGATTTCCCGTGCGGGAGCCCGTTTGGGGATATGTCAAACTCCGCATTTTGCCAATCCAAAAAATTTCCCCCCCACGAAATTCTTTTAGGATGGGGAAATATTGTTGGCTTGATTGGATACGGCATATTTAAAAGGTGTGGACGAAAAGTCCCGAGCGCAATTTAGGCTCGAACCATGTGCTCTTTGGCGGCATGATTTGCCCGGCGTCGGCAATGTCCATTAGTTGCGAAACGGTTGTCGGATACATTGAAAATGCCACTGCAAATTTTCCGCTGTCCACAAGCTTTTCCAATTCGCCGGTGCCTTTAATTCCCCCAACAAAATCTATGCGCTCGTCTGTGCGAGGATCGCCTATATTGAGGATAGGAGACAAAACTCTGTCCTGCAATAGCGAGACATCGAGAGATTTTACCGCGTCGAGGCCGCTTGTGTTGTCAAACTCCAAAGCGTACCATTTCCCCCCGAGATACATAGACACTTTTTTCGGGGAATCTGGAGACTTGCCGGCATTTTTCCCAAGTTTGCAAACGCTTGAAAGCTTTTTGAGAAATTCGTCTTTGGATAGTCCCGCCAAGTCTTTTACTACGCGGTTATAGGGAAGAATTTTTAGCTGGCCTGCGGGAAATACCACCGATAAAAACCAGTTGTAGTCTTCGTTTCCGGTGTGAGAGGGGTTCTCGGCCTTGAGGTCGCGCGCGCAACGGGCGTTGCTGGCGCTCCTGTGGTGCCCGTCGGCCACATATGCGCACGGAATTGAGGCGAATATTTTTTCTATTTCCGCTATTTTTTGCGGATCAGAAATTCTCCACACAGTGTGGCGTATTCCGTCGTCGGCGGTGAAGTCGAATATGGCTTCCGAATCCCGTTTATCCTCCACGATAGAGTCGAGTTTCGTTCCGTTTTTCACGGTTAAAAATACGGGTCCGGTATTTGCGCGCAGCGTTTTTGTGAGATTGTAGCGGTCGTTCTCCTTGGCGGCGCGCGTTTTTTCGTGCTTTTTGATGATGTCGGAGTCGTAGTCTTCCGCGCTGAAGGTCGCAACCAATCCGGTTTGCGAATGTCCTCCCATCTGCTGCCTATAAAGGTACATTGCCGGGGCCTTTTCGCGGACGAGCCGCCCTTCGTTTACAAGCTTTTGGAAGTTTTCATTCGCATGGGCGTAAACTTCGGGCGAATAGGGTTCCGTGCCCTCGGGCAGCTCTATTTCTGAACGCACAACCCTCATAAAGCTGAGGGGCTTGTTTTTGGCTTGTTCGCAGGCCTGTTCAAAATTCACAACATCGTAAGGGAGGCTAGCAATGTCCTTTGCGAGGCCTTTTGCCGGGATAAGCGCTTTAAAGGCTTTTATTTTCATATCGCTTTATAAATTCACATTATCCGTGTTTTTGCAAGATTTGCTTCAAAAAACTTGCAAAAAGCGGCTCTTTATTACGATAATAATAATTATGAAAAAGCCGTACGGAAATGCTCGCGGAGGCGGTTGCCTCTTTAAATTGATAAAGTTGGGATTTGTGGCGTTGATTGCGATTCTCATAGCCGCATATTTCTCGCTCGGCTATATAGCCGACTACGCCTTAAAGACCGCCACCGCAGGGACGGGCGTTGAAGTGGGTCTTGGCTCTGTGAGTTTTGATTTAGGCGAGCAGAAGCTTGCTATCAACAATTTTTATGTAACCAATCCGCCCGGTTATCCTCAAGATGTCAAGGCTATAGCCTTCAAGGAGGCGGTCTTTGACGCCCAGTTGCGCCCGGCGGCGCTTATCGGGCAGAAACTCGTTGAAATAGACGAAATAAAGGTGGTGGGGTTGACGATGGCGGTGCAGCTTAAGACAGCTTCGGGCATTCAGATGCTTTTGAGCGCTCCGAAATCAAATCTGACTGAAATATCCGACATCTTTAAGGCGAAATACGGGCTGAATGACGACTCCGATCCAAATCCACAACCTGCGCAACAGACCGATGTTGAAGACGAAGATTCCGAGCCTATGAAATTTATCATAAAAAAGCTGGTATTCCAGCAGGGCGATATCGTAGGCGGATTGAACAATACCGATGTGAAAGTTATTCTCCCGTCTTTTACAATCGAAAATCTCGGTGTTAAAGAGGGCGGGCTCACCGTTTCTCAGCTCGTTGCAAAGATTATTGGGAATCTGGCCGTTCAAGGCACATATAACGTGGCAAAGGCCGTGGTAAAAGAGGGTGTCGGCCTCACAAAAGATGCCGCTTCGGGAACCGAGTCCGCAGTTAAGGACGCGGGAAAATCCACCGTTGACGCGGTCGATTCTGCGGGTAAGGCAATAGGGAACGCCCTTAAAAAGCTATTTTAACTTGCATGTGTTTATGGCGGCGCCATTGGATTGGCGTTTTGTTTCCTAAAAAAAGAAAATTCTCTTTCACGGGCTTATTGCCGTGAAAGAGAATTGTTTTATTCTAACTTGATGCTATGAAAATATGCTATGCTCTTAGACCAACTTGTAATTGACGGGCGAAGGTACGGGTTCCACTGTTTTCGTATCGCTTAATTTAAGGTTGTCGGGGAGCAATTTTTGTTGAGACTTCTTCAGTATCCAATCGCACTTTAGGCGCTTGCCTGAATATGCCGATTCGCGGGCGGCTATGGCCGCAAAGCAGGAATCCGCGCAGGTCTTCAGGGTGTTTACATGCCTGCCGTCTCTTAATGCGCCGAACATATAGTCGTGTTCGCAGAAAAGCGCGGGTCTCCATTCCTTGGCTGATTCCCACGGCTTTTCGCCCTTTATTATTTGCCTGCCAAAGCCGGAATAGAGGGTTCCCTTGGTTCCCGTCACTTTGAAAGTGGAGTATCCGCTTGTCCCGTCCTCCTGCCTGCACGCCGCCGAAAGCGTGGCGCCGTTCGGAAATTCATAGGTGGCGCTCATATTCGAGAATCTGTCGCCTATGTCCGGAAGCCCCGATATGCGTCCTCCGGTTCCTATCACTTCGGTGGGGAGTTCTCCGAATGCCCATAGGGCAATGTCGAGATTGTGTATGTACTGCTCTATAAATTGGTCGCCGGAAGTCCAGCGGAATGCGAGCCAGTTCAACAGCTGGTATTCCACGTCTTGCGGCTTTAGATTTGACGGCACATCGTACCAGCCGGTGAGGAATTTTCCCTCAAATCTCAAGAAAGAACCGCCCACTATGTCGCCTATCTGCCCGTCTCTTATTCTATTAACGGCTTCGTCTATAAGCTTATGATAGCGCATCTGCGTGCCGCATACCACATTTAAGCCTTTCTTGTCCGCCAGGGGTATGAGATCGTTGTAGATTTTGCGCAGCTGGAAGGCGTCTATGCATATTGGCTTTTCCGCAAAAATGTTTTTTCCGGCATTTAGGCACTTTTCTATTTGTCCCGTTCTAAAGCACGGAGGCGTGGCCAGAGCAACTATGTCCGCGTCCGTTTGCAGAACGCTGTCAATGGCGTCCATTCCGAGGAAAACCTTATCCGGAGAGACTTTCCATATCTCTTTCTCCATGGACGGATAGTTTTTCTTTATATAGTTTTTAACCTTTTCCTCGCAGGCGTCGGTGCGCGCTTTATAGAGGTCCCCAAGGGCGATTATCTCAATATTTTGGTCTGACGATACCATGTTTGTAAGAGCGGCGCTTCCGCGCCCTCCGCAACCTACGAGCGCAACCTTGATTTTATCGCCGCCTTTTACCGAGGCAAAGGACCATTTCGGGAGCGCGCTTGCAATTCCCGCCGCCATGCCTGTCTTTAAAAAAGTTTTCCTGTTTATTTTTTGCATTGTATCCTCCTTTAAATGGAATATAAATATATGCCAAATTTTTGCCCGCGTCAATGCCGCTTATTGTTTATTGTTGAACTATATTGACATATTGGCTTTAATTTCCGTTTATCGGTGCGTTTTTTAAGACTTGTATTTTAATAATATGTTTCCATAGATTCTGCACTGTCATGTTGCAATTTTTCTTGATTGTCCGCCGATGACCTACAAAGCAGAGCAAAATATTTTTCCAATGCCCCGTTCGCTTGTGGGCAGAGGAATTGCGGCGCTATTTTGCGCGCCGATTTTATCAGGCGCGCTTTATTATGCGATGTTTTTTGTTAGAACTGCGCTTGCCGCCGCCAATGCGTTGTTTATCCCGCAAAAACACGATGCTCCGGCTCGTGTTTCAGGCGGCATTCCCGGTTTTTTCGAATATTCTGCTTCGGGAGTTGTAATATTTCTGCTTAATTATATGACAACCGTTCTTGCGGTCGGGGCCGCGTGGCTTTTGGGCTATATTGTTTTGCGTTATACAAAAGGCGGGAGTGCCGGAGCCCGGCGCTATTTCGGGTTGTCCATATTTGCACCTATAGCCGTATTTTCCATAGCCGCCGCTATCGAGTTCCGCGCTTTCCCCGATATTTCCATGGACGGCGCATTGAATATAATATTCACATTCTTGTGCGCGCCTATTTATGTTTTTGTAGCATGGTTTTTCTTCGCGCGTTCGCCTTTGGATTCCGATGCGTTGTGGGAGAACGAATATTCGCAGAAGGAGTATATCAGGCTGCTTTATTTATGGGCGGGCGGACTCGCGCGTAAATTTGGGATACGCCGCCTGGTTATAGTGGCGCTGCTTATGTTGGCGGCTGAATTTGCGCGCTATGAGATGATGTTGGCGGCTGTCGGCGCATAGTGCATGCGCAATTTTGCCTTATCCAATTTTTTAAAGAGCCACTATGCCCGATTCTCCGGTTCTTATTCTATATGCCTCTTCAACGGGCATTACAAATATTTTGCCGTCTCCTATTTTTCCGGTGTGCGCCGATTTGAGTATTGTATCAACCGTTTTTTTAACCATGTCCGAAGGTACGCATATATCCAATACTATTTTGGGGAGAAGCTCGACGGTGTATTCGCTTCCCCTGTAAATTTCGGAGTGTCCCTTTTGGCGCCCGAATCCCTTTACTTCGGTCACGGTCATGCCTTCTATGCCTATCTCAGCGAGAGCTTCTTTTACTTCGTCGAGTTTAAAGGGCTTTATGATTGCCTTTATCATTTTCATTGGAAGAATCCTTTTCTTGAAATATGCGTATATAATCGTACTTTTCGGGAAAACGTTTTAATGACATGGACATATTCGCACAAGAGCGCTTAAAAGTCAAATTGAAAGAGGAAGCCCTGTCATTGGGATTTTCCGACATGCGCGTGTGCACGGTCGAAGATTTTTCCGCCGAAGATGCTGAAAGGCTCAAATTGTGGATAGATTGCGGAATGTCGGCCGGAATGTTCTATCTTGCGCGCTCGCTGGAAACGAAAATCAGACCAAGAAAATTTTTTGCCGAGGCGAACAGCGCGATTGTTCTGTCTGCAAACTTTTACAGGCCAAGCCGCGAAAGGCGCATAGCCCTTTATGCGCAGGGAGCCGACTACCACGATGTGATAGGCCGCAAGCTTTTGCCTTTGTGCAAAATATTGGAGGATGCCGGAGGTCGGCAGAAGTGCAGTGTGGACGCTTCCCCCCTCTGGGAAAAGGCATTTGCCGTCAGGGCGGGCATAGGTTGGCGCGGAAGGAACACTTTAATTATAAGGCGGGACAATGGTCCGTGGAGCTTTTTGGGCTTGATTTTAACCTCCGTAAAATTGCCCGCCGACTCCCCGGTGGAGAATTGCTGCGCTTCCTGCATGAAATGCGTAGAGGCGTGCCCCACATCGGCGCTTGGTAAAATGGGTTTGGACGCAAACAAATGCGTTTCTTATCTGACGATAGAGAAAAAGGGCGTATTGAGCGGAGATGAAATGCGAATGGCGGGAGATAAGATATTCGGGTGCGACATATGTTTGCGTGTATGCCCTTTTGGAGTGGGCGCACCGCTGGCGGAAATTCCGGAGTTTCAATCCGAGCTCAAAATTTCCGATGCTCCCACAAAAGATGAATTAAGGCTTGTTGCGCGCGGTACGCCAATGGGCAGGCGCTTTAAGTAGGCGCTAATCCTATTGCGGCGCGTTGGCTTCGGCATTGCAATCTCATTTTTGGAGGAATGGGCCAATGCGGCATGGAAAATGTTTTGAGCTTTGTGCCAAAATTAAACGCGGAAGCGCTTTGTCATGCGCAAATGGCGGTTAAATAATCAGTTTTATCTCCGGTGGGGCGAAATAAAAACTTTACAATTCCTTTTTAGATTTCACTATAAAGCGGCTCTAAAACATCGGGTGTATTTTCCCGCATACACACATGCGTATTTGAGACAGAAGATTTAGATTATGGACGAAGACCTGCATAAGATAAGACATAGCGCCTCGCACGTATTGGCCGCGGCGGTATTGCGGCTGTTCCCCGGCGCAAAACTCGATATAGGGCCGGCTACCGATTCCGGCTTCTATTACGATTTTGACTTGGAGCATAAGTTCACGGCCGATGATTTGGCGTGCATAGAGGAGGAAATGCGCCGGATAATCTCGGAGAATCAGAAGTTTGAGCGCTTTGAACTCTCCCGCGACGAAGCCGCCGCAAAAATCGAGGAGATGGGGCAGGGACAGTATAAGCTTGGCCGCCTGTCTGATATTCCCGAAGGAGAGAAGATAACATTTTATAGCAACGGAGATTTTTGCGATTTGTGCGCGGGCCCGCATGTCGACTACACCAAAAGAATAAAAGCATTTAAGCTGCTGTCCGTTGCCGGCGCGTACCACCGCGGAGACGAGAAAAACAAGCAGTTGCAGCGCATTTACGGCACGGCCTTTGCCACCAAGGACGAGCTTGAGCAATATTTGAAGCGCATGGAGGAGGCCAAGCTGCGCGACCACCGCAAATTGGGCAAAGAGATGGGGCTCTTTGTCATTGACGACAAAGTCGGGCAGGGGCTGATTTTGTGGAAGCCTCGCGGAGCCGTCGTGCGCCAGAGCTTGCAGGACTTCATTCTTGAGCTTTTGCGCAAGCAGGGCTACCAGCAGGTGTTCACTCCGCACATAGGCAAGCTCGGCTTATTTAGAACGAGCGGCCATTTTCCCTATTATAAGGATTCTCAGTTTGTGCCCATAGTCGAGCGCGACGACCTTTTAAGAATGGCAAAAGAGCGTCTCGACGTTGCCGAATACGAGAAGAAAGTGGATTCCGGAGATGTGGAGGGATTTTTATTAAAGCCCATGAACTGCCCTTTCCATGTGGAAATATTCAAGAGCGATCCGCACTCATACAGGGACTTGCCCGTGCGCCTTGCGGAATTTGGGAATGTGTACCGCTGGGAGCAGTCCGGAGAGCTGAACGGAATGACGCGCGTTCGCGGATTTACGCAGGACGACGCCCATATTTTCTGCACGCCCGAACAGCTGGACGGAGAAATACAGGGGTGTTTGGACCTTGTAAGGGCGGTATTCGACACCATAGGCATGCGCGAATACAGGGTTAGGATATCGCTGCGAGATCCGTCGAGCGATAAATATGTAGGCGACGAGTCGAATTGGGAAAAGTCTGAAGCCGCCATAAGAAAAGCGGCGAAGTCGCTTGGAGTGCCGTATACGGAGGAGATAGGCGAGGCCGCCTTTTACGGGCCGAAAATAGACTTTGTAGTGAAAGATGTAATAGGCAGGGAGTGGCAGTTGGGCACCGTGCAGGTCGATTACAATTTGCCCGAGCGTTTCGACCTGTGGTATACCGGGTCTGACAATAAGCCACACAGGCCAATAATGATACACAGGGCGCCATTTGGCTCCTTGGAGAGGTTCACCGGAGTTTTGATAGAGCATTTTGGGGGCAACTTCCCGACTTGGCTGGCTCCCGAGCAGATTAGGATACTGCCGCTTGGAGAGGCCGTGTCAGAGTATGCCGATTCTTTGTATGCGCGCTTCAAGGATGCGGGAATAAGGGTTGGCATTGACGACAGCGCCGAAAAATTGGGGGCGAAGGTGCGCAAGGCGGAAACCGAGAAAGTCCCGCACATGCTTGTTGTTGGCAAGAGGGAGGCAGAGAGCGGCATGGTGTCGCTTCGTTCGCGCATAAGAAAAGCTTTTGAGGGCGTGCGTTCCGCAGATGAAGCGCTCGAATTGATATCGGAAGACATAAGAACGCGCCGTCTGCCGGACAACTTTTAATCAAATACTAAAAAAAATTGTTGACGGGCGCAGTATAACTGGTAGCTTGTCAAACTTTTCTTCAAATAGATGAATACGACAATAGCAAAGAAACAGGAGCAAAAGCAGTGGTATGTGGTCGATGCAACCGACCAGGTGCTGGGCCGTCTTGCCGTAAAAATAGCGAACGTATTGCGCGGTCGCCACAAAGCAATTTATACGCCGAATGTCGATTGCGGCGACCATGTGGTTGTTGTCAACGCCGAAAAAGTGCGCGTTACCGGGAAGAAGGAAGAGAACAAGGAGTATATGTTCTATTCCGGTTACGTGGGCGGCGAGAAGTACGTTAAGCTGTCGGACTTTAGGGCGCGCAGGCCTGAATATATTATAGAGGCTGCGGTAAAGGGAATGCTTCCCAAAAATAAGCTTGCCCGCGATATGTTTTTGAAACTTCACGTTTATGCCGGCAGTGAACATCCCCATGCGGCTCAGCAACCCAAACCCTTCAACTTCTAATACAATATTATGAGCGAATCCGAAATTTTCGTATCTGTTGGACGCCGCAAGACGTCGGTTGCACGCGTTCGCCTTAGCAGAGGCAGCGGCAAGCTTACGGTTAACGACAAGCCCATCAGCGAATACTGCTACACAGACCAGCTGTCGATGCTGGCGCTTCGCCCCTTGGTGGCAACTTCAACGTCGGACTCTGTCGATGCGGTTATAAACGTCAAAGGCGGCGGTTCTGTAGGCCAGGCCGGAGCTATAAGCCACGGATTGGCGCGCGCTCTGGAAAAGATGGACGCTTCGTTGAGGGCTCCGCTGAAGAAGGCGGGTTTGCTCACTCGGGATCCGAGGTCCAAGGAGCGCAAGAAGTCCGGTCAGCCCGGCGCGCGCAAGCGTTTCCAGTTCTCAAAGCGCTAATCGCAAGATTCGATTTACCACTGGAGCCCTTCCGCGTTGCGGTGGGGCTTTTGTGTTTGTTTTTGGTTGCGCGATATAAGATTGCAAATACACAAGTTTTATCGGGAGCACAAATATGAAGCTAAAAGTAGGAATTACGGGCGCCTCCGGCTATGCGGGCGTGGAACTTGTAAAGATTTTAGCAAAGCATCCGAATGTGGAGCTTGCGTGCGTTACATCGAGGAGTTTGGCGGGCACTTCTGTGGCGGAGTACATGCCGCAGCTCAGGCATATTGTCGGAGCCGATTTAAAGTTTATGGCGTCGTCTCCCGAGGAGCAGGCAAAAATGGGAGACATAGACGCGTGGTTTTTGGCGCTCCCGCACGGCGCCGCCGCCGACTACGCAAAGCTGCTCGTAGATGCCGGAAAGCTTGTCATAGACCTTTCGGCTGATTTCCGTTTGAATTCCCTGTCTACATATAAAGAGTATTACGGGGTTGAGCACAAGGCTCCAGAGCTTTTAAAGCTGGGAAAATATTCGATAGCCGAACTTTCGGAATTTTCGCCCAAAGACAGGCTCATAGCTTGCGCGGGCTGTTATCCCACAAGCATACTCTTGCCCTTATTCCCGCTAATGCGTGAGGGCGTAGTTGATTTTGAGCACATAGTCATAGACAGTTACAGCGGTGTTTCCGGCGCCGGAAGAAAAGCGGACGTTGCGTATAGTTTCTGCGAGCGCAACGAGAGCGCAAAGGCTTACGGGCTCTTAAAGCACAGGCACTTGTCCGAGATAGAGGAGCAGCTTTCCATCGCCGCCGGACAAAAAGTCGTGGTGCAGTTCAATCCGCATTTGGCGCCCATGACGCGCGGGATATTTACGACAATTACTATTCCCGCTAAATGTGAGGGTGTGGAGCGCGTGTACGAAGTATGGAATAGCGTATATGCGGGCAGACCCTTTGTAAAAGTCTTGGAGAGCGGAACTTATCCAGATACGCGCTTTGTTTCGGAGACAAACCGCTGCGACATCTCCGCCTTTTACGATTCCCGCACGAAAAATTTTGTGCTGTGTTCGGCCATAGACAATTTGGTCAAGGGAGCCAGCGGGCAGGCAGTTCAGATAATGAATCTCATTTTGGGCTTTGGCGAAACGGCGGGCTTGCTATGAAAAATTTTGCGGTTTGCAACTTGCGAAGCTTGGAACTTTTTATTTGAACAGAATTTAAAAACAACATACAATCCGTTTTTTATATATGGACAAGAACTATAGCGTATCAACAGTTGAAGACGTGGCCGGACTTTGCATGGTAAAGGGCTTCAAATTGGGAGCCGCCGCCTGCGATATCCGCAATAAGGACGATTATAACAGGCTCGATTTGGCTATGATAGTTTCCGACCTTCCCGCCACGGCCGCGGGCGCCTTTACCACAAACGACGTCAAGGCGGCGCCGGTTGTGTTGGATATGCGCCATATAGACGCGAAGCGTAAGATAAAGGCGATAATAGCAAACAGCGGCAATGCAAATGCCTGCACGGGCGAGAGGGGATTCAAAGACGCTCTTGACACTTGTGCGTATGCGGCAGAAAAGCTTGGCGTTGAGAGTTCGCAGATATTGGTTTGCTCAACTGGCAGAATAGGGGAATTCCTTCCCATGGAGAAGTTGAAGAGGGGAATTGACGCGTCGTTGGCTTCGCTTTCCTCCGATGACCGGGAGAGCATGAATGCGGCAAACGCAATTTTGACTTCAGACACCCGCTCCAAGACTGTTAAAGTAGAGGTTACTGTAGGCGGTAAAACTTTCACTCTGGCGGGAATGGCTAAGGGGGCGGGAATGATAGAGCCGAACATGGCGACCATGCTGGCTTTCATAGCTTGCGACGCTTCTATTTCACAGTCGCTTTTAAAGGAGAGCCTTCGCCTGGCTGTCAGCCGCACCTTCAACCGAATAACCATAGACGGCGACATGAGCACAAACGATACCGTATTGTGCCTCTGCAACGGGGCTTCCGGTTTTGAGATATCCGAGGGCGACGCAGACGCGCTTGAGGCTTTTAAGGAGGCTTTGTTGTCGGTTTGCAGGGTTTTGGCGCGCAAGATAGTTAGCGACGGCGAAAAAATTACAAAGGTTGTGGAGATAAACGTCCGCGGCGCTCGGGACATTGAGCAGGCGGAGAAAATATGCCGTTCCATAGGCAACTCGCTTTTGGTCAAGTCCTCTTGGTTCGGCTGCGATCCTAATTGGGGGCGTATTGCCGATTCGGCCGGATATGCCCGCACGGGGCTTGTGCTTGAAAAGCTCGATTTAGACTATGACTCTGTTCCCGTTCTCCGCGGCGGGCAACCCTTAAGCGAGAATAAGGCAAAATGGCGTGAAATAGTGGCTCGCAAGACTTTTTCAATAAACTTAAATCTCAATCTTGGAGATGCCCGCGAGACCATATTGGCCGCGGATCTAACCGAAGGCTATGTAAATTTCAACAAGGGCGAATAGAAGGCGCCGCTTAAAATAAGAAATTTCGTTCCGGAAACATTTCGGAATGGAGGAGGTAGTTTTTTTTATAATGGATACGATAGACGAAGTTACAAAAAAAGCCGGGATTCTAATAGAGGCGCTTCCTTATATCAGGCGCTTCAAGGGATCAATATTTGTGATAAAATACGGCGGGGCTTTTATGGACGACCCGAATCCCGAAGTTCGCGCGCGCGTTGCTCAAGACATCTCTTTTTTGGCGGCAGTCGGGATTAAGGTTGTGGTTGTGCACGGCGGTGGGAAGGCCATAAACAGGCCCATGGAACAGTCGGGCTTAAAGGCGGAATTTCGCAACGGAATGCGCGTTACAGACGAGCGCACCGTCAAAATAGTCTCAGACGTTCTCAATGGAGAGGTGAACAAAGACATATGCTCATTGCTGAAATCGCAGGGTTGCGAGGCGGTTTCTCTGGCGGGGAACGAAGTTTTGTCTTGCGAGAAGCTCTATTCAAAAGATTCCTCCGGAAACATGTCTGATATAGGATATGTTGGCAAAATAGTGTCGGTGAAGTCGAAGTTGATAAAGAAGGCCGTATCCGAGGGGCATACTCCCGTGATATCGCCCATAGCGCTGGGAATCGACGACGGCCATTTATACAATACGAATGCCGACGTTGCCGCGGCCGCGGTTGCCGGGGCTTTAAAGGCGCGAAGATTGGTGTTTCTCTGCGATGTCCCCGGTCTTATGAGAAATCCGAAGGACCGCTCCACTTTGATATCCCACTTGAAGGTAGGCGAAGTTCCATCGTTGAAGGCGGAGGGAATTATATGCGGCGGAATGATGCCGAAAGTCGACAGCGGCGTAGAGGCTATTTGCAGCGGGGTTCGCAGGGTGCACTTCGTTGACGGATACATGCCGCACAGCGTGTTGTTGGAAATATTTACCGACAAGGGCATAGGCACTGAAATAGTAACCGAGAATATTTAATAAATATAAAATATGACAACCTATGAAAAATATTCTAAATACACCATTCCCAACTATGGCGAGCGCGACTTTGTTGTCGAAAGCGGCAAGGGTGTATGGCTCTATGGAGCCGACGGCAAAAAATATTTGGATTTTGGGGCGGGGATAGCGGTTTTGAGCATAGGGCACGCAAATCCCCGCTGGGTGAAGGCGGTGGCTTCGCAGGCCGCAAAATTGGCGCATTGCAGCAATTTGTATTTGTCGAAGCCGCATGCGGATCTTGCCGAAAAGCTCGTTAATAAAATAGGGGCCGGCAAAGTTTTTATATGCAATTCCGGGACGGAGGCAAATGAGGCCCTTATAAAAGCGGCGCGTTTGCACGGCGCGGCGGTGTCGGGAGCCGAGGGAAAGAAATACCGCATAGTCACCGCTTTAGACGGCTTTCACGGCAGGACTCTCGGAGCTTTGGCGGCCACGGCCCAGGAGAAGGTCCAGAGGGGCTATTCTCCTTTGCTTCCCGGTTTTACATACGCGCGTTACAACGATCTTGAAAGCTTTGAAAAGGCGATGGGAGACGACGTTGCCGCCGTGCTCGTTGAGCCGGTGCAAGGCGAGAGCGGCGTAACTCCCGCGGACGCAAAGTTCTTAAAAGGCCTGAAGAAGTTGTGCAAAAAATACAATGCCCTGCTGCTTTTTGACGAAGTTCAATGCGGGATAGGCAGAAGCGGCAAGTTTTTGGCCGCGCAGAAGTACGGGGTCATGCCCGACGGACTGTCTATGGCAAAGGGACTCGGAGGCGGCTTTCCTATAGGGGCCATATGGCTTTCGCGCAAATACGCCTCGCTGTTCAAACCTGGCAGCCACGGAACCACTTTTGGGGGCAATCCTCTCGCTTGCAGCGCGGCGAATGCCACATTGTCGGAGATAGACTCCAAAAATCTGATAAAAAATGCGGCAGAAATGGGGGAACGACTCGCAAAAGGGCTGTCTAATATTGCGCATGGGCATTCCGAAGTAATAAAGCTTACAAGGGGTCTTGGCCTTATGCGTTCGGTTTTATTCAAAGAGCCGTATTCCAACGCCGATATGTGCAGGAGGCTGAGAAATGCCGGATTAATACTGATACCGGCAGGGTCCAATGCGCTGAGGTTTCTGCCTCCGCTCAACGTGAAGGCTTCCGAAGTGGATTTGGCCCTGAGAATATTGGAAAAAACAATAAAAGAATTAAAGAAATGATAAGATCCTTTTTAAAAGATACAGATTTTAGTCGGTCGGAGGCCGCCGAGGTTTTCGATTTGGCCTACCGCTACAAAACCATGCGTTCCGCCGGAATAATAGACGTGTTGCGCGGCGAAAGCTGGGGCTTGATATTCTTCAAGAAGAGCACCCGCACCCGCCTGTCTTTCGAGGCGGGAGTTTACGAGCTTGGAGGCCATCCGATGGTGATGAACGCCTCGGACCTTCAATTATCGCGCGGCGAGACCATTGAAGACACGGCAAAGATAATGGGGCGCTTCTTGCACGGATTGGTAATACGCACTTTCGGGCAGGACATAGTTGAGGATTTTGCGAAATACTCGGGAATACCTGTTGTGAACGCGCTGACAGACCTCTTGCATCCTTGCCAAAGTTATGCCGACATGTTCACTATAATGGAGCGCTTTGGAGGCGGCATTCCAAATGTGGAATCCCTGAAGGGAAGAAAGCTCGTATTTTATGGAGACACCGCCTGCAATATGGCATATTCGCTGGCATTGGCCGGCTCCATGTTCGGCATGAATGTTGTCCTTTGCGGGCCGGAGGAGTTTAAACCCGCTCCCGTGCTCGACTCCCTGTTTGCCGAAGCCCATTTGCCTTCCAATTATACGTTTTGCTCCGATCCCGAGGCTGCTGCGCGCGGTGCCGACGTCCTATACACCGATGTGTGGGTTAGCATGGGCAAGGAAGAGGAGAAGGCGGAGCGCATAAAAATAATGTCTCCCTATCAAGTGAACGAAAAACTCTTTTCCCTGACGGCGGAGAATTCCATATTCATGCACTGCCTGCCAGCGCATGCCGGCGAAGAGGTGAGCGAAGATGTTTTGCGGGGCCCGCGCAGCATAGTATTTGACCAGGCGGAAAATCGCTTGCATGTTCAGAAGGCAATATTGAGCACTCTGGTGTCGAAAAACAGGCAGGCTGCGAAAATGTGATTTTGCCGCATTTTTCGCGGCGGAATGCTTAGGGAAACTTTTTAATTTGCATGCGGCAGGCCGGTATTGCGGCATAGCCAATTAACATGCCGCAAAAGAAATAAAAAGCTTTTCAATAATATAAAAAGGTTTAGTTTCAACAGGAATTCTTCAATAAAATGAAAGTAGTACTCGCATATTCTGGAGGCCTTGACACCTCCGTAATAGTAAAGTGGATTAAAGACCGCTTCAACGCGGAAGTGGTTACCTTTGCGGCAAATGTAGGGCAGGAGGAGGAACTGGCCGGGCTTGCTGAAAAGGCTAAAGCAACTGGGGCCTCCGCCCACTATACGGTCGATTTGCAAGACGAGTTTGTCTCGGATTTCATATTTCCGATGATACGCGCCAACGCCATATATGAGGGGCAGTATTTTTTGGGAACATCTATAGCGCGCCCTCTCATAGCCAAGGCGCAAATAGAGATTGCCAAGGCCGAAAACGCCGATGCTGTTGCGCATGGAGCCACCGGAAAAGGCAATGACCAGTGCAGATTTGAAATTTCATATGCGGCTCTTGCTCCCGATTTGAAAATAATCTCACCCTGGCGCATGGACGATTTTCGCGCGGCATTCCCCGGCAGAAGTGAGATGATAGAATATTGCAGGAGCCACGGAATAAACGTGGAGGCTTCCGCGAAAAAGCCCTATTCCATGGATAGGAACATGCTTCACATATCATATGAGGCGGGCATACTTGAAGATCCGTGGTTTGATCCTACGGTTCCGGAAAACAAGGGGATGTTCAAGCTCACGGTGGATCCCCAGGACGCTCCCGACGAGCCCGAATATATTGAGCTCGAATTTGAAAACGGGGACTGCGTAGCTGTAAACGGGAAGAAAATGAAGCCGAGCGATATTCTCCGCACTCTCAATAAATTGGGAGGCAAGCACGGCATAGGCAGAGTTGATTTGGTTGAAAACCGCTTTGTGGGCATGAAGAGCCGCGGCGTTTATGAAACGCCGGGCGGGACAATACTTGAGAATGCGCACAGGCAGATGGAATCTATTACAATGGATAGAGAACTAATGCATCTGCGCGACCAGCTGACACCCAAATATGCGGAATTAATCTACAACGGCTTTTGGTATGCGCCGGAGCGCGAAGCCCTTCAAGCCTTTATAGACAAGAGCCAGGAGAAGGTGAGCGGCACTGTCCGCTTAAAACTCTATAAGGGCTCCATAACCTGCGTTGGAAGAAAGAGTCCCTATAGCCTGTATGACGCAAATATAGCCAGCATGGAGGGCGTAAAGAGCGAATACAACCAAGACGATGCCACGGGATTTATAAGGCTGCAGTCTTTGCGGCTGCGCCAGCGCGCGCGCAAGCAGGGTGTCTCCAAGGACGCTTTTGCGACAAAGACCAAGCTAGTAAAAGAATAGGCAATGAGGATTTGCTGCATAGGAGCAGGTTACGTCGGCGGGCCTACAATGACAATGTTCGCCCGCAAATGTCCGGATTTAATGGTGGACGTTGTCGATATCAACGCGGATAGAATCTCCGCGTGGAACTCGGACAAGCTCCCAGTGTTTGAGCCTGGCCTCGACGAAATTGTGCGCGAGGTTCGCGGCAAAAATTTGTTCTTTAGCACTGATATAGACGCGGCTATAGATGCGGCTGACATAGTTTTTATTTCCGTAAATACTCCTACTAAAACCTACGGATACGGAGCCGGAAGCGCGGCGGACATAAGTTATGTGGAGTCGTGCGCAAGGCGCATAGCGGAGGTCTCTAAGAGCGGGAAAATCGTGGTGGAGAAGTCGACCATGCCCGTGCGGACGGCGGATGCGATAAAATCCATATTGAAGTCGTCGGGTTTGGGCTTTCAAGTGCTCTCGAATCCTGAATTTCTCGCAGAGGGCACTGCGATGAAAGATTTGGAAAATCCGGATCGCGTATTGATAGGCGGCGACGAAGACACCCCGGAAGGCCGCGGGGCGATAGAAGCCTTGGCTTCAATCTATGCGCGGTGGGTGCCGCGCGAAAAGATATTAAAGACAAATCTGTGGTCCAGCGAGCTTAGCAAACTCACTGCGAACGCTTTTTTGGCTCAGCGCATAAGCTCAATAAACGCAATAAGCGCGCTTTGCGAGGCTACCGGCGCAGATGTCGACGAAGTCGCCTGCGCCGTAGGTTCGGATTCCCGCATAGGCTCCAAGTTTCTGAGGAGCTCCGTAGGATACGGAGGCTCGTGTTTTCAGAAGGACCTGCTAAACTTGGTTTATTTGTGCGAGCATTTCAACTTGCCCGAAGTCGCGAAATACTGGCGCGGAGTGATTGAAATAAATGCGTATCAGAAACGCCGCTTTGCTGAGACTATTGTAAATTCGCTGTTTCGCAACATCCGCGGCAAGCGCATAGCTATTTTTGGATTCGCATTTAAGGAGAATACCAATGATACCCGCGAATCTCCCGCAATAGACGTGTGCAGGGATTTTCTCAACGAACACGCGCATTTGGCTTTTTACGACCCAAAAGTTTCAAGCCTGCAGATATGCCGCGATCTTGGAATATCAATGGGCGACAAGCGCGTTGAATTTTGCCGCACGCCCTATGACGCCGCGGACAAAGCGCATGCAATTGTTTTGTTGACACAATGGGAAGAATTTAAAAACTTGGACTATAAAAAAATAAAGGGCGCTATGTTAAATCCCGCATGGATATTTGACGGCCGAAACTGTCTCGACCATCGACTTTTATTGGAACTCGGATTTTCGCTTCGCGGAATCGGGAAGGGGAATATTGCGTAGCCTTTTAGAATTATAAGATTTCAAGGTTGGCGCGTTTCCCCGGAGGATTCGCGCCAGATTTTTTTAAAAATAAGGGATAGTATAAATGAAGAGCAAGAACACAGAAAAGTATGCGCGCCGTTTTGAGGTAAAATTGCCAAACAGGCGGTGGCCCGACAATAAAATCACCAAGGCTCCAATATGGTGCAGCGTGGATTTGCGCGACGGCAACCAGGCGCTTGCCGTACCCATGGATGTCGATTCGAAAATGGTTTTATACAACACGCTTCTAAAGATAGGCTTCAAAGAGATAGAAGTGGGCTTCCCGGCGGCGAGCGAGACGGAATTTAAGTTCATACGCAAACTCATAGACGAAAATCTCGTGCCCGACGGCGTTTCGCTGCAGGTGCTCACGCAGAGCAGGGAGCATCTCATATATAGGACTTTTGACGCCCTAAAGGGCTGTAAAAATGCGATAGTGCATCTTTACAATAGCACGTCTGCTCTTCAGCGCAAGGTTACATTCAACATGACGCGCGCCCAGATTATAGACATAGCCAGAAAGGGCGCAAAGCAGGTAAGGGACATGGCGGACCAGCTTGAGGCCAAAGGCACGCGCGTTCGCATGGAGTATTCTCCGGAGAGTTTCAGCGACACCGAATTAGATTTCGCGCTTGAAATATGCGAGGCCGTAAAGGAAATATGGAAACCGACTGTTGACAACAAACTCATCGTGAATCTGCCGGAAACAGTGCAGTATAACACTCCAAATGTTTATGCCGACCAGATAGAATGGATGAGCGAAAACATATCCGAGCGCGACAAAGTGGAGATAAGTTTGCACACGCACAACGACCGCGGAACGGGCGTTGCCGCCACTGAGCTCGGCATAATGGCTGGCGCTGACCGCGTTGAGGGGACGCTCTTTGGGAACGGAGAGCGCACTGGAAATCTGGACATAGTAACGGTTGCGCTAAACATGTATGCCGAAGGCGTTGATTGCGGTCTTGATTTTGCAAATCTGCCCGAGATTCGGCGCATATACGAGGATTGCACGGGCATGAGAGTGCCGCCGCGCCATCCTTATGCCGGAGATTTGGTATTTACCGCCTTTAGCGGATCGCATCAGGACGCCATAAAAAAGGGAATGGATTTGCGCAGAAAACTTCACACCGACAAGTGGGAGGTTCCGTATTTGCTTATAGATCCAACCGATATTGGGTGCTCCTACGAGGCCATAATAAGGATAAATTCCCAGAGCGGCAAGGGCGGCGTTGCATATATACTTTGCGAGGACTTCGGCTACGATCTTCCCAAACCCATGCACCAGGAGGTCGGCGATTTTGTGAATGCCGAAGCCGACAAGCTTGGGCGCGAACTCAAGCCTTCGGAGATATTCGCAATATTCTCAAAGGAGTTTGTGGGGCGCCAAGCCCCCGTTAAGTTGGAGTCATATAAAATATCATCTAACGATTCCGACGGCGATACGCCAAAAGATGTTTGCATTAACGCCCGCCTCCTGGTTTGCGGAGACGAAAAATGCGTCAGCGCCCACGGCAACGGGCCTATAAATGCGCTTGTCAACGCTTTTGCCGCAAATTCTATGAAGAATTTTAAGCTTATAGACTACCGCTCCCACGCTATAGGGAAAGGTTCCGCCACGAATTCCGCCGCATATATTTGTTTGGAGGCTCTCGATAGCGGGAAAAAAGCATGGGGTGTGGGAGTGGATTCAAATATTGAATCCGCCGGTTTAAAAGGGCTCGTGTCGGCTTACAATAGGCTGAATTCCTCAATGTAGAAAATATGGCAAAATAAAAGGGCCCTTCTTGGTTGAGGGGCCTTTTTTTTTGACGTGATTCTATCGTTATAGCAATAATTTTTATCTGGTGTATTATGCTTTATTTAAAAGGGCCGATTTTTCATTGCGGCCATAATTTGCCCCATACGGCGATTCCCTTTATTTCCCTTCATCATTTTCATCATCTTGCGCATGCCTTCAAATTGCTTTAAAAGGAGATTAACGTCTCTTACCTCCGTTCCTGAGCCTTCGGCTATGCGCAATTTTCTGCGCGCGTTTAAAATTGACGGATTGCGCCTCTCTTTCAGTGTCATTGAAAGTATTATAGCTTCCGTTTGCGCCATTTTGCGCTCTTCCCGCTCTCCTATGTTTATGCCCCCCATTCCGGGGATCATTTTCATAATGCCGCCGAGCGAACCGAGTTTTTTCATCTGGCGCATTTGCGCAAGGAAATCCTCGAAGTCAAATTCCGCCTTGCGGAGTTTCTCCGCCATTTTTTGAGCTTCTTCGGCGTCAATAGTCTCCTGCGCTTTTTCCACAAGAGACACAACGTCGCCCATGCCGAGTATCCTGCCGGCCATTCTGTCGGGGTGGAAGGTTTCGAAATCGTCGAGCTTTTCGCCGGTGCCGGCAAATTTTATCGGCGCTCCGGACACAGCCTTTATTGATAGCGCGGCTCCACCCCTCGCGTCGCCGTCAAGTTTTGTCAGAACTATGCCCGTAAGTCCGACCGCATCGTTGAAGGATTTTGCAACGCTCACTGCTTCTTGCCCCAGAGCGGAATCGGCAACCAGCAACACTTCGGAAGGAGATATTTCCGCGCGCATTTCGGATATTTCCGCTATTAGAGGGGCGTCTATTTGCAGCCTGCCGGCGGTGTCGAATATCAGGGCGTTTGCGCCGTCTGACAATGCATTGTCGGCGAGTCTCCTTGCCAGAAGGGGAACGTTTTTTTCACTTCTGTCGAGATATACAGGCGAGGAAATTTGCCTTGCAAGCGTTTCGAGCTGGTCTATTGCCGCCGGGCGGTATACATCGCACGCAATTAGTGCCGGAGACAATCCCTGTTTTTTCAGAAGTCCCGCCAGCTTTGCCGCGGTTGTTGTCTTGCCCGAACCGTGGAGGCCAACGAGCATTATCTTTAGCGGCCTAATGGGAGAGAGTTGAGTTGAGCCCGCTCCCAACAAAGCTTCGAGTTCGTCGCTTATTATTTTTATCAGCTGCTGGGAAGGCGTCACGGATTTTAGCACTTCCGCGCCTATGGCCTTGGCTTTGACATTCTCGCAAAACTCGCGCGCAACCTTAAAATGAACGTCTGCCGAAAGCAGAGCCTTCCTCACTTCGGCGAGAGCTTCCGCCATGTTGCTCTCTGTGAGCTTTGATGTGCCCCTTATATTCCGGAAGGCTTTTGACAGGCTTTCTGTGAGACTTTCAAACATGGGATTATCCGTTTATCCTATTGTTTCCGCTCCGTACCACTTGCGCAAGACTTCGGGAATTTCTACTTTGCCGTCGTCGCGGACGTTGTTTTCAAGCAGAGCCGCAAGCACCCTTGGTATGGCCAATCCGGAGCCGTTTAGCGTATGCACATTGCGCGGTTTGCCGCCGTCGGCGGGCTTAAACCTAATATTTGCGCGGCGCGCCTGAAAATCCGTGAAACAAGAGCAGCTTGATACCTCAAGCCATTTGCGCTGGCCGGCTGCCCAAACTTCCAAATCAAACTGCTTGGCGTGGGGGAATCCTATGTCTCCGGTGCATATGGACAAAACTCTATATGGCAGTTTCAACTTTTTAAGTATGCCTTCGGCGTCGAGTCTCAGCTTTTCAAGCTCCTCCATGCTCTTGTCCGGATGCACCCATTTTACCAATTCGACTTTGTCAAATTGGTGCAGCCTGTTCAATCCCCTTACATCTTTCCCCCAACTGCCGGCTTCGCGCCGGAAACAGGGAGTGTAGCCGCACGCGTAAACCGGAAGTTGGCTTTCGTCAAAAGTTTCGTTCCTATAAAAATTTGTCAATGGGACTTCCGCGGTCGGAATCATATAAAAGTCGTCCTGCGAATCGTGGTACATCTGTCCCTCTTTGTCGGGAAGTTGTCCGGTGGCCGTGGCGCTTGCGGCATTGACCATTATGGGGCACATCGTTTCCCTGTATCCGTTTGCGCGGGCTTCTTCAAGAAAGAGCGACAGTAGCGAGCGCACCAGGCGGGCCATGTCCCCCACATAAAACGGGAAGCCCGCGCCCGTAACTTTTACCCCGCGCCCGAAATCGAGCATATCGTTGAAGAATTTCAAATCCCAATGCGGCACCGCGTTCTTTATGGAAGATATATCACCCCATTCGTAAACGCAAACGTTGTCCTTTTCAGTGCGTCCAACGGGGACGGAATCGTCGGGTATGTTGGGTATGGTAAGCAGCATCTGCTTCCACTTTTTTTCTGCCTCGGACGCTGCGGCTTCGAACTCTTTTACTTTTGCGGAAACAAGCTTCATCTTGGAAAGCTTTTCCTTAAATTCCTGAGAGCCCTTGGGCAGCTCCGCCATGGCCTTGCTTGCGGCGTTTTGTGCGGCCCGGGCGTCTTCAAAATCGCTAACTGCCTTGCGGCGTTCGGCGTCAAAGGCTATTATTGCGTCGATGTCGCAGTCGAACTTTTTTAGGGCTATTTTGCTCTTTAAGAGTTCAGGTTGTTCTCTCAAAATCTTAACGTCTATCATAATGGGCGCTTTATTTTGAATAATCGCGCGTCCATTTCAACCATTTTATGGCGCAAGGCTCAATATGCCGCCCGGCTCTTGAGCTTGCCGAGGCACTTTAAAGCGAGTGCGCGTATTTTTGGGAATCCGGCATGCAGGGCGCAGGCTTGCAAACTCTCCAAGGCGGGAGAAAAATACTTCTTATAATGCTTTAGCCCCCTTGAGTTGGACAAAAATCCGTATGCGCCCAGAGCTTGGAGGAGCCGTTCAACCGCGGCGCTATGCATCAGTTTCCTAATTGATGCCATTTCACTTTCCGGAATGTCGGAGCCAATATAGAACACGAACAGCTCCTCGCGTTCTTCGTCCGATATTTTTACATAGGGGTCGAAGAGAACGGAGGCGATGTCGTACATGGGAGAGCCGAACCTCATGCCTTGAAAGTCTATGAGAGTTACTTTGCCGCCGGCAACCATGGCGTTTTGGGACTGGGCGTCTCTGTGAATGAGCGTTTGAGGCGAATTTATGAGCGCGCGCTTAAGTTCCTCGAATTCTTCCGTTGGGGCCTTATCGTCGAGATTGAACTCGGCCGTGATGCAGTTGTCGAAAAAGTATTTCTGTTCCCATTCATACAAATTCTCGTCGAAGCCGGGCATGGTCTCTATGGGGTTTTCCGCAAAGCGCTCCGTTGCGAATGTGTGTATTTTTTTCAACTCCCCCACAAACGACCTATATAAGGCTGCGCAATCCGCTCCCCTGTTTTTCATTTCCAATAAATCGTCCGTTCCGGCGTCCTCCATTACAAACATTCTTTTTGATGCGTCTTCATAGGAGATTTGCGGCACTGATATTCCGCACGAATGCAGGAAGCGCGCAATGTTTGCGTAAAGTTTGTCCTCCAATTTCTCATCTCCGTAAAAACAGGCGACAAGCTTTTTCCCGGCGGAGTCGGAAAAGCGTATAAAATGCCGGGTTGATGCGCCCTTGTCCACAAACGAAGGGTACCGAACTTCAAAACCCGATTCGCAAAGCAATGCGAGCCTGTCGAAATTTGTCCGTGAGCTGTTTTTATTGGCGTTTAGGTATGCCGAATAATTGCCTATGTCGCTCCACGAGCCGGAATTTTCAAAGCGGGCCCTTATTTTGTACTTTCCGTCGGAGATTATTTTTAGGAACAAGTCCACGCTGGAAAAGTTGTCGGCCTGCATTTTTGAGGCGGCGCGCAGCGCCGGAGGATGCGCCACAAACAAACCGGTGAAGGCGCATGTTTTGTCGCAATCTGCCTTTAACGCGAACCTCATGTCCACGACTTCTCCGCTGCGGACGCATACGTTGCCGTTTTTGTCGTCCCTCAGGCAAATTGTTGCGGCGTCGTTTTTGTCGGCAAGCGACGCGAATTCCACGAATGGGCGCAAATCGGCGTCGAAGTCTATGTCGCCGTTGTGGACTATTATGGAATCGGAGCAACCGAAATATTTTACGGCGTTTTTTAATGCGCCCCCCGTATCGAGAATATGGGGATATTCGGGGAGAATAAATATTTCAGCGTCAGTTCCGGAAAAGGTTGCGGTGAATTTTTTTAGCCCCAGCGCTGTTTTGAAGTCAGGATTTCCGAATATTTTTGCAAGTTCGGCTTCAAATATGTCGTGCAAATGGCAGGTGTTGACAAAAAGTTTTCGAACTC
>CALXOC010000173.1 GCA_944389915.1 uncultured Opitutales bacterium | reverse complement strand
AACAATCATATTATTGCCATGATAAAGAAAGCTTACGCATTGTGCGCACTGTTTGGCGCATGCGCGACTTTTGGTGCAGGTTTCCAGGTTTTGGAACAAGGCGCATCAAATCTCGGCACGGCACTCGCCGGTTCAACTGTAAACGCGAATGCGGACGCATCGTCCGCGTTCTGGAATCCCTCCGCCTCATTCACGATGGATTTGAGGCCGGGCGACACTGTGATGGACAGCGGAATGAATTTTGTTGTTCCGTCGCTCTCTTTTAGCGGGGAGGGATACGCAATGGGGCAGGAAGTATCCGGCTCAGACGGCGGAAATGCCGGCGTCACTTCGTACGTTCCAAACTTTTGCCTCGTGCACCAATTCACCGAGAACCTCCTTGGGACATTTTCGGTCACATCTCCCTACGGGCTTGAAACAGATTACGAAAATGACTGGGTTGGACGCTATCAAGCCCTCAACAGCGACCTCGTTACCGTCGATATAAACCCGAGCGTTGCTTATAAGGTGACAGACTGGCTTACAATTGGCGGCGGAGTCTCCCTCCAATATCTGCACGCAGAGCTCACGCAGGCGACTCCCATCGCGCCCGGAAGGGACGCTACCGTAAGCCTCCGCGGACAAAGCTGGGGAGTGGGAGGCAATGTCGGGTTTACAATAAAATACGACGAGGGTGGACGAATCGGCTTCAACTGGCGCAGCGAGGTATCGCAAGATATCAAGGGCAACCAGCATCTCGAAATGGGTATGACAGACATCATAATGAACCCCATAGACACAAATATCGCCCTGCCCCAAACTTTCAACGTAGGCATATACCAGCGCCTATGGGGTGCGCTCGACAGATTTGCCGTGATGGCGGACTACTCCTTCACTTGCTGGAATTCCTTTAATGAGCTGGACATCAAAAATTCCGACACCGGCCAAACCGTAGGCGGCGAAGCCGTCCATGAAAATTGGAAAAATGTATCCCGCATTTCATTCGGTTTGCATTATTATCCGGAATTTGACGAAAACCTCGTTTTGAGAATAGGCGCCACTTGGGACGAATCTCCGGTAGTTGGCCCCAAAAATAGAACCGCGAGAATCCCCTGCGCCGACAGGGCTTGGCTCGCCGGAGGATTGGGTTATTCATATAAGAATATGACATTTAATATATCCTACATGTACATATTTTTCTACAACGATTCTGGAATAGACCATACCACTTCAAATGGCGCGTATCAAACTATCGGCAAATATACGGGCCACGCGCAAGTTGTCTCTATTCAGGCGGGCATATCATTCTAATAAGTTTAAAAAAAAACCGCGTCTGGAAATTTTGAACGTGCGCGGTTTTTTTGTGTCATAATACAAAAAGGCAAATGCAGTTGCATCGTCTGGGAAATACGGGCGAAGGTTTTCTATATTATTTGGAATTTCCTCCGCCAATCCGCCGAATTTTGGCGGGATTCATTTTAAGCTTGAAAATTCCCCGTAAAAAAATCCTTGACGGATAGCGACAAGCGCACAAAATGCTTTTTTTTAATCATTTTAACAG
Source organism: uncultured Opitutales bacterium (assembly GCA_944389915.1). Lineage (GTDB taxonomy): Bacteria > Verrucomicrobiota > Verrucomicrobiia > Opitutales > Intestinicryptomonadaceae > Merdousia. Next base: position 1,483 of record CALXOC010000173.1, on the reverse strand, counting down.
CGAGGCGATACCATGCCGGAAATCGAAACAGTCAGAGTCTTATCAGTCCAGAACAAGATGGGCATACACGCCCGTCCCGCAGCTATGATTGTGCGCATTTCCAATAAATATCCGTCTACTGAGCTATGGGTTGAGAAAGACGGGGAGGAAGTCAACGGCAAGAGCATAATGAGCCTAATGATGCTTGCGGCAGGCAAAGGGTCGGAGCTTAAATTCATCGCACAGGGCGACGACTCACAAATAATGCTCGACGAAATAGAAGACCTATTCAACCGCAAATTCGACGAAGAATAATTTTATTGTTTATTATAGGGTGTACTTCCCGCACAGTTAGATTTTTTAACCGCCTTTAATAGAAGGCGGTTTTTTTATCTAAATCAGAAAGTCCCCGCACGACGCAAGCTTGTTAGCCCAAAGGCAAGAGGGGAAAATAGCCGCGCGCATAAAATTGCAGGCATTCATAAAAATTGTTATTGCGATAAACGCGCCTCAAATTACGCAACATAGCTTTTTGGCGGAGCATGCATAAAAAAAATTCTCCGTCCACACCTAATTGTATGTGAAATATCCTTTAAAAACCGCCCTTCAAGCAAAGCCATTGGGCAGCTGAAAGACTCGGAGGAGAATGCAGCAATCCCTTCAGGGTTTTTGCATACTCCGCGAAATTTTTTCGCGCGGAAGGTTTTAGGCAATCTTGCATATATTCAGCCAAAGGCGCGGCGGAGGCGTCAAACTGGATAAACTCCCGCCATGCAGGCTTGTCGAGCAATATATTGGCAATGCTCAGATATTTTATTTTTACCAAAGCCCTGCCAACAAAATATGTAAAAGGATTGGCCTTGTAAACTATCGCCCCGGGAATTCCTTGCAGGGAACACGCAAGCGACATTGTCCCGGAACTCATCATTACTGCCTTGGCGGCAAGCGCGGAAGAGCCTCCGTTGGGAACTATGCGAACTCTGTCTTTTAGAATAGGCCTGCGGGAAATCTCCTTCTCCAAAATATTTTTTATTCTTTCAGTAGGATAGATTGCAACGGCTTTCGCCCCGTCAATTTTTTCAAGAGCCCCGCACATTACGGGAAAAATTCTCGAAACTGCAATCTCCCTGCTCCCGGACAAAAGAAGTATTTCTCCGGCAGGATCGTACACTACCGGCGGCTGGTATGAATCCGACAGAAACGGATGCCCGACAAAATGCGTGTCGAGATTCGTATCAGCGTAGCATTTAGTTTCGAAAGGGAAAATGACAGCGAGCGAATCCAACAATTCCGCCATTTTAAATCTGCGCGATGCTTTCCAAGCCCATATTTGCGGGCTTATGTAATATAAAAGCTTCACGCTTCCCCCACCCTTTTGGCTTATTCCGCGCTGCTTCAATATGGACGCTATGTGGAGGTTGAACCCCGGATAATCGACAAAACAAACCGCCTTTGGGCGGTATTTTCCAATCCAATCCACCACAGCCTCTGAAAGCTTTTTAAA
>CALXOC010000172.1 GCA_944389915.1 uncultured Opitutales bacterium | reverse complement strand
TGGGAGCGCTTTCGGTTTCCGAAAGCTCCGCGAGTATCGCCGCGCCGCGCCGGTACGGAAATGCGCGCCAGAACCTTGTCTCCGTTTAACGCCACTCCGGTATCTTCCGGGCGCACCTCCATAACGCTCACACCGTCCGGCCCCGCAATTCTTGCCCAGCCGTTTTGCCTGAATTCTATTGTGCCGCTAAAGAGATCCAAATCCGCCGAGGCCCCGTAGCGGTCGCCTTTTACCCTGGCAATTTCTCCCGACATCAACATGTCGGCGACGGCTCTTTTCAGAGCAGGCAATTCCCTTCGGGACAATCCCAGCTCCAATGCTAATTCATGTATCGTGCGCGGCGCATATTCCTTCGCCCGCATGAGTTTTATTAATTTTTCGGCAATTTCCATTTATATTCCGATTTCAATTGGGATTAAGAGCAGCAGGGCAACCGCGGCGAGAGCTATTGCCGCCTTTGCCAGGCGCGCTCCGCCTATTATTTTTAAAGCCACGGAAAAATACACCGCCGCCTGCAGTATTAGAACCAAGGCTCCCACGCAGAATTTAAAGACCATTTGCGGAGTCAAGTCGGCTTTAAAGGCCGATACGATTCCTATTATGGCCGATGCGAACATGATTAGGGTGGATGTCCCGAGCGTGGCGGACACCGACCTTTCGAGCGCGCCCAAGGGCGGAAGCGCCCGCGATACGGCATTGTGCGATTTCTCCCTCAAAAATTTCTTTTGCTGGAAATACATTAAACCCGCAACGGCCGACGCCATCATGAATGCGTAGGATATCGCCGCAAGCATTCCGTGCACGGCCGCAAAATTCGACGATCTTCTTGCCGAATTAATCACGCCTTCCGCAAATACCGGGCAGGCTATGGGCAGAAGCGTCAATATTGCCGCGGGCAGCATTGAGAACAGCCCTATGGGCGCAACTTTAAATCCCTTGGAAAGCACAAGCTGCGTTAGAATAAATATCCACGAAATGCTTTCAATCAACTCGTATGAGCTGCCCACGGGCAGGGAGTCCGTGCTCCAAATTATGGCAAGAAGCCCCATGCTGTGAAAGGCAAAACCGGCGCTTGCGCATATGCGGACGGGCAATCCCGAGCTTTTTTCCATGGACGCCAGTACGAAAGATATTCCGTATAGCAGTCCGGCCAGAAATATGAGGGAGGTAAAAGTCATTTTAGAGATTCAAAGAGTTTGCAAAACATGGCTGCGTGGATATCGGAGTCGTTCAAACACGGTACTGTTTGAAATATTTCTCCGCCTTCGTCGAGAAAAATGCGGCGGAGATCCTCGCCTATTTCCAAAATTGTCTCCGTGCAGTCGCAGGAAAAGCCCGGGCACAGTACGGCAAGCTTTTTGCGCGAATTTCTGGCGAGATTGCGGGCTGTATCAACAACGGAGGGTTCCAGCCATTTGCCGCGGCCCATTTTAGATTGCCATGCAAGATGCAGTTTTGTTTCACCCGCAAGTTTCCTTAAAAGGCTAAGGGTAGTTAGGCATTGGCTTTCGTAGGCGGTTTGCGCTGCGTCTTTTAAGGGAATTGAATGGAATGATGCAATTGCGCAGCCGCAATTTTCAAGTGCGGGCTTTGCGGAATCGAACAATGCGGATATGTAGTCGGGATTGTCGTGGTAGGAGTGCAAAAATAGAAATTTTTCAGACGGCCTGAGGGTTTTTGACGCCTCCCTCTTAGCGGATATGGTTGTCGACAGCGCGCATTGCGGGTACATAGGAACAAATCTGAATTCGTCGGCCCCGCACAATCTGGCGGTGGATACAGCCTCTTTTATGGATTGCTCCCCGTAGCGAAAGGCCGGATATGTGGGAACGCCCGACATCGCCGAAATTTTTCGCGCAAGGCTTTTGGTGTATTTTATAAGCGGATGCTCGCCGCCAGGCGATATTTTTGCTATGTTTTTCGCGTATGCGGCTGCCCGCCTTCTCGATATGAACATTGCCAAGGGCATGCGCAATGCGGCGGATATGTTGAGCACATGCCTGTCCGATAAAAATTCGCGCAGAAAAACCCTCGCCTGCGCCGCAGACGCTTCTTTTGGCGCGCCGAGGTTTATTAATATGTATGCCTTTGACACTACTTGTATGACTTATTCGGAAAGCTTTGATGCTATTTTGTCGGCCGCGGCAACTCCGCTTTCAAGGCATGAGCTGACGCCGACTCCGCCTCTGTATGCGCCTATAAGCGCAATATTTGGATATTCGTTTTCAACTTTGTCTATAATATCGAGGTAGTCTTGGTATCCGACATTATACTGCGCTATGGCGTGCTTCCACGACCACATCTTTTCAAAGACCGGCTCGGCCTCAATTCCAAGCAATTTTTTTAGAGCGCCCATGACAAGCTCGCGCATTTTTTCCTGGGGAAGATAGGCGTCGTTTGGGCGGCGCATTCCGCCGATGTAGTTTGTAAGCGCAATGTAACCGTCAGGAGCGCGCTCCGAAAAGACCGAAGAGATAAAGAGGGATCCGAGTATGTTCAAGTTCTCCTTTTCTGGCGTTAGAACTCCAAATCCGTCAAGTTTGTGCTTAACGTCGGATTTCTTGAAGCCCATGGTGTAGGTTGCAACCGGCGCATATTGTATGTTCTCCAAGGGGGCCAGACTGCACGCCAAACTTCCGGAAAGCGGCAGGTCTTTAAAGTTTGGAGATGGTATGGCAATGACAAGGGCGTCGTAATATTCGCAAGAGTCTTCGGTATCGTTGCCCCATGAAACTTCCCAGCCGCCGTTGTTGACGTCGACAGACAGTATTTTTGTGGAGGTCTTAAGTGAGTCTCCAAGTAGCGAGGCCATTGAGTCGGTCAATGTTTGCATTCCGCCCTTGAACGATATCATCATGGGCTTGAAGAAATTTCCGGCTGCCATTTTTTCCTTTCGCGCCTTCATTGCGCCCTTTATAATTGAGCCGTATTTTTGTTCCAGATTCCAAAATGGAGGAAACGCGTGCTTTATGGAGAGCTTTTCGGGATTTCCGCCGTAAACCCCGGCCATGAAAGGATTCATAGCGTAGTCTAAAAGGTCTTTGCCCATTCTTCTGATGGTGAATTGGGCAACGCTCGGATCTTCGTCGGCGGGAGTTTTTGATACAAAGGGCTCGAAGAATAGCCTGATTTTACCCCAAAAAGTGAAGAGCCTTGTAAAAATCAGCGATACTGGCGACATTGGAACAGCGCGGACCTTGCCGTATCTGACGAAAAAGCGCCTTTTTGCCACGGGATTTGATAGCTCTATTTTTTCTTTCAACCCCAGCTCCCCAAGGAAATCGAGCGATTTTTGCGATTGAAGCATTACAGAGTTTGAGCCGCTTTCCGCTTTAAATCCGCGGTCGGAAAAAGTTCCTATCACTCCGCCGGCTCTGGGCGCTTTTTCTATAACGGTTACATCGAAACCCTTGCGCTTTAATTCGAGCGCTGCGGATAAACCGCTGACTCCCGCACCTATGACGATAGCTTTCTTTGTTTTCATTTGCTCCTGTTTTATCGTCATTATATTGATTAAGCTTTATGTTTCATCAAGTTTTAAATGTTTTGAATCTTCAATATAAACCCATGTGCGGCGCCTTTGCCCGGCGGAACATGATAAAATTCTTTGCTGGCATAAAAATGCTTGAACGGCCGAAACTTTTATGGTTTCCTCTGAAGCTTTAAAACCTTCAAATATGAGTGAAAATAATTTCAGGAAAGGGCCGCACGCGGCGAAAAACAGAAAAGCCAAAGACGTCGAAGTTATAGACGCGGCGGTTTCAAACGCCGACGAGCGCAAAACCGTCATCCTTGACGAGGACCTTGAGGGAGTTGAATTTGACGATAAGGTTTGGCTCTATTGGAGCAGAAATAAGAATTTTATAATATCGATGGTGGTATTGGCCTTTGCAATCGTGGTTGGAGTTCAGGGCTGGAAGATGTATCAGGTAAAAAAGGCCGATTCTTTAGCGGCGGCTTTTGAGGCCGTTTCCGGGGTGGAAGGTCTTGAAAATTTTGCGAAGCAGAACTCCGGGACGGCTCTTGCAGGCGTGGTTCTGCTGGAAGTCGCAGACAAGGCCTACAAAGCCGGAGAATATGAACGCGCAGCGAAAATTTACAATCAGGCGGTTTCGGAGCTCGGCTCCAGCGTATTAAAGGGCAGGGCTTTGCTCGGAGCGGCTGTTTGCGAATATTCAATAGACAGCCAAAAAGGCATACTCGCGCTGAAGTCGATTTACGGCGACGTTGAAGTTGCGCAAGGTTACAGGGCGCAGGCGGGCTATTTGTACGCTTTAGGCCTTTCAAATTCCGGAAAGACGGGCGAGGCTAAGGCTATTATGAAAGAGCTTGCAGGCAATCCGGCAAACGGGGCGTTTGCCTCCATGGCGCAGCAGGCAATGTTAACAATGTAATAGCTTTGTTAATTTCCATGGGTGTATCGGAGGATACACCCTTTTTTTTTATTTTGGCTGCGCAAATAATGTCGGCTAAGCCATAAATTGCAAAATACGCCTTGACAATGCGCCGGCCGCACTCAATATAGACGCGTTTTAAAAATTGACCGATGGTGTAATGGTAGCACAAAGGTTTCTGGCACCTTTTGTTGGGGTTCGAATCCCTATCGGTCAACGTTTTGGTATTGCTTCCAAAGTTTGCGATTAAAGCTTAATTTCATTTTGCCTGGCAAATATAAAATCCGTAGGGGCCTAAAGAAATTTTAATTTCTCCGTCCGTTGCGCTTTCAAGCTTTGAATCCCTTTCAATGATCGTATTTTGCGGCTTAAGATTTGTCTTTGCAGTAAAATCGGCGCTCTTGTCTGAAGCATTTATAAAGCATAGAAGTTTCTGGGTCTTGCAGAGCCTTGCAAAGCTCAGAATATTGGGTCAACACCAAAGGTTGTGGAATAGGTTGATTTTTTAGATTTGTCTTTCATAGTTTTACCCCGCATTCTACAAGCACTCTCAGTCTGTAATTT
>CALXOC010000171.1 GCA_944389915.1 uncultured Opitutales bacterium | reverse complement strand
CTCTCAACCATTTTTCGCATTAAATTGTGCGAAGATTTTCCCAATATTAGATACTGATGCTTCCCCGTATCCGACTCAGAAAAGTGGGTTACCCCGCGTTCGTCAACTGTCACAGTTCCCTTTGCCGAAAGGTCAAAAAGCGCAGGTTCAAATACCCACATTACGCTTGTCAAATCCCAACAATGACAGTCGTGCCGTTTGCCTCTCACGTATAGATTATAGGCATTTTCAACGGGATTGCCGGAACCCATTTTGTCTATTTCAGAATGCGGGTACCTAATGCTTTCACCAACTTCAAATCCGCTGAATATTACCGGCACTCTGCAAAGTTTTAAAAAGTCCGAAAATGATTTTATGTCTTTTAATACATTGTATTCGGGCTTAGCCTTGGCGGGATTTGATATGCTTTCCTTTGAAAAGTTTCCGGCCATTATAGATACGCATTTCACCTTCTTTGCGAAGAGATCCGCCCCTGAGAGATGGGAAATGTCGTCGGGCTGCGATTTCAAGAGATTAGCCAAATTAGTGGAAAATCCTACTGATATATATGCGATTTCTCCGTCTTTTGCATTCGCCAAAACTTTACGAGCCTCTTTTACCGCATCGGGGACATTAGAGGAAAGGTCGAGGCGACGAGAATATTTATACATGCCGTTTTCACCCATCATTTTTGCAACTGCACCGTTATAACGCCCCTCTTCTTTTGTGGCTCCTCCGCCCTTTACTATGGCTATGGGAATATCGCGATGGCCGTAAAAGTCCGAGATTATATTCGTAAATACCGGAGCGAAAGGATTATCTTTGTTTATAGATATCAGCTCGATTTCAGCCGCGCGCTTATCAACCTGATGAAATAGGATAAGCATAGCCAAAACATCGTCTATATCGTTACCGATGTCCGTATCGAATATTACTTTTTGCGGGGCGGCAAAAGAAAACAAAGCAAATGTAAACGACAATGTTACAGTGATTAATTTTTTCATATTCCTCCTAATATGACGGCATAACGTATGTTGTAAAAAGTATGCAGCAAAATAGCACTGTTTAAAAATTTCATCAAGCCTATAATTGTCAAAAATGCCGCGGGCACGATATCCGCGCGCCCATTGGGAATTCCAAGCTCTTGACAACGTTCAAGAGGCGTGCGAGATGCTACCTCGCCAAACATGGCCTCCATTTCCGGAAGTGAAATCTCGCTCTCCGGCCCGGGTAAAGCCATTTTTCGCTTCAGAAAACGAGCCGCAACAACTCCACCGCCTACGCCGATCAGTCTATTGTAAGCATGCCTACATGGAACTGTAGCGCCCAAAACTTTTGAAATTTCATCCGACATCTCCAATGAAGCACCGGGTGTTACAAAGCCGCCGGAAAAATATTTTGACGTCATTCTCACAGAACCTACAGGCATGCTGAAGGATTCCAGTACATTGAGGCCGTCCCCAAATACCAACTCCAAACTTCCCCCGCCCAAGTCGAAAAACGCAGATTCTCTTGATCCTCCCACTCCGCGCATAGCGCCAAAGTAAGATAGCCTCGCCTCCTCATACCCGCTCAATATTCGTATATTGACTGAAGTCGACGCGCGCACATCTTTGACAACATTTCCTCCTTCCGGAGAATCACGCAAGGCCGAAGTTGCCACCGCAACTATTTTAAAAGATGGGCAAAAGTTGCGCGCCTCCGATATGAACATCTTTATTGCCTCTGAAATTAAGAGCGAAGCATTTTTTACCAAGCCTCCGTCGGGCGCGCATATACGGCTGTCGAGAGTGCGCTCGTAAAGCGCGTCTACCAAGGCCCCCGAAGGGCGGCCCAGAAGGCATTTCATAGTATTGGAGCCTATGTCAATGGCCAATGTCATCATTCGGAATAGTGAAATGAATCCGGTGCTATCATCACAACGAATTCGCCCTTTGTGGAGCTTTTCATTAATTCGTTTGAAACGTCCAAAAGCCTGCCCGCGAAAAAACGCTCGTGCATCTTCGATATTTCTTTTGCAACGCACACCGTGCGCTCAGGGCCGAAAAGCTCAAGGGCATCTGCCATGAATTTTTCAATCCTGTATGGAGACTCGTAAAAAATAATAGTGTGCGGAAAATCCTTGTGACTGCCAAAAAAGTTGCGGCGCGCCGCGCTCTTAGGAGGCAAAAAGCCCACAAACAAAAAAGAATCGCTCGGCAATCCTGAAGCCGAAAGAGCCGAAGCAAATGCGCAGGGGCCCGGTATGGGCGTAACTTGAATTTTCTCCGCGCGGCATGCCCGCACTATTCTAAATCCGGGATCGCTTATACAGGGAGTTCCGGCGTCGCTTACAAGCGCCACTGTTTTGCCTGACTTGATTTTTTCAAGAAGAATGGGGGCTGCGGCGCGTTCGCGCGAATTTTCGTACACAAACATTTCTTTTTCTATCCCGAACTTTCTGAGCAATGCTCCGGTCACCCGAGTATCTTCGCATGCCACAATGTCGCAAGATCTCAAGACTTCAAGCGCACGCGCGGAAAGGTCTCCCAAGTTCCCTATGGGAGTTGCCACCACATATAAAATACCGGCATTCATCGTCAAAAGCAGGAATATGGGGCAAACATTCTTGAATGCCGCGAAAGCAAGGGGGCTACACCCGCAAGGCGCCCCGAAGAAAATAATCCCGAATCTAAAAGGTCAATCAGCGGAGTGATTACAAAATCGCGTTCGCTCCAACGCGGATGGGGAATTTCGAGTTCGTCGAGCGACAGCGTCTCTCCGCCATAGAATATAATGTCTATGTCAATCGCCCGCGGCCCGTTTTTAAATGAGGGGATTCTGCCAAGGCGATTCTCCAGCGCTTTGCACAAGCGCAATAGCTCCATTGGGGCGACATCGGTCTCGGCGAATATTGCGGCGTTCAGAAAACTCCTCTGCTCAGAATATCCCACTGGCGGAGTTTCGTAGATTTTCGACACTCCCACAATCATCGAAAAATCCGATACGCCGGCCAAGGCCGAAACGAGATTTTCCCTTCTATTGCCCACGTTGGAGCCCAACGCCAAAACGATTTCAATCATTGCAACCTCCTATGTAATCTTCGCGCTTTCTCCGTATTCGCACAGAAACGCCGCCAAAGTCGAATCCAACGTCCACTCCCAATTTTGCAAGGGTTATTTCTACTTCCCGCAACATTTCAAAGCGGACAAAAAGCCTTTCCGCAACCATATCGGCAAGTTTTTCTATCAGCCTGACGCTTTCACCGGCAAACACGCCTTCTACGACCGCCATCGCCTGCGGGTAATCTATTGTATGCGAAAGTTCGTCGGTTTTTGCCGCCCTGTTTAGGGGTAGAAATAAGCGCAGGCTCACTTCAAAATCCCTCGATTCGTTACGCTCCTCGGCATAACAGCCGTGCTTGCCGCTAACTCTTATTTTGTCTATTGCAATTTCGTCCATTTCGCCTCCGATACCCTCGCCGCGGTCTTTATTGCGGCAAGGTTCATTGAAACATTGTGCACTCTTATTATATCGGCACTTTTTTCAAAAGTTGCCAAAGCCGTTATTGCCGAAGTCGCGCAATCGCGCAAGCCTATGTCGTCGCCTACTGCATTAACAAGCGCAGACTTTCGCGAAACTCCAAGCAATATAGGACAATTAAATACGCGCAACTCCCCCAAACGCGCAATTAACTCAAAATTCTCATTAACGCTTTTTCCAAAGCCAACGCCGGGATCCAATATCAGCGAACCGGCTTCCACACCGGCCTCCGTGCAGACGGAAACAATAGAGCGCATTTCCTCCATAAAACGCCCGAAGAAATCTCCTTTCAAAGCGCGCTCACTGCAATTGTGCGCGGCTATAAGAGGCGCCTTGAGGCGTGCCGCCATGCGAGCCATGGGACAGTCTCCGCGCGACCTAAATAGGAAAACATCGTTGATTATGTCCGCTCCATTTTGAACGGCGCGCTCGGCAACTTCAGGCTTGTAAGTATCCACTGATAAAACAGCTTCCGGGAAATTCCTGCGTATTTCGGCAAGTATGGGCATTAGCCTTTCAAGTTCCAAGTC
>CALXOC010000170.1 GCA_944389915.1 uncultured Opitutales bacterium | reverse complement strand
TCTATAGAATTCTTGGAAAAGAAGCCTTAGTAATGCTATACGCAGCAAAGGCCCCATTTCAGGGGCCTTTGCTGCGTATTGAAATTTAGGCGAACTTATTCGGCAACTATCTCGTATTTCCCGGAAGGAAGCCTAAGCGAGCGCTTAGACCTATGCTTCTACTTCTTTTCGTCGAATGCCGATATGTTTTCTGAGCCGTTGATTTTCAGCTTCAGAGAGCCGGTGAAGGTCGGCATATATAGTACCGCTTCAGTTCCCCGGGGAACTTCGATATTCATTGCGAATTTCTTGCCGTCCCGTACAAATGCCGATTTTATGACGCCCGAAACGCTCGGTATTTCTATTGATGCCCGCTTAAACGACGCCGGATCGGGCTCTATGGAAAATACTTTCCACGCCGGCTCCAAAGGATATAAGCCGCACAAGTATTGGGCAATTACCGTTATCGGCCCGCCGCTCCATGCATGGTTTGTCGAGCCGTTTTCTACGCCGCCCAACTTCCACTGCTCGTAGAGGGTGGTATGAAACTTGTCGTTAACCATATTTGCATAGCGGTGTTTTGCCCGCATGAGGGCGTATTCGCCGCGCCCCATCTTGAAAAGCGCTTCCATCACATATTTTTCCATATAGGGGCTGGCGTGCGACTGCGTCTGAAATACTTTAAAAATGGCGTCGTATTTTGATTTGTCGGCTATTCCAGATATGACTGCCAGAGCCTGCACGCGGTCGTCGGTCTCGCCGTGGTATTCGGGGTGCCTATAGGCAAAGCCGTTCCAGCATTTGTTATAACCCTCCTTAACTTTTTGCATTTTTTGCTTAAAGTCGCCAGCGTCGTCGCTCTTTCCCAAGAGTTCCGCCATATTGGCGGCGGCTTCAAGCGCCATATAATGCCAGCCTGCAAAAATCAGGCGCATGTCTTTATTGTCGCCCCAATCTCCCCATGTCCAGCCGCCTTTGCGCATTGCGGTGAGGCCGCTTGGATCCAACTCCCATACGCCGAGGTATCTTTTTACGGCCGGGTAAACCGTTTTTATGGTTTCAATGTCCCCGGTATTCACATAGTAGTTCCAGAATCCGTATTTACCTATGCTTGCAAGCATTTGTCCGGGGAGCTCAGCCTTGTACATTCCCGGGATAGGCGCGCTCAATACTCCGTCCCCGTGCTGCCATGCCGCGAGTTCAAGTATGCCTTTGCGCATCAAACTGTGCACGCTTGTGGAATAGGTATAAAAGCTTTGCCCCATTAGCACTACCGCATCGCCCCACCATTGGGCGCGTTCGCGTTCGGGGCAGTCGTAATAGGTGTCGCGCATGTTTATGTACAAAGTGTTAATGCCTTTCTTCCAAAAACGCATATAGAAATCGTCGTCGCAGGAGAATTTCCCGTCGGGCGAGGTGTCGAATCCGCTTTCCCTATATTCAACTTTATCTACTTTTACATGTGCGGGAATCTTTAGAAGTATATATTGGCCGTTCAACCAACCCAGAGACTCGTATTTTTGGCTTCCTTTTTTTGTTATGTATTCGGCGCGCAAATTGATTTCGTTGGCCGCAAACGAGTGGTCCGTCTCTATGCGTATGAAATTGCCTCCCACAGGATCGGTAAGGGTGATTATGGGAGTCATTTGCATATTGTAGGGAAGGCGGGCTTTTATTAGGGCCATCTTGTTGCTGCATGGCACCCTCTCGAATTCGGCGTTCCGTATGTCAAACAGTTTCCATTGTGGAATGGGGCGCTTGTGGTGGGCGTTCCACGGCGCCACTCCCATGGAGCCGAACTCCCTTGAGGGCTTAAATCCCATGTCTTTGGGATTATCATTGCTCTGCCAGTTTTCAATGTCTTTGCGGGCGTCGAACTGAATGTTGCTTTCCGGAAGCCTGTAATTCGGAGCGGGACTGCCGCTTTCCCCGTAGGCCGGATGAATGCGCGACAACCATGAGGAGTCGCTCTTAAGTTCAAGGTCGCCGCCTTTTAAATCAAAATACAATCCCAGCTTTCCGCTGCTTTTATGGGAGAATCCGTCTTTGCCAAAATACCATACCAATACGGCTATTTTGTTTTCTCCCTCTTTTAAAAAGGGCGCTATGTCAACTTCGTCAATGTAGCCGTCGGTGGGGTTTGGGCCGCGCTTAAGCGCCCCTTCGAAAACGGCGAGCTTGCCGTTTATCCATAGCCAGTACTTGCTGTCGACGGCAATTTTTGCCTTTGCGCTTGAAGGAGGTTCTTTTATTGTAAAGTCCTTGCGAAAAGCAGCCCATGTATTGGCGTTTTCTATGTTTTCTCCGTCAACGCTTATCCATTGGGCTTCGCCGCCAAGAGATATTGACGCCGAAACGCATGCAAGAGAGAGCAATTTTAGTGCGTGTTTAAACATGTATCCTCCTATATTGTTAGGCAATTAAAAGCATATTGTGCATGTTTTAATTATTGTTTCCAAAAAAAACCAAATGATTTATTTTTGAATTATTGTGAAATAGGTTAAAAATGTTTATTTTGCAAGTGCAGTTTTCAAATATAATTTAAGTTTTATGCAATGTATTGAAGTACTGAAATTTCAATGAAAGGCACTTTTGAATTTTTTTAACCGTGTGTCAAATTGCTTGGCCTATTGCATTTTCCCCACTTTGTATTAATGGTATTTTATTAAAAAGTTTTAATGCCGTGAAAGCGTTTTTTTACAATATATATTCAGTCATATTTTTAAGGCTTGGCGCATTATTTTGCGCAAAGTTAAAACAAAGAGCGTACTTTCCATTTTTATGTGCGCCTGCGTTTATTTTATCGGCATGCTGTACAGAAAGCCGCATAGTGGTGTTGGATGCCGACACAGGCAAGGCGATTCCCGATTCTTTTGTTTATATTATTGAGCACGCCATGTTTTATCCTTTTAATTCTTCAGCCGTATATAAAACTAATTATGAAGGCGCCGTGGAAACATGCATGGATTTGCGTCCCGGTAAGGCTTCCGTATTTGCAGGAAAAGAGGGCTACCCGTTGAACTATTATGCGGAAAGCTTTAATATGCAATATTGTGCGGTATTCTATCTGCAAAAGCGCCCAAGAGGGAAAATAGACAGATTGTTCATAAGGAAAAAGCTCTTAGAAGACTATTCCTCTAATTCTATATTGAGAGATTTTTATCAATATTGCACAAAGCAGGGAATAAGTTTTTATATCTTGCCCGGCGGAAAACGCGTAATTGTCGACAATAAAAACATGCGCGTTGCCGATTAGAATTTGCCTCGGCAGGATTCGGCTTTAAATATTTTCCAGCCTGCAAAAGGAAGATTTTAAGCCTTAAATAGGCATGAGGTAAAAAGCTTTTTAAATTAAAAAAGGCTGTGAAAATGTACAAATTTGTTGTTTTTTGCAAAATAAGTGCAAATATGTTTGAAGTATTAACAAGTGGGCATTTTCTTCCAAGCGCTTTTATAATCATGAAAAACAGACTCTCAATTTGGGCGAATAATATAGCTCCTTCCCCTACACTTGCAGTAGATGCTGCCGCAAAAAAGCTTAAGGCGGAGGGCAAAGATGTATGCGGATTCGGCGCCGGTGAACCTGATTTTGACACGCCGGACTTCATAAAAGAGGCATGCGTCAAGGCTTTAGAGGCTGGAAAGACAAAATATATTCCCTCTTCCGGGCTCCCCGCCTTGCGCGAGGCGCTTGCTGCGGATTATGTTGAGAATAGGAAGGTAAAGGGTGTAAAAGCTTCGAATATCATAGTCAGCCCCGGGGGAAAATTCAGTTGCTATTTGGCGATAAAGGCGGTCGTGGGGCCGGGAGACGAGGTTGTTATTCCCGCTCCCTATTGGGTGAGCTATCCCGAGATGGTAAAACTCTGCGGGGGGGTGCCTGTTTTTGTTTCTGCCCAAGATTCTTCGGATTTTAAGATTTCTCCGGAACAGTTTGAATCGGCAATAACGCCGAAGACAAAGTTGCTTATTCTCAACACGCCCTCAAACCCGACCGGTTCCGTTTATACCCGCGGGGAGCTTGAAGCCATTATGGGAGTAGCCTTAAGGCGCGGGGTCTTGGTAATGTGCGACGAAATATACTCGTCACTCACCTATGACGGAGTTTCCGCAGAGAGTGCCGCATCGGTATCCGAAGAAGCCGCTGCCAACACGATTGTTGTATCGGGCTTTAGCAAGGCATACTCTATGACGGGCTGGAGGCTGGGCGTCATGTGCGCTCCCGGCGATATAGCCTCGGCTGTAGGCAAAATCCAGACGCAGACAACTTCAAATGCAACCACATTCGCCCAGTACGGCGCTCTTGCGGCCATGGAAAACAAGGCGCAAGCGGGTGCCGCGCTCGCGGATATGCTAAAGGTTTTCGACCGTCGCCGCATTGCGTTGTATGAGGGCTTGAATGCGATTCCCGGAATTGCGTGCCGAAGGGCCAAAGGAGCGTTTTATCTCTTCCCAAATATATCGCAGCTCGGAATGTCCTCAACGGATTTTTGCTCCAAACTTCTCGAAGAAGTGCTTGTTGCTGTTGTGCCGGGAGTGGCGTTCGGCGCCGACGCGAATGTGCGTTTCAGCTATGCCGTATCAGATTCGGTCATAGAAAAGGGTTTGGAGCGCATGAAACGCTTCTGTTCCAAGTTTTGATGGACGATTTTCGGAATATGGTGCGTAAGGGCGTTGTTTGCCCTTCGCTCGGGGATACAACAAAGCTTGCGGCGGACTTTGCCGCATATTTGTTAAAGTCTGGCGGCGACGAAATCTTAATATCGCTGTCGGGGGATTTGGGGAGCGGCAAGACCGCATTTGTTAAAGGAATGGCACGCGCCCTCGGAGTTTCGGAAACGGTAAAGAGCCCTTCGTTTAACATATGCTGCATTTACGGCACCGCGGATAAGCGTCGGCTTGTGCATGTGGACGCGTACAGACTTTCGGGCAGGGAAGCCTTTGACGGTTTGCTAATTGATGAACTTGCTCCCGCCCCCAGAATAGTGTGCGTGGAATGGCCCGAATCCGTGGGGCTTTCCGGAGAGGATTTTAGGCTCAAGTTTGAGGTTGTGGGCGAAAATTCGCGCCGAATAATCATGCTCTAACGCTTTTTACCGAGCCTAAACGCCCACCACACAAGTGCGAATACTATAAACGCGGAAATTATAAGGGCGTTGTTTATTTCCAGCCCGAGGCCAACCGGGCCGTTCTTTTCCGGCGATACCCACAGTATGAACGACAGCACTACAAGCGACATGAACGCTCCCGGAATCAATGCTATAAAACCGTTTTTGCGCTCTTTAAACAGCCAGACTGCAGCCGCCAATAAAGTTGATGCTGCAAGCACTTGATTGCCCCACGCAAAGTAGTTCCAAAGCTGGTTAAAACTCTCGACATCGCTTTGTGACCAAGCCAGCAGCAGGGCCACAGTAAGAATAAGAGGAAGCGTTGTAAGCATGCGCTTTGCCATGGGCTTTTGGTTTATTGAAAACATTTCCGCAAGGCTCAGACGCACGCTCCTCATGGCGGTATCGCCCGATGTTATGGCAAGTATCACCACAGCCAAGACGGTTATTATTCCCATCCAGCTTCCGAGGAAATATTTTGTTATGTGGATTAGAACCGTATTGGGATCCAACGCAAAATATTTTGGGAATATATTGTATATGGCCAAGCCCGCCGCCGCCCATACCATGGCTATTATTCCCTCGACTATCATCATTCCGTAAAAGGACGATTTCGCCTGGCGTTCGCTCTTCATTGTGCGGGCGATTATCGGAGACTGCGTTCCGTGGAATCCGGATATTATTCCGCAAGCTATTGTAACGAACAATACGGGAACTATCGGGTGGTTGTTTGCGGCCGTCCATTTCATTGATTTGAAAGCCGCGCTTTCGTCGAGCAGAGCCGGATTTCCCATGAGCTCCACAATTATTGAAATAAAGATTGCAAACGTTCCCAGCAGGAGCATCGCCCCGAAATATGGATAGATTTTGCCTATGATTTTATCGACGGGAAAGAGCGTGGCCAAGATATAATACACAAAAATTATTCCGACCGCCCACCAGAATATTTGCACGTCTGGGAAGGATTTGTCTATTAGATTTGCGGGGACGTTTATAAAGACGGCAACGACAAGAAGCAGGAGGAAAATTGTAAATACGGAAAAGAATCTATAATACAGCGCTCCCAGGTATTTTTTTATTATATGCGGCAAATTCATGCCGCCGTTTCTAATCGACATCATTCCTGCGAGGAAATCGTGGGTCGCCCCGGCTATGATATTGCCTATGGGAATTATTATAAATACTATGCTTCCGAACTTTACCCCAAGTATCACTCCAATCACCGGCCCTACGCCGGCTATGTTTAGAAGTTGGATCAGCATATTCTTCCAGTGGGGGAGGCACATGTAGTCCACGCCGTCGTGCTTTGTTATGGCTGGAGTTTCGCGGTCGTCGGGAGCTATTATATTCTCGACGAACTTTCCGTAAACGGCGTAGCCTACAAAAAGTAGGGCAAGTCCTATAAAAAATAAATACATTGGAAATCCTAACTGCTTATTA
Source organism: uncultured Opitutales bacterium (assembly GCA_944389915.1). Classification (GTDB taxonomy): domain Bacteria; phylum Verrucomicrobiota; class Verrucomicrobiia; order Opitutales; family Intestinicryptomonadaceae; genus Merdousia. The sequence goes on along the minus strand of CALXOC010000170.1, from coordinate 10,140 downwards.
TTTCGGGTATAATTGTTGCAGAATAGGGGCGGGGTGTTTGTCCTGTCAAGATTTTGATTGCAAAAGAGCCTATCTGTCCGATACCTAAATCGGGAAAGAATTGCAAATGGGCGGCTTTCTGCGAAAACAAATGCATATTTGGTGCGTTGCCTTTGGCGGCGGACTCGGCGCACTGACGCGCTACGCCATAAGCTCGATAATTGAAAACGGAGTGCTGGCCGTGCTGGTTTGCAATATTGCCGGCTCCTTTTTATTGGCCTTTTTTGTGGAATTGCGAAAACGCGTGCATCCGGATTTTGATCGCTTGGTTTCCGTGGGATTCTGCGGCGGATTAAGCGTCTTCGCAAGCTTTTCCAGAAATGCGGTTTTTGAAATCAGCCACGGCAGATTTCTCCTGTTTTTACTAAATGTGTTCGGCAATTTTGCGCTGTGCCTGCTTGCGATATTATTGGCGGAGTACATAGCCGAAAAGAGCGCCGCGCGTAAATTTTTTCATCCCTCAAGGCTGAGTTTGCTTGTTTCCAAGTTTAGGCGCCTTGGGCGCGGCATATTCGGAGGGCGCGGGCAATGAGCGCGCTATCCGACATACTTTGCGTGTTCTTGGGCGGGTGTTTCGGGGCAATGTTGCGCGGATTCCTCTCGGCGCGATTCGACGGGAATATATTGGAGTCCTATCCGTGGGGCACTTTTGCGGCAAATATGGCGGCTTCCCTTCTTTTGGGCATAGGCATGGGCGCAATGCTTTCGCCTGCCGTTCCAAGGGCTTTTGGAATGTTTTTTGATGTCGGTTTTTGCGCGGCGCTGTCCACTTTTTCGTCTTTGGCCTGGCAAATAGCGGAATTGCTCAGGAATAAATTCTATGCGCGCACATTAGTGTACGCATTCGCAACATTTGCTTTCGGCCTGGTGTTGTTTTTAATTCCTTATTTGGTATTCGGCGTTTTTATGGCTTAATTGCCCTGGTTTTAAAGCTTGGATATCGCCCTTGAAGCGACTTCCGCGGCCTTTGACAAGTCGGATTCAGTGTGCGATGTACTCATGAAGCATATCTCAAAGGCGGACGGGGCAAAATACACTCCGTCGGACAGGCACATTGAGAAAAATTTTGCGTATCTGGAAGTGTCGGATTTAAGGGCGTCGGCGTAGTTGCGCACCGGGTTTTCATTAAAAAATATAGAAAAGAGCGAAGCGGCCGTGGGAACCCACACAGGCACGCCGCTTTTCTTTGCGGCATCGTTGATGGATTCCACCATAATCTTTGATTTGCGCTCCAGCTCGGCATAGGGATTTGTTTCAAGTATCATCTTTAACGCGGCAACGCCCGCGGCCATCGCCAATGGGTTGCCGCTCAGGGTTCCAGCCTGGTACACCGGGCCGAGCGGCGCGAGGTGCCGCATGATTTCTCGCCTGCCGCAAAAGGCCCCAACAGGGAGACCTCCCCCTATTATTTTCCCCAGAGCGCATAGATCGGGCAGAACCCTTTCACGCGCCTGGGCGCCTCCGGCTGCGACCCTAAAGCCGCTTATCACTTCGTCGAATATTAGGAGAGCACCGTGCTTTGTGCAGAGATTGCGCAAGTGCTGTAAAAATCCCGGCAGAGGAGGAATCAGGCCCACGTTCGCCGGATAAGGCTCAAGTATGACGCAAGCGCTCTGGTCCCCATATTTGTCGAAATATTCGCTTACTTCGTCGAAATTGTTAAATTCCAGCACTGAGGTTAGCTCTGCAAGCGCCCGCGGAATTCCCGCGGAATCCGGGTTCCCGAAAGTTAGGGCACCGCTTCCGGCCTTTACAAGGAGGCTGTCCACATGCCCGTGGTAGCAGCCGGAGAATTTGACAATCCTGTCCCTCCCGGTATATCCCCGGGCCAGGCGTATTGCTGACATTGTAGCCTCCGTCCCGGAATTTGTCATTCTGACCATTTCCGCGCAGGGTATCATAGAGTTTATCAGCCTCGCCATTTCAAGTTCGGCTTCGCACGGAGTCCCAAATGAAGTTCCGGCGTTTAGAGCTGACGCTACAGCCGCCCTTATTCGGGGATTGTCGTGCCCGAACAGAGCCGGCCCCCAGGTGCACACAAAATCTATGAGTTCGCGGCCGTCGCATGTTATAAGCCTGCTGCCTTCGGCCCGGCGCGTAAAGAAAGGCTCGCCTCCTACCCCCCTAAAGGCGCGCACCGGAGAGTTTACCCCGCCGGGAATCAACTTCTGGCATTCCTTGAAAAGTTCGTGTGAATCCATTATAAGATCTCCAATTTTGCCGCAACGGGCATTTTTCTGTCGGTTGCGTAGGCCACCGCCGATATTTTAGGCCCTATGGGATATTGAGTCCGCTTGTATTCCGCGCGGGCGACTTTGCGCGCTACTTCCTCCGCGAGACCGCCGTGCCCGGATATCTCATCAGCAGACTTAAAGGCGTCTATGTGCTGTTTTAATATGGCGTCGAAGATGTCGTATGGCGGCAGGGAGTCCTCGTCTTTCTGGTTCGGCCTCAATTCGGCAGACGGGGCCTTGTCTATGGTGTTCTGCGGAATAATATCCCTGCCGGCCTTTGCGTTTATGAGCTTTGAGATTCTGTAAACTTCGGTCTTATAGAGGTCGCATATGGGGGCAAATCCCCCGCAGGTGTCCCCGTAGAGCGTGCAGTATCCAACTGCGCATTCGCTCTTGTTGCCGGTTGTCAGAACGAGCGCCCCGAATTTATTTGAAATCGCCATGAGTATTGCCCCCCGCGCCCGCGACTGTATGTTTTCTTCGGTAACGTCGCGCGGCCGCCCGGCGAATATTGGCGAGAGCGTCCTTTCGAAAGCTTCAACTACGTCGGAAATCGGCACAATGTGAAATTCTATGCCGAGATTTTCGGCAAGCGAGCGGGCGTCGTCCACGCTGTGGCGGCTCGATATTTTTGACGGCATTGCAACCCCGATTACGCGCTCTTTGCCCAGGGCGAGCACTGCGAGCGCGGCCACAAGCGCCGAATCTATGCCCCCACTCAGGCCAATCAATACGCGTTTTATGCCGCATTTATCCACAAAGTCGCGCAGAGAAAGCACCAGGGCGGAAAGAATGTCTTCGTCTCCCCTAAAATCGAAAGCGCCGCCTTCGTACGACGATACGGTATCGGTGTCTATTATCTTCAGGTCCTCTTCGAATTTCTTTAGGCATGCGCACTTTTCCTCTCCCTTCTTGGAGGCGTCAACGTACGCGCTTCCACCGGCAAATATAACTTCGTCGTTTCCGCCTATCAGATTGCACCAAAGCACCGGAACCCCGATTTTCTCGGATACCCTGCAGAGCAGCCCGCCTTTATGCCTTGGGTTGTCGTTGGAACTTGAGAATACGCTTGCGGAAATGTTTATGAGAATATCCAGCTTGTTTTCGCCGCTAAATTCGGCCGAAGAAAAATACTCTATGGGCGAAGCGAAGCGTTCGTAACGTTTAGCGGTATTGTCGTCGGCGAGCGTCCATATATCTTCGCATATTGTCAGGCCTATATTGTAGCCCCTGTATCTCACGGCGCAGAAATCCTCTCCCGGATCAAAATTTCTGGCGTCGTTTAAGGCTCCGTAATTTGGCAGTAAATGCTTGTCTGTTGAAGCCGCTACTTCGCCGTTTTCTATCCAATATGCGGAGTTGCGGCACCCCGAAGGCCCATCACTCCTGCTTGGGCAGCCTATTATGGCTGGAATTGGAAGCATGGGAGCCAATTTGTGCAGGGCATCTTGCGCCTTGTCCACAAAAGCCTTGTAGCGGGCTAAATCTTTTATGGGATAACCCGATATCGCGGATTCCGGAAATACCGCAAAGTCCGCGCCTCCGATTTTGAAGTAATTGCAGGTTTCGAGAATTTTGCGCGCGTTGAATTCAAAATCCCCCACCCGAGTATTAATTTGACCTACGCCGATTTTCATGGAAAAACGCGGAAAATTTTTTTTAGCTTCCAAAACTTTGCAATAAAAAATGTGTCGCATGGGTTTTATTGGGACAAAAAAACCTTCCGATATATCGGAAGGTTTTTGCAACTGCGGCATTACGGGAGGGCTAAGACCGCAAGGCGTCCTCCACGATCCCGAATTCCTTGTAAAGCTCGGGGCCGTCGGCGGAAAAACCGAAGTCGTCGGTTCCCACAACTCTATCGGCGTATTTGTACAAGGTGGAGGAAACTCCGGCCTCCACTGCTATGCGGTTTTTGCAAGACTGCGGCAAGACGCTTTCCCTGTATGAAGCGCTCTGCTTTTCGAAAAGCTCCATGCAGGGCATGGACACGACGCGCGTAGAGCCTTCATCTTTTGCTGCTGCAAGAGCAAGCTGGAGCTCGCTGCCGGTTGCTATTATGATTTTTTTGAGTTCGGCGCTTTCGGCTTTGGCTATGTAGGCGCCCTTAAGAGTGCCTTCGCGGCGGGTTTTCAAAGGTATGCTTTCAAGTATGGGAAGATTTTGTCTGGAAAGTATCAATGCGCACGGGCCGTCGGTTCTCGAAAGCGCCACCGCCCATGCGGCTGCGCATTCTTCGGAGTCGGCGGGGCGCAATACATACAAGCGCGGAATGCAGCGCAGTTGCGAAACCAGCTCAACCGGCTGGTGGGTTGGACCGTCGAATCCGACTCCTATGGAATCGTGCGTGAGCACATATTGGAGATTTAGTCTCGAAAGGGCCGCAACCCTTATTGCCCCCATCATATAGCCGGCAAATGTCAGGAAAGTTGCGCATGATGGCTCGAATATTCCGGCGTATGCCAAGCCGTTCGATATGGCCGCCATAGCGTGTTCGCGCACTCCATACCAGATGTTTCGACCGGCGGGCGTTTGCGCCGAGAAGTCTCCCATGCCGGAAAGATAGTTTTTCGTGGAGCCGAATAAATCTGCGGCCCCGGTTACCATGAAGGGAAATTTCTTTGCAAGATCCGCCATGATTTTGCCTCCGGAGGCCCGCGTTGCGGATTTGTCGCCGGAAGGGAAGGGCGGAATCAGCTCCAGAACGGCTTCGGCGGACATTGCGCCGCGTTTATTTATGCACATGTCCAATTCGCACGCCTTGTCGGGATTTGATTTCTGCCATTCGACAAATGTTGACTCCCAATTTTTTCTATCCTCGCTCTTTTGCTTTAAAATTTCCGCAAAATAGGCATAGGTTTGGTCGGACACAAAGAACTTCTCATCCGGAAGTCCGAGCCCGCGCCGCGCCGATTGGGCGAATTTTGCGCCGCCTTCGCCGTGACCTTTGGCTGATTTTTCAACTTCCGGAATGCCCTTTGCTATCACTGTTTTGAAAATTACAAGCTTGGGCTTTTCCACCTTTGAATTAACTGCTTCCCTTAAAGCCGCTCGGACTGATTCTATATCGTTGCCCTTAGGGCATTCAAAGACTTCCCAGCCCATGGACTCAAAGCGGAGCCTTGTGTTTTCGCACATTGTTCTCGAAGCGTCGCAGTCCAAAGTAACGTCGTTTGAGTCGTACATGAGAATGAGGTTGTCGAGCTTCCAGAGCCCCGCAAGGGCTGCGGCTTCGGCGCACACGCCTTCCTGCATGCAGCCGTCTCCGGCAAGGCACCATATTTTGTGGTCGAATATCTTGAAGTCCGAGGAATTGAAGCGCGCGGCGGCCATTTTCTCGGATACCGCATAGCCCACGGCGTTCGCGACTCCCTGTCCGAGAGGCCCGCTTGTTGCCTCCACTCCGGGAGTTTCACCGAATTCGGGATGCCCCGGCGTCTTTGAGCCCTTTGTCCTAAAAGCCTTGATGTCTTCCAAAGTGAGATTGTAGCCCGATATGTGCAACCATGCATATAAAAACATGCTGCCATGCCCGGCGCTCAAAATAAATTTGTCCCTATTTAGCCATGAAGGGCATGAGGGGTCGTTTTTTAAAAATTCGGAAAATAGCACAGCTCCGATTTCCGCACATCCGAGAGGAAGCCCAAGGTGCCCGGATGAGCATTTTTCAATGGCGTCTATGGCCAATCCGCGCGCCTGGTTTGCGGCATTTTGTAAAATTGAATCAGTATCCATAAATTCGATGAATTGTTAATTGGCTTTTGATTGTTTTTGAATATCGCACAAAACTTATTTTTAGGCCAGGGGGATTTCAACATAAATCGAAAAAAACTTTTATGGCATAAAAGGGAACATTTCATTGACACTTTTTCGACTTTTGTATTTCATATTTAGTAAATTTCTATTTTCATCTATAAATAAAGCCCTTATAATTATGAGAGCAATCGTTAAAAGTATAATTGCGAGCATAGCGTTTTCCGCCGCCGTTCTTGGCGCATTCGCCCAAACAGCGCCCGCCTCCAAGCCAAACGCGAGTTATCTCGAATTTCAAAATTCCTATAAATTGCGTCCTCTCGACGTGTTAAATATGAAGGTGTTCCAAGAGCCCGATCTCGACACAGTCTATAAAATCGGGGCCAATGGCGTAATAATACTGCCGCTGATAAACGCGGTTAAAGTAGGCGGCCTCACGCTTCAAGACGCCCAGAAACGCATCAAGGAACTGTATGAGAAAGACTACTTGGTAAACGCAGACGTAACTTTATACATAATGGAATATTCGCCCATGCGCGTGTATGTAACCGGCCAGGTCAATCGTCCGGGAGAGGTTCTTTTCCCTCCTGAGGAGCAGATGACTTTATCCAAAGCAGTTGCCATGGCTTCGGGGACGACCAGGTTGGCAAATACCAGAAGCGTTACGATAAAGCGAAAACTTGCCGACGGCAGCACCAAAGTTTACGACGTCGATTTAAAGGCGATTCTCAACGATAAAAACGCCAAAGACTTTCCCGTATACGACGGCGACACAGTCGAAGTTCCTGAGGCGATATTCTAATGTTTTTATTTTGGATCGCATCTCGCATGCCATAAACAACGTAATATTATATTTAGCATGGAAAATAACAACAATAACCAGCCTACCAAAGACGCCACTGGCGCCCAGCAAGACGGCAAGACGACTAAAGTTATAAAGAAGAAAATAATTTCGGGTTATGGACCTGGAACGTATGGCCCATATGGCGGCGGATATGGCGGATATGGGGGATACGGCGGATATGGCGGATACGGTTCATATGGCGCGTACGGCAGCAATTACGCCTCCTATAGCGGTTATTACGGAGGATATGGAGCGTCGGGTAGTCAAGGCGCGGATTCGGGAGTTCCGAATAGGACTTTTCGCGACTATATGATGATATTGCGCGAGCGTTTTTGGTACATAGTTGTAACGTTTTTCATCATATTTGCCGGCGTTATATTGTACACGTTTAGAATGACGCCTATTTATACCTCCGTGGCTTCAATACAGATATTGCGCGATTCGGACAATCCAATAGAAGGTCCCGGATCTTCCGAACGCAGCATGAACAATAGAATTATTTCGATGGAGGACTTTAACACCCAAGTGAAGTTGCTCGAAAGTTTCGAAGTGGTAAAGGCCGTGCGCTCGCGCATGAAAGAGGACGATGTCAAGCGTTTTATGGCGCCGTACCACGATATGTTCACTTTTGGCGTTCCCAAGACGGAGGAGGAGCTTCTTTTTGAAAACAGGCGAATTGTGCCCGAGAGAATGTCGTTGATAATAAGAATAGTGTTCTCGCATCCCGACAACCGCATAGCGGCCGATCTCGCGAACCTCTTTGCCCGCGAATATATAGCCTATACCCACAACATGCGCGTCCAAAAGCTCCTAAATAGCATTGACGAACTTCGCACGAAAGTTGTCCAGCAGGAGGCCAAAGTGAAGGAGCTTGACAAGAAGCTGGTTGAATACAGGGAAAAGAACGGGGCGGTGTCGCTCGATGCCATGGACGATGTTGACAGGCGCGAGCTGCAGGAAATAAACACAATTCTTGTGAACGATAAGCGCGTATTTGACGCGGCCTCCACGCAGTGGAATCTGGTGCAGCAATACAAGCGCGACGGCAAAGATTTGTGCGACATTCCCTTTATAGCCGATTTGCCCGTTGTAAGCAAACTCATAGTTGATAGAAGCACCCAGCAGGTATATTTGGCCGCTCTTGAAAAGCGCTATAAGGAAAAACATCCTAAAATGATAGAGGCCCGCAAGACGATGGACCAAATAAATAAGGAGCTTGATGCCGCTCTCGATTCCGCTTTCTTAAAAACTAAAGCCGCCTACGACAACGCCAGATATAACTATGAGCAGTCCGTAAAGAGGTTGAACGAAAAGAAAGAGGCAATTATTGCGCTTGGGCAGAAGGCAATAATTTACAGGGCTATAGAGCGCGAGAAGCAGGTGGCTGAGGGCATGCATGCTTCTTTAATTGCCTCTATGAATGTTCGTACCGCACAGGTTAGCCTTCTAAACGAGGGGGCAAATGTAATAGATACTGCAGGGCCGTCGCCTCGTCCATCAAGCCCCAATTATGTTTTAAACATAATAGCGGGTTTATTTGCAGGCATTTTGGGCGGAGTAGGCATGGCATTCTTGGTAGCCTTCCTCGACGACCGCGCAAAGAGCGCTTATGACATTGAAGCCATAATAGGTCTGCCGCTCTTGGGCGTCATACCCCGAATCAAGCGCTTAAATTCCTCCGAGAAGGCCCAGGTTGCGGCTTCGGGCGCCGACAGGGCAACAACAGAGGCTTTCCGCTCATTATATTCCACTTTGAAGGTTAACAATCTTAGTAAAAACGCCAAGGTAATCCTATTTACAAGTACAACACCTTCTGAGGGAAAATCTTTTGTTGTAAGCAATCTCGCCTACACGTGCGCTATGAACGGCGAAAAAACAATAATTATTGACGCCGACTTGCGCTTGCCGGCCATGGCAAAAATTCTCGGTATCCATGCCAAAAACGGTTTGATTGGCTATATAGAGGAAGGCAAGCCGCTTGACGAGGCCATAATACGCGACTCCTTCCCAAATCTCGATATTCTCATATGCGAAAAGCGCGCGAAAAATCCGACTCAGACTCTAAACAGCGCCGAATTTATTTCTATGCTTGCGCAGTTCCGCGAAAAGTATGATCGCATATTTATAGATTCTCCCCCCATTGGAGCTGTGAGCGACGCTATATCTCTATTGCCCTCCGTTGACGGCGTAATATATGTGGTTAAATTTAACACCGTTAAGCGCAAGACCATTAGAAATTATGTAAGGCGCATGATGGAGTCTAACGTGCCCGTTCTCGGCGCCATTATGAACATGATAAATCCCGGTTCTGCTTCGGTGTACAGCATGAACTATTACGACAAGAGCTATCAGAACTATTACACCACTCCTCCGGAAATTGAAGGCGAAGTCATAGAGGAGGAGGCAGGTCCTTCTGACGAGGATACGCCTCATTCTAAATAGCCGGACAAATATTTTTCATTTCACGGTGCAAACGAATATGTTTGCGCCGTTTTTTTTATTTCCGTCAAGGTGTCTATGAAATTATTTATTAGTATTAAATATTATCAAAGCGGAATTTTGCGGCTTGAAAAACTTCCCGAATGGTGCAATCCTTTATTTGAAAGGTTATATTTATGAAAGACGACAGCGTTATTTTTAGCAGGCGCTCAATACGCGCATACGATTCAACCAGGCGCCCATCAAAGGCGCAGCTAAATGATTTGCTCAAGGCGGCAATGTACGCTCCGAGCGCCATGGATGCGCGCCCGTGGGAGTTTCTTGCTTTGACTGAACCATCTTCGATAGAAAGTGCCATGTCGGTGCATCCGCATTGTTCGTCGTTGAAAGATGCAGGAGCGGCGATTGTAGTGTGCGGAAATTTGGACAGGGAATTTAAGACGCCGTGCGGGGGCTATTATAGCTACGATTGTTCTGCTGCCACGCAAAACATTCTTTTGCGCGCTAAGGAGCTTGGATTGGGAACATGTTGGTGCGGTATTGCCCCGGAGAAGGAGCGCATAGAGGCGTTTAGAAGGGCTTTTAATATTCCGGAAAACATAGAACCTATGGCTTTAGTGATAATAGGATACGCCGCTGAAAATCCCGATGCTGGAGAGCGCTATGACGAGGCGAAAATTCATTGGGAAAGCTGGCCAGCCGAGGCTTAGCATTGCGTAATATTATATAAAGAGGTAGTGGAACAAAAGATTGCGGTATATGTCTGAATGGAAGCGCAAAAAAAAGTGAAAAAAAAGCTTGCATAAGGGAGAAAAGGGTCCAGATTGATGC
>CALXOC010000169.1 GCA_944389915.1 uncultured Opitutales bacterium | reverse complement strand
CCTGTCCACGGCGGAAAACAGAGCGCCCTCGTGCGGGCTGGAAGAAGTGTTCGCCCCGGTGCTTCCGCCCGACAAGCAGAGAAGAATCGCCGAATTTCAAACCAGGGGAGAAAACATCTGCATGGTCGGGGACGGCGTAAACGACGCCCCCGCGCTGGCAGGGGCCTACTCCTCCATTGCCATGGCATCTCTCAAAAACGGTATAGCCATTGAAGCGGCTCAAATATCCATAGCAGGAGACGATATTAGAGCCGTTCCATACGGCATAAGGCTTTCGCGCCACGCTTTAAAAACCATAAGAGCCAATATTGCGTTCAGCATATTCTTTAATCTCGGCGCGCTGGCTCTTGCGTTTTTTGGCGTAATAAATCCGGTTGCCGGGGCGCTCGTCCACAATTTATCGTCAATATGCGTAGTGCTCAATTCCGCCCGAATTTTAAAATACAAGTAACTGTAAAAATTTAACGCTTCCATAAAATATTCCGAATTTAAAAGGCACGGAAAGGCGAATTATGTTAAAAGTATATTATTGGGACATCTGTCCGCACTGCCATAAGGCCATGGATTTTCTGCGCTCGCACAAAATCCCTTTTGAAGCGCTCGATATCGAAAAGCAGCCCGGCGACGTCGTAAAAAAGGTCGTCGATGTAAACGGCGGGGAAGATTGGGTTGTGCCTACGATGGAATACCGCGGCAAATGGCGCCCCGGACAAGTCTTTAACGCCGACAAATTGGAGCGCGACCTCCGCTCTTGGGGCTTAATGTAGCCTTTAATTGCAAAAATTCCACCCCCAGGGAATCCCCATGAGCGCGCTGCCATAAATATTTAAGGCGCCTCCATTGCTTTGAAATTTTCCGAAAATAGCCGGGGCAAAAATCCGCATTCTGTTTTTCATAAAGCGCGCACGCGCAAAGCCCATGCCTTCTATTGCGGGCAAACCAGACGCGCATATGATTATCCGCACGGGCCGCAGCGCTAACAATTATTGAGCGCGCAAACTCCGCTAAACATGACAATTATAGAATACAACGCCATTAATATTAACATGGAGACAATTCCTACGAACGCCCAATTTCTGGCTTTTGCCGAAGCTATTTTTGCATCGTCAACCCTATTGCACGAGAGGAGCAGGTCCACTCTTGAAGCGTATACCAGCGACACTATTCCGAAAGGAATGCAACAAAACAAAGTGGTCAATATTGCAAGCACCAGATGGTTTGGCACAGACACATCTTGCATGTTAATGCCCGCACCGCACTTAGGGCAAAACTTAAAATCCTCCGCCATTTCAGCTCCGCATTTTTTACAGTACATAAAACGCCTTTCTTGCAACTTTTATATTATTTTATGTTTTGCGTGTTCAAACGCTTGTAATATAATCGAAAAAACGGCGGAAAAATCAAGCTATTAAAAGCCCTAAACATTTTGCCGAACAATATCGAACTTGAAAGCGCTTCTTTGACTGTAAGTCTGCCCCGGCAATAAAAGCGTGCTGGGGAACTCCGGCCTGTTTGGAGTGTCCGGAAAATGTTGGGTTTCCAAAGCCAAGGCCGCATGCTTTATGTATGCCTTGCCGTTTTTTCCGCATTCCGCGCCGGAAAAGGAATTTCCGCTAAAGAACTGCAATCCGGGTTCGGTCGTATATAGGCGCATTATGCGCCCGGACGTTGGCTCATACAAACTTGCAGCCTCCTCAAATCCGCCCGGACGCGACTTGTTTAAAACCCAGTTGTGATCGTATCCGCCCCCCATTTGCAACTGAGCGTCTGCCGAGCATAAACGCTCTCCCACAGTTTTTGGAGAGCGGAAATCGAAGGGCGTTCCTTCCACAAAACGCAGTTCGCCTGTGGGTATGAGCTTATCGTTTACGGGCGTGAAATAATCGGCGTTTATAGTGAGAATGTGCCCCCTTATGTCGCCATCGCCCTCCCCCCGAAGATTGAAAAAGGAATGGTTTGTCAAATTGACATGGGTTGGAGCATCCGTAGTTGCGGCGTATTTAATCTCAATAGAATTGTCCTCGCGCAACTTATAGGTCATGTCCACAAAAAGGTTGCCTGGAAACCCCCCGTCACCGTCGGGAGAAAGCAGCCTTAGGCTGAGTTCGCTATCGGAAAAATCCGCTACATCCCATACGAGCATGTCGAATCCGCGGCTGCCTCCGTGCAAGGAATTTGCGCCGTTGTTTTGCTCGAGCTTAAACAACTTGCCGCCTATCGAAAATTCCGCCCCCGATATCCTGTTTGCATATCTCCCCACTGCCGCACCGAAAAAACGCCCACCCTTGAAGTCCGCATACTCGCCTATAGTATTGTGCCCGAGCACCACATCGGCAAAATTGCCGAATCTGTCGGGAGCAAACAACTCCACTATCCTTCCGCCGAAATTTGTTATCGACACCTCCATTCCTGCGGAATTTCTGAGAACAAACAAGAAAGTCTCCTTTCCGCATATTTTCGACGAAAAATTTTTGGGATTTATTTTAGACAAAATACTTTTCACGGAAAATATTATACATCAGCGCCCAAATCCTTGTCCATTTTTAATATGGCTTTTTAAATTGTACAGTTCAGTACAGGAATAATGCGAACACAGATACGAAATCTGTTGCGATGAAATTCCGATCTGTGAAAATAAGACACTCCGCCGAACGTTTCCGCTCGACGGAGTGCAACACACATGAGAAATCTGATCTAACAAACTTTCGTTTGCTTAATCAAATCGGTGCACAATATTCCGCTAATTGCCGACAAGGTCAAGCGTTTTTTAACATATAAATACGGCATCGGCTCTGGGAAAGACGGAATTCCTTAAAAACTTTTATAAATAAACACTTAGGCCACAAGCTGCTCTCAAAGCGCCGAAGCCTCCAATACAGCCTTTAACAAAGACGCGCCGTTTTTAAAAAATTCCGTTCCGGCAACAATAGTGTCGACCCCGCGCCTAATGCATTCGCCCACATTTGAAGCTGTAATTCCGCCGTCTATCTCAATGCGGAAAGACAGTCCCATCTCTTCGCGCATGCGCCTTAGCGAGGATATTTTTTCGAGAACGGCAACATCGAAGCTCTGCCCTCCAAAACCCGGCTGAACGCTCATGAGCAATGCCAAATCCACTTTCGGCAAATACGGTGCTATATCTCCTACAGGCGTCTTCGGATTTATCACAATGCCCGACTTCTTGCCGACCAAATGTATTTCATCGAGAGTAGCCGACACGGGATATTCAGGCTCGGCATGCACGGATATTAGGTCCGCCCCCGCGCGGGCAAAGGCATCTATGTACAGATGCGGATTGTCCAGCATTAAGTGGACATCGTAAAACATGTCCGGATACGCGCTTTTAAGCGCCTTGACCACTCCCGGCCCAAAAGACAAATTCGGGACAAAATGGCCGTCCATGACGTCAACATGCACCCATTTTAACCCTGCGCCCGCAATTTTGCCTACAGAATCCGCAAGGCGGGAATGGTCCCCCCCGAGAATGGAAGGCGCTATTTCGATTACATTTACCATATGCCTATCACTGCGTCCTTAATTTTACCGCCAAGCTCCCTCATTAGCACGGGCATATTCTGATATTCATTCCCTATGAGATCGTTGCGCGGAGCCGCCGTGCTGTCGGTAAAGCTGCTTGTGTACACCAAAGTCTCGGCGCGAACTTTTCTGTTTTTAAATATCACATCTCCATTGGAGCGCTTTAGAGTGCATTCGGCGCAAACCCTCATGTTGTACGAAGCCGCCAACGCGGTATCGGAAGACGATGAAGCAACCGGTATGCGCTCATATTCAACTATGCGCGTCTCAAGAATGGCTTGCGCGTCGCCTTCCGAGGCCGTGCGCAAGCCCGGGACCTGGTTTATTGCGCGTATTATGGCATTTGTCAGCGGCGCCGATGCCTGCGGAGCGTAAGAGGCATTTTTAGCTGGAGCAACGTATACCGACTTAAACGGCAACTCTACGGGAGTTCCGGCCAAGCGGTAATTCGAGCACGAAGCCAGCGCAAGGCACAATAACGGCGCTAAAAGCGCATAGTAAAATTTTTTCATATATATCACAGCGCGTTGTCTATTTCATCCTGGCTCCACTCGTAGAAGCCGTCGTTTATAAGATATTTGTCCAAGCCGGAACCGTAGAGCGGAACAAAAGTTTCGTAGGATTCGGGCTGCCCTCCGGGAGTCAGCTCCTCTACTACCGCAGCCCCGGGAGTTTCGAGAAATTCATCGACAGACATTACCGCAAACTCGGTATTGTTTAAATCCTCGACTTTGGTCTCGTCTTTGTATTCGTCTATGGTCGGCTGCGTGTAGCGGCCCCATATCCAGTCGTAGGGAGTCATTGGAGCAAGCTCTCCCCGAGCTATTTTTTCAAGTTGGGCTTTGGCCTCGTTCGCCGCCGGACTATTTGGAGCTATCGTTATAGTCTCGTTGTAAAATATTGAGGCTGCGACATTATTATTGCGGTAATAGTAATAAAAGTCTCCCATTACAAGACGGCTGCGCGCATATGTGTCCTCCATGGCTTCAAGCCCTTCCTCAGCCTTGTCTATCTGCGCCTCTTTTGGGAACAAAATTAGGTAGTCGCGGAAAAAGCTTATGGCATTGCGCGTTGGAGTTTGGTCGTATTCCGGGCCCTCTACAAGTTTTCGGTAAACCTTCGCCATTTGAAGATAGGCGTCAGGGGTAAACATGCTATTGGGATATGTATTTATCAGACGGTCCAATGCGTCAAAGGCCATGTCGAATTTATCCTCGTCTTCGGCTATAAGAGCTATGTTCATTAAGGCTATTGGCGCATAATCGCTGTATGGCGCATTTGATACCACGCTCTCGTATATCTTTATCGCGTCTTGGTAACTTGTAAACCACGGAAACCAACCCCATATGTATGGAGTAGCGCCGCTTTGAATTATCGACGCCACATTAAATTCCTCGCCTATGATTTGGTTAAATTTGGGATAATCCGGATAGCGCTTTACAACCTCCTGCAAGGCAAGATACGCGTCAAAATACTGTCCGCGAGCAACATAGGCCTTTGCCATTTGGTAGTAGGCCTCGGGAGCAAAAATTGAGTCCGGATAGCCCGTTGTTACTATTTTATAATAACCTATGGCCGTCCAATAATCGCCCTCGTCCTGGGCTTTTTTACCCTCGTTCATGGCTTCAAGAGCGTTCGACACATTCTGAACCTCTCCCAATACATTTGCAAGTACCCCGCCTTGAATCTGCCAGCCTTGGTCGCGCGTCCAAACAAGATCGGCCCTAAGGGAACACGATAGCATGAGCGCCGCCGCAAACGCAAAAAATATACACTGCCTCATTTTCATTCAATAAATTTAAATAACAAAAATTCCGCCATTGCAACAGAATAAAAACGGGCTTTCAAATACGGGAAAAAACTGTTGCCAATTGCCGCAAAGCAATAAAATTATAAGTTATCATGCAAAAAGACTGTATTTTAGGCATAGACATAGGGGGATCCGGCGTGAAAGGCGCCATTGTTGACATACGTAGGGGCGAATTTGCCACCGACAGATTAAGAATCCCGACTCCCACTCCGCATACGCCTAAAAATATTCTCGGAGCAATAAACGACATTGTTGAACATTTTAAATGGAGCGGCGTTATGGGATGCGGGTTCCCGGGCGTGATACGCTCGCAGATAATTGAAACCGCAGCAAATATTGGCGGCAAAAATTTTATAGGCGTAAATCTCGCCGAACAAATAGGGCAGACTTGCGGCTGCGAAGCTTGGGTTGTCAACGACGCCGATGCCGCGGGAATAGCCGAAATGCGCTTTGGAGCCGGCAAAGGCAACAAAGGCGTGGTAATGGTAATCACTGTCGGAACGGGAATAGGGGTGTCGATGTTTACTAATGGCGTGCTTGTGCCGAATCTGGAATTCGGGCATCTTAGAATGAGAGATAAATCGTCGCGCAAAAATTACGCGGCCGAAAAATTGTGTTCCGACGCCGTAAGAAAATCGCACGACATGCAATGGAGGCATTGGGCGGAGCGCTTCAACAAATATTTGCAATATGTCCACAATCTCTGTTGGCCGGATCTCGTTGTCTTGGGAGGGGGCATAGCCTCAAAAAGCGACAAATTCATGAAATATATTAACGTGGACTGCGATGTAGTTGTAGCCAAACTTGAAAACCGCGCAGGCATAATAGGATCGGCCTACAATGCTTGGAGAATGTTGAAAAAATAGGCGCGCGGGGGCTATTGCCTTTTATTGGCAATAATGCACGCCAGCCAGGCGCTACAGCAGCATCGCCAGCGTAGACAGCACTGTCATAGCTATAATAAACTTGCGAAACGCCGCTTCAGGCAGGCGCTTTACAAATTTTATTCCGAAATACGCCCCAATAAAAATGAATGGCACTCCCGCCGCGTCCACGGCCAAGCTTCCTAAGTTTATATTGTTCCACGCAAAAACCTGCAGCGGTATTTTAAGATAATTAACCACTAAAAAAAACCATGCATTAGTTCCCACAAACTTCAATTTTGGCAATCGCATCGACAGAAGATATACCGCCATTACCGGCCCGGCCGCATTGCCTATCATTGTGGTAAAACCTCCCATCAATCCGAAAGCGGGAGCATAGCACCACGAAGATGAAATTCTTTTGACAGACAGGCCTCCGCGCTCCGTCCAAAGCATCACAGCAAGCCCGAGAAATATGCAAAACGCCATTAAATGGCCAAAGTATTTAAGCGGCATAAGAGTATCGGCATACAGGGCGAGGGAAAAACCCGCAACCGCCGCGGGTAGGAGTTTAAACACATATTTCCACTCGGCCTCCCTGCGGTAGTAGACAACGGCTATGAGATCGGCGAAACAAAGCATCGGCAATATTACGCCGGTTGACTCTTTAGCGCCGAAGGCCAATGCCATCAAAGGGATAGATATTACATTTATCCCCTGCACTCCCGTTTTTGACATGCCTATTAAGGTTGCGCAGAACGCGAGCGCCGCAATCTGCCACGGTGAAGACAAAAAAATATGGAAGCTTTCCATTGTCGAAAGCCGGGCAATTTAAGATTGCAAAAAAAAATTGCGAGAAAGATTTTTTAATTTCCGCGCAATTTCAACAAATCCGGCTTGATTTAACATGGGCATTGCAAGAACAAATAGGGCAATATTTCCCAACATGCAATCGCGTAAAATGCCATCTGCTCCCTGCTTGTCCAAGCGGAATATTTATTGAAAGCTATGACATTGCCCTTATCTCTTTTACGATGGCTTTAGGAGATCCGTTTGTAGCCAAAATATTCAAGCGCAGAGCCCTTATTTTTTCCGCAGCAAAGTTCAAACGCACAAGTTTGCTATAATTATCCTTTACGGCCGCCAGCTCTTTTTTTGATCCGTCAGCCAACACCGCCGAAAGAGTAAAGTCCCTGACAATACTTGGCTGGGAGCCAAGCGCCATGTTTTTAATTACGGATTGCGAATTTGACTGCGCTAATATCGAACAGCCGGAATCGAAAATCAGCTGGACATTGGATACAATACGCGGGGAGTCCCAATCAAGCTGTATCCACGGCTTCGACGCAGCCGACGCAACCCACCTGTTTTTATTTTCCTTTGGCTTGTCGAGATTCACTCCGCTTATGATGTTTTGAGGGCTCGAGCCATCAATAGACTCGGAGGCGCTTACTTTGGCGGAGCGCGCATAATCGGCAGGATCATTATTTGCCACGCCTAATATAGTCTGGTCGTCGCGCAAGAGAAGTTGCTGCAATGTGTTAAGCTTAGACTTATCGGCGGAAAGCTCTCTTGGAGTGCAATCAAAATCCAGACACAATGCGGCGGCCGTTCCGGCAGCCTGTCCTACCGCCGCACATGTGCACATGACTCTTGTGGAAGTAAAGGCCACATGCGAACAGCTTATATTGCGGCCTGCCATCATAAGATTGTCAAAATCCTTGGAACGCAGCACAGAAAAAGGGATATTGTAGAATTTAACATTTCCCTTATGCCTTGCAGGAGCCCTGTTAGTAGCGTAAAATCCCTCGGCGGGATGGTCGTCCATGTTCCAGCCCCCAACGGCCACGGCGTCGTCAAATTTGCGCCAATCCCCCATTATATCGCCCTGTTTCATTATATAGTCGCCCTTTATCCTAAAGGTCTCGCGCCTGCCGGGCAACATGCCTATTGACTCTATGGCTCTATTTCTCGCCTCGGGAAATTTTCCGCTGTTTTTTATATAATCCCAAACGCCCATTACTATTGACAACAATTCAAAACGCAGGCGCTCGTTGTCCTTTATTGCGTCGTAAACTCCGCCAAGCTCTATCCACCAATATCCATACGAGAGGCCGTCGTAATTAATCCCCTTGAATTTCATATCTTCGGGGCGCAATTTTTTAGCCCATTTGGGGGCTATAAAAGGCATTGGCCTGTCATGCAAGCGAGAGGTGAATATAAGGGTGGATCCCTGCCTTGTACCCTGCGGGTCGTAGCCGGAAAAAGACTCTCCGTATGTTTCCGGAGTGTCCCTGCCCGCCATAAATTCTGCTCCGGCTTCAAGCGCAAGCCTGCTGTCTCCGGTTGCGTCTATATATTGCTTTGCATATATTTTGTAATTGGTTCTCGACTGATCGCAACGCGCATATGCGCACTTAATTTTCCTTTTGCCCTTTCGGACACCGCAGACGCTTGTTTCAAGCAACAGCCTTATATTTGGCTCCGACACGCATTTGTCGTACAAGATAAAATCCCACATTTCCCATGAAAGCTGGGGATTTCTTTTCGCATTTTCAAGTTTAAGTTCCTCTATTATTCCCCCTTCGCGCCAACCAAGCCTGGGAGAGTTCACACCTAAAGGATGCATTTTTATTTCGCTGCTGGCGTTGCCGCCCAAACGCGTCCTATCTTGAACAAGAACTACTTTCTTCCCGTGGCGAGCCGCGCTTATGGCGGCGGATATTCCAGCCAATCCGCCTCCCGCCACGAGAATATCGCAGTCCAATTCCTCATCGCACATAAGCGGCTCGCGAAGCATTCGCATATAGTCCTTTTTCAGTCCGTCTATTCCGCGCCCGGAGACGAATGGAATAGTTGAAGCCTTCGGAAGATCTATTGGCGATGCAAGAGTTTGCGGAGCCTTTACCGCAAGTACATATCCCGAGAAAGCCGATACCCCAAAAAATTTCCTTCTATCCATATATAATTCTCCTATTCACTAACTTTTGGGAAAGCCATAGCCATTTCATTACAAACAATCAAGTACATATTTTCAACAAGCGCACTGCGCAATTAAGTTATTTAGTTTGCGTATAATGCATAATCAATAAAATATTTTTACTCCTACACACTTGGGTATAAAAAGGGAGCACGACACGGGTATAATACTTTGAAACTTTTAACATAAAGATGCGTCTAACAAAAAAGCTCAATCGGAAATATTTATTAAAAAAAGCTTTACGCCATCTAAACACATTATAAGAATCAAGCTATGAAAAGACGTGAATTTGTAGTTAAGACGGCATTGGGAGCCGCCGCTGTTGCATTTCCCGCTGCGCTTTCGGGACGAGACAAAGTCGAAGGCGCGCCGGACATGACAGCATTAAAAGGCGGAACTGCCGCGGAAATGTTTGAGCGGGGAATCGCCGAAATGGGGGGCATGAAGCGTTTTGTGAAAAGCGGGCAGAGAGTGGTCTTAAAGCCCAACATAGGGTGGGATCGCGGGCCGGAATTCGGCGCCAACACCGACCCTGAACTTGTTGGCAGAATAGTAAAGCACTGTTTTGAAGCCGGAGCAAAAGAAGTGCTATGCTTCGACCACACCTGCGGAAATGACTGGGACCATAGGTACAAGGTAAGCGGAATCGAAGACGCGGTAATTTCAAACGGCGGCAAGATGATAGCCGGAAACACTGAATCAATGTTTGAGGAATGCGATATTCCGCATGGGGTTGTGCTAAAAAGGGCGCAAGTGCACAAACTTGCCATGAATCCGGACGTATTTATAAACATACCGGTATTAAAGCATCACAGCGGCGCAAAAGTTACATGCGCCTTAAAGAATTACATGGGATGCATATGGGACAGGCGCTGGTGGCACGCCCATGACATGCCTCAATGCATAGCCGACTACGCTACTTTCCAAAAAACCTCCCTCACCATAGTCGACGCCTACAGGGTCATGCTCGACCACGGCCCGCGGGGAAAGTCTCCAGAATTTGCGCCAATAGTAAAATACCAGATTATATCCACGGATATAGTCGCCGCAGACGCAGCTTCCATACACATATTTTCGGAAACTGCCAAACAATACGGAATGGGCAGGCCGTATACAATAGACGACATTAAATATATGAGACCTGCGGAAAAATTGGGAGTGGGAACTTGCGATTTGTCGAAACTTTCGGTAAAGAGAATAGTTCTCTCATAATATTGTAGTTTGTATATTTAAAACAAATTAGAATATATGGGCACGCTTTTTAAGTATTTGCGCAGACTGCGGATATTGGTGGCATTGTGCATATTCGCTCTTATCAGCGTCCAGTTTCTGGACATATACCACCAGTTGCCAAAATCCTACTACATGTTAAATCCGACTTCCACGCAATTTGCGCCTTCGCTTTTAAAGATGCTGGCGGGCGGCGGCATAATTGCCGGAGCGGCGTTCATAACATTTTGCATATGCGCGTTGCTCTTTGGAAGGGCATATTGCTCCTTTGTATGCCCCTTTGGAATTTTGATGGACATTTTAAGGCGCATTGCCCTTTTCCCCGCATCTTCAAAGTTTTTAAAGAATGCGTTTGTCGGAAAATTCTGCGCAAAAAACTTTGCTCTATTGCGCTACAAGCCTTCCCGAACTGCGCTGAGAGCTTTTTTCACAATAATTGCGGCAGTTTTTATAATATTTGGCTATAGCGCGCTGTTCGGTTTTATAGATCCGTATTCACTATATGGGAAAATAATGGGCTCCATAACACATCCCGCCGTTGCAATGATAGCCGACGCCGCGAGCAAAACAGCCTACGCCCACGGATTATATTCCATTCCTCCCGTCGACGGAGACCCCACAATTCCACTTGCTGCCTTCGCCTTTGCGCTGTTTGTATTGCTTGCAATATCGGCTCTTTCGGCATTCAGGGGCAGATTCTACTGCAATACCATATGCCCGGTGGGCGGGCTGCTCGGACTCCTATCGAGCGTATCACTGTTTAAAATTAGCCTCGACAAAAATAAGTGCATTTCCTGCGGCATGTGCGAGCGCAACTGCAAAGCCGAATGCATAAACTCAAAGGCGAAAACGCTCGATTTCTCGAAATGCGTGCTGTGTTTTGACTGTTCGCTTAAATGCCCGCGCAACGCCATAAAATACAGTCTCAACCCCAAGGCGGCAAAGTTGTTTGGCATGGACTCAAAACCCGAATCCTCCGCCATTGCCTCCCGCGAAAAGAAAACTTCAAATGGGAATATGACGCGCAGAGCCTTCCCCGTTGCCGCGGCGGCCCTTGCAGCTCTGCTGTGCACGGCGGCAAAAAAATACGGCATGGGGAAAGGGAAAAACAGAAGGGGAGATGCAGCGTGCGCAAAAGTCGAGGCCATAGACGCCAAGTGCGGAGAGCCAACCCCATACGGAATACCGGGGGTGCGTGAAGATAAAAGGCTCACTCTTCCGCCCGGAGCCGAGAGTCTTGATAATTATTTGGAGCATTGCACGGGCTGCCAAATATGCACGGCTGCCTGCAAGGCTCAAATATTAAAACCATCACTCGGAGAATGGGGGCTTGCCGGGCTGATGCAGCCATACATGGATTTCGAATCGGGATTCTGCCTGCACTCCTGCCACGATTGCAGCAAAGCATGCCCAACGGGGGCCATAAAATTTGTTGGAGGAAAAGTCAAACGCACTATAAAGATAGGAACGGCGGTATTCCGCAAGAGTTTGTGCGTTGTAAAAACGGACGGCACCGACTGCGCCGCCTGCGCCGAACATTGCCCGGTTCAAGCCATCGAAATGGTTCCATTCGGTAAGCTTGAGAACAGCCTCTATATTCCGCATGTGCACGAAGAAGTATGCATAGGCTGCGGGGCATGCGAAAACATATGCCCTGTCCGGCCGCACAGGGCAATAGTCGTCAGGGGGCTTGCGAAGCAAACGAAAGCAAAAGAATTCAACGAATCAATGAGAATATACAAGCGCAAGGAGCGGGCCCCCAAACCAATGGCGCCCTCCACATCTGCCGACGCATTTCCGTTTTAAAATTTTAAATTATTCCAGCGCTTTGAAATCCTCGTCGAGTATTTGAATTGCCGAGAGGTGTGTGTATTCGGGCCAGTCGTAGATTTTAACTATCTTGCGGTCTTTGCTAATTTCCATTGCATCGGGCATATTGGCTCCGGCGTATGTGGTGCACAATATATTTCCGCCATCAAGTTCTTTTACGTCGCAGATTACAATTTTTTCCCGCGCGCCGGATGCGCGGCGCAAGTCCTGTGCCGAAAAATTCCAAATTTCTTTGCCTGATCTGTCGAAAATAGACACGCCAAAATATCCTCCGGCAAGGATGTTGCCGTCTCTCATGCGCACGGCGCCAACCGGCCCCTCCTTTTTTATTCGCAAAATTTGTCTGCCGTCCCCGGCGTATTCAAGAATCAGGTCGGAAGCCGTCATGGGAATCAAATAAGTGCCTTCGCGAGTTTTTGAAGCCAATCTAAATTCGCCGTGCTTGACCTTATTCAAGGATTCGCACTTTATAGATTTCAAAACTTCCCCCTTGGAGTTGATTTCCAAAAGCACTGAAAGCCCCTCATTGCCCACCAAGAATCTGTCTTCGCCCAAAATCTGGGCTACGGGATTTTCCAATTGAACTTTATCTCCCTTTTTTAGTTTGGCAGTCTCCACTCCATGCCACGGCACCTCCGGGCATTGATACTTCCACAATGCCTTTTTGCTTTTTACATCCACCATTTTCGCCCCATTCCGCTCGCTTACAAAAATAAATTTCCCGTCTTTTGACATATCCGCCCTTTGAGGGTGAATTGCAGAACATTTCCAAACTATTTCCGCCCCAGCACCAACAACTGCGACTTCGTTTTTATTGTGCGAAGTAAATAAGAAATTATATGCATACGAACGCGCATGCGGAAATCCTACGGACAGAATAAGGAGGCACATGTAAAAAATTCGCATATCAATATTGTGCGAGCGAAAAAATAGCGGGTCAAGCATATTTCATATATAAAATCATTAAACATATTTTAAACTAAAATACGCATGCCCTATTTGCAAAAAAGCGCGCAAAACATTTTGCGCGCCCAAATACAGCCCTCTTTTAGCTGTTTGCCTTATCCAAATATCCTTCTAAAAAACGACTTCTTTTCCTCCTTCTTGTCCTCAGACTTTTCAGATTTCTTTTCAGCCTTAAAGAGCTTGTAATCCCGTGAGGGCACTGTCTCACCCTTATACGCATAGTCGCTCTGCGAGTAGTTTGTTACAACTTCGCTGCCGTCGGAATACACGGTCAAAAATACGTCTTTCGATATCTCACGGTGGTCGTCCATATACTCGTATTGCAGATATTTCATCGGCTGATATTCGTCGTACGCCTCTTTTATCGGCGCTACCCCTACCTTCTTGTAATTCATCCAGTAGAAGGTCGGACGCCCTCCAAACTCTATAAATTTCAAGCGCCTTTCGTGCCCTTTCGGATACATTGTGTAATCTATTGTCTGCCAATCCGGCTGGCTCAATATTATCCCATGGTATATTACCTGCCAGAACGGTATTATCTTTTGGTCCCACATGTTGTGACTTTTAAGTTTCTTCCATCTTCCCTTTTCCTCATTGTCCTTGCGCCAGTAAAATGTTGAGGTGTACAAGGCATAGTCGAGTATTGGCGCAACGTGGTCGTAGCCGGCTTCGGAACTAAAGCCTCCAAAATATTTGCGAGCTTTCTCCCCTATCTTTATCTGGTATTCGGCGCACTGCTTCCGGTTTATTGGATGACGCGGATCGTGGCACGGATACGGCGATATCGCGCTCGTTACGTCAACATGCTGTATCCCGTTCATTCCCAAATCCTTCAAACCCTTGTAGTCGTCGTCTACTATGCGGTCGCACACTCGCTGAAAGCACGGATTGTACGCCCGACCTCCAGCCAAGTGCGCATAGGGCCTCAATTTGCCGTCGGGCGTCTTAGCTATGTCGTCTTCGTTAAACCTCTTCGCTATGCGGTAAAAATCTGTATTGCACACATGGTTATTCATGCGGTAGCCAAAGCTCTTTCCAAGCTCTATCGCCTCACGCATCTTCTTCTCCCCGCCAAACTTCTCCTCTACCGGAAATATGTCGGGAAACCTGCCGTCGAAACCTCCGCTATTCCAGCCTACAAAACACATGCTCGCCTCTTCTATCCCGGCGGCCTTCATCTTCCTCATTATGTCCATGAAGTCGTCAAACGTATTATATACTTTTACCTCGGGCTCGTTCTCCGGCGTCTGGTGCTCTATCTCCTTCACACGAGGCTTGCCTCCGTGCTTTATCCTCACAAATACCGTCTCAGCAGCGTATTTTAAAGCCGGATTCCCTTTTATCCTCTCTCTCAACGGCTTTACCTCTCCCCTGTCCAACTGGTATTTACGGTACACTTTCGCCATCCCTACATAGTTGGCTTCTTCTCCATGCAGCGGATAAAAATCTATTATTATGTCCTCGTACGGATCAAAATACATCTCGTTTATCAGAAAACGGTAATACATCTCGTATTTCCCGTCCTTCGCCTCCAATACCGTAGAATATTCATATCTCAATCCCTTGTGTATCGCCGCAAATGTGTCGCGCTCAGTCTTCATGCCGGTTACACCCAAAGCCATGCGCCTCTGCTCTACTCTGCCGTTCTCCTGCGTGTAGCTGCATGCCTGGTTTGGCGTAAATATTGCATATCCATCTTCTCCCTTCTTCGCCTTCGCAAAATCGGGCCTTATCTCTATTACGTCCGTCCCCTTGGCTATGTCCCTTATCGGTATATATAAGCGCATAGCTCCGTCCGGCTGCTTTTGAAGCTCCATCACCTTCTCCTCGGCGGGACGCTTGTCCACATAAGTGGTGATTACTTTTACTTTGTCAACCGCCGCGCCCAATGACAGCACGGCTCCCCAAATCATTACAGATAGTATCAGTTTTTTCATATTAATACAGACTAAACATTTAACATTACAGGTTAAGTTAGATTAAAAAACATAATCAGGCAAGTCAACGGAAAAATGCCGGTTATAAGAATATTATAATCAAAACTTGGGCGCTTATAACACGAAGAAACATTGATAGAGGATAAACCGTGGCATAGCCGACAGCCGGCATATCATTGCCCGCCACAGTATTGGCATATGCAAGCGCCGGAGGATTTGTTGAGCTTCCGGCAAGAACTCCCGTCAAAGTAAAGTAGTCCATTTTAAAAATAATCCTGCCCGCAATTCCCGCGAGCAATATTGGCAGCACGCTTATAATTACGCCATACCCTATCCATTTATAGCCCCCCCCGTCTATAACCGTGGAAACAAAATCTCCTCCCGCCCCAAGTCCCACCCCGGCAAGGAAAAGTGCTATTCCAATTTCCCTCATCATGAGATTTGCGCTGACAGTTGAATAAGTAACCAATTTAAATTTTGGGCCAAAACGGCTAATAAGAATGGAGACAACCAATGGTCCTCCCGCCAACCCGAGTTTGACTGGCTGCGGAATACCGGGAATAAAGAATGGCATGCTTCCCAAAACAACTCCTAAAAGTATGCCAAGAAAAATCGGTATAAGGTTCGGTTGCCTGAGCTTGAGCATTGAATTGCCCAATAGCTTCTCTACATTTTTTATTGCGCTTTCAGTGCCTACAATAGTAATGCGGTCGCCCATTTGAAGCGCAAGATTGGCATGGGATACCAGATCTATACCCGCGCGGTTAACGCGCGTAATATTGAAAGAAACGCCACCGTAAAGGCCAAGTTTGCCTATGGTCTTTCCATTGACGTCGGGATTGGTTATCATTATTCTTCTGGCCTCGAGTCCGGTGTCAAGTTTTTGCCATTCCATTTCAATGGGGTCGCCCAGAAATGCGGTTATGAAATCATAATCTTTGGAATCGCAAACCACGAGAATCTTGTCTCCGGAATGCAATAACATGTCAGATTTAGCTATTTCTATTGAATTGGATCCCTTCCTGCAGACTCGAGAAATTACAAAATGCCTGCCTGAAACATTTACAATGTAATCTATGGAGCGCCCGTTTATCGACGGATTCTTGAGGTCTATGCTTATTCTGCGCGCACCGGAGCCTATGTTGCCGCCCCTTACCCTCTTTAATTCCTCCGCGCAATCAATCCTAAAAATTCTTCTTAAAACAAGCATGCTCAATATCACGCCAACAACTCCCATCGGGTAAGCCACAGCGTAGCCAAGAGTTATTGACGGATCCTCGGCTCCCCGGATGTCCGAATAGGCCTGAGTTGCCGCTCCCAATCCCGGCGTATTGGTTACGGCTCCGGAGAGAATTCCCACCATTGTGGACATGGGTATTCCGGAAACATAATGCATAACGCAACAAATAAGAAGCCCCGCAAAAACGATAAAAAGCGCAAGAATATTCATTCTCATGCCGCTTTCCTTGAATGAGGAAAAGAAACTCGGCCCCACCTGGGAACCAATTGAATATACAAAAAGAATCAGCCCAAACTCCTTGAGAAAATCCAATAAATGCGCTTCCACTCTTATTCCGACGTGCCCAGCAAGTATTCCCACGAAAAGCACCCAGCTTACCCCAAGACTTATCCCGCCGATTTTTAATCTTCCAAGAACCACACCCAAAGTTATGACAAGTGCAAAAGCAAATATGCTGTGAGCTATGCCAGTCCCCAAAAATAAATTCGTCAGCCAATCCATATGAATATGCTTAAAATACAAATAACATGAATTAAAGGCGGGTTCAATAAAGGCAAGCCCTTTGTTGGCAAATCAATATGCTTCCCTTGTACCGCATTCGCATGCCGGCGTGGATACCTTGACATTCCTACACGCTTTGTTGCAAAATAAAAAAGGGCACTGCGGTTGGCGCGCAGTGCCCATGAAAGGCATCTACAATTAATCGTATTCCGATACGGGCTTTAAGCCGCGGAGCACACGGCTTCTCCCGCCGTTGTTTGCCGAGGTAAACGCGCGTACAACCCTGTTTTCAGCGGGAGTCCATTCCTCGTTTTTACCGCGGAACACTATCATATTCACTACCGGAGGCTTCATTTGCTTGTCGAAGTAAACCTCCTTAAACAGCTTTTGGTAATGTTTAAAAATTCCCGATCTGCCGTAGGATTTAAACTTTGCCACAGGCTTCTTTACCTTAACAGCCGGAGGCGCCGGAGTAACTTTCTCCATAAATTTATTCTCGTTCATCGCCTGCATTGGCGTGCCCGTATAAAGAGGTATGCCCTTGGCGGCGCGCCTGGCGTTTTCAGCGGTTATCCATTCGCGAGCCTTCTTTATGCCCTTGGCGCGCGCTTCCGTCACCGCCCGATCGTACTCCTGCTGCTTGTCTTCAGTCCATCCAGCCGCCTTAAGTTGCTTTTCCCGCTCGCTCTCATAGCGCTCCTGGGCTTTGCGGAAACGCTCAGTCTCGGCATCGGTCCACGGGTACTTCAGCCTGTCGGGATCAACCCAACCGGTCGTCAAAATCCATATGGCTTCCGCACCTTGCTCCAACGCAGCCTGATAAATTCTATAAATATTGGAAATGCTCTGATGATAATACGGAGAATCCGGAGGCTGGGGAATAAACTCGTATTTTAGCTTATAGTTGTTGCGCCCGGGGCCTATCTTCTTCAGGCTTGCATTTATCGGCTCTATCCAGTTGCACGCCAATTTCTTGTTAAAAGCCGTTGCCGCCACCAGATTCGACTGGAAGAAATTTACAGTGGTTCCATGGGTGGCGTCAAAAGCCATCAAATTAAACAGAGCCGTTGAGGGCAGGCCATTTATAAGGTTTTTAATATCCTCACGAATCACCTTGTAGGTGTCGAGGCCGCCTCGCTCTTCGTTCATCAAATAGGAACTTGCATCAACGCATATAAGTATCTTTTCCGCGCGCGACTTCAAGCCCATCAGCTCTATTGAAGGCACCGCTATTTTTATGTCTGTCTTCAAGGTCTTTTCCGATATGGTCGAAATTCCGCCGCCGCTCGTAATGGCGGCAGGAAGGTTAATTTTAACCTCAGGCGTGTTTACATTCTGCGGATTTTGAATACTTATGCGCCTATTAAATTTAGATGTCTTTTTCTGCTGGCGCTCCATGTTAACTCTGTGCTCCTGGCGGGCATGGTCGACTGGCGTTACAGTCTCCGGAGGCGTAAACTTTGCCTCTTCCTCAAGAATAGTGCGCGTTACGACATAACTTCCGAAAGCGAGCAGCAGCGATATTTGAACCACAGCCACTATAATGAACACCTGGTACAGGAGTCCCCGCTTTTCTTTCTTTGGATTAAAATGGTGAAGCTTCATATTCGTGTATCTTTAAAGTATTGGAGGTTTCTAAACGCGGCAAAATTAGTAATCGTCGTCGTCATCTGCGTCGTCGTTTACGACAACATCCTTCTTTTTCTTCTTCTCAATCTTTACAATTTCCTTCTTGCCTTTCTCTGCATAGATGTCGTCGGGATACATAATCGCTATCTGCGAAAATATTTCGTTGGAAGCCACTTTGTTCCCGGAGGTTTTATAGGCCATTCCCGTTCTATACAGCAATTCAGGCATCCAATCGCTGGTCATTGAGCCAAAGACTATTCCTTCGGCAAACAAGTCCAGAGCCTCGGAATATACAGGTTTTTTATCCATCAGCTTCAGCATGCCCTTGTTCATCTGCATTAGCGAGAATACTTCGCTCTTCCTGTCGATTTTTATAGTTCCGAGAAGTATGTCGGCCGACATTTTATTTCCCATTGTTAAATCGCAATAAACCGCCCAAAGCGCCGCTTCGGTCTTCGCCGGAGACTCCACCGAGGAAAGCCTGGTGTAGAAAGTAGAGCAGTCTTTTATTGCGCCGCTTTTCCTTGCTATGCCCAATACGTTCAGCATGTCGGGCACAATAGCCGCATTTTCAGGCTTTCGAAAGTTAATCTTGCCGAGCATGTCCATGGCGCCGGAAACATTGCCGTTAGCCGCAACGCTTTCTATTCCCTTTATAATGAGCGGCAACATCGACGCCGATACGTCGGATAGCGGCAGGCTGTCGATAAGCGAAGCCAATTCCTTGTAGCGCTCGGAATTTATCAGCGCATTTATGTACATGTCTATATAGCCGGAGCCGGAAAAGAACTCCTCGGGAAGTACTATGAGCGGAAGTATGGGATATATCGCGGAGCGCATATACGCCACAGCGTCATCGTAATCCCCCCTAAATATGGCCGCCCTTCCCTTGTTTAAATTCTGGTCGCGCACGCCAACTATAAATGTGAACTTGTCCCTCGGAATCGGAATTTCCGCATTTGAAGAGTCCAGAAAGACAAAAGTATCGGCATTTATTTCTTTTAAGCTTACCGACGTCTCCTTTTTCGTTTTCGGATCTATAAGTACGAGAGCGGGTTTTTTATCTTTGTAATCGTCCACATACGACTTGTCCTCGTTCCCTATTACTTTGACTTTCGCATTGGAGGGCACCACTGCCCCAGTCGCAACCGGCTGCGCCTGAGCAAAGGCCAACGCGGGAAGCGCCAACGCGCACAGTAAAATGGTATGTTTTTGCGATTTCATATAAACCTTATAAATATTAGAGGGTATCGTTTAAAATCTTGATTTCATTGTATTCGGGAGACTGCTTGTTGTTTGGATTTGACAAGAACTCGGTGCACAGCTCCTTGGCATCGGCCTTCTTCCCTTGCGAGCTCATTATCGGAACGGCGGCGGCAAGAGCCTTGCCGGTCCAATTGTAGCAATTTGAAAATCCCAAATAGCATCTGTCGTAATACATCAAAGCGTCGTCGGCCTTGCCGGAGGACTGCGATATCCTGCCGAGCTTATAAAGAGCCTCGGCATGGGCCTCCCCGCGCCATATTGGAGAACGCAGCACAAGCTCGTAACATTTTACGGCCTGATCGCGCTTGCCAAGTTTTGCGAGGGCGTCGCCCTTCAATATCATGGCCTTTGCCGCACGCGTATCCGACGGATATTCATCGGTAATGCGCGTGTAAAGCTTGAGAACCGAATCCCACGCCTTCTGGCGCTCCTCAAGGGCGGCGTGCGCGAACAAAATGTCTATGGCATACTCGTATTCGTCCCTGCCTATGCCCTCGGCAAAAGCCTTGCGGGCGTGTTCGGGACCATACTTTTCGTTTGTCTTGCCTATCCATACAAGCGTGCGCACCGACGCCTTTTTGAGGTCGTCGTCGTTAAACATTTTGTCAAATTTAACGGGTTTTCCTATGTTGTCGAGCCCCATCATGATTCTATAGGCGAGCGTGTCGTTCTTGGAAGCACGCGCCTTCTTTAGAATGTCGCCAAACACCTTCTCCGTGCCGCCTTTGGGATACTCCGCTATCTGCTCCTCATAATTCTGAAGCAGGAATTTAAGCGGAGCGGGATCGGAAAGCAGCTTCTTGTCAAAATTCTTGTCGCGCTTGAACTTCTCATAAAGCCTTTTGTCGAGAAGGGGATTATCCTGAAAATAGCGGTAGCGCTTTGCGGGAACGTAAACCATGTCGCTCAAGAGATTTTTGTCGGAAAGCAGCTTCTTTAAGAGATCGGCTGTGGCATTTATCTTTCCGAAATTGTCTTTGTACATGCGGTTGTAATCCAGTATCATTTTATCCACACCGTCATCTTTCGGATTGGAGCCGTACTTCTCTATGGCCGATGCGTACAATTTCAGCGCGTCGGCCGGCTTGCTCAGCAGCTCGAGCGCTTTTGCCTTGTTGTAGGTTGCCTCGGAGCATATCCCTTTGGGATATTTTTCGAGATACCTATCCATAAAGGCTATTTCCTCCTCGTACCTGTCCACATTGTGCAGCAGGCGGGCCCCCTGCATATAGGCATTGTCTATAAAAGCCGCGTTTTTCGTCTTTTCCTCGACATTGCGGTAATGCTTCATAGCAATGTCCACTTCATTCACGTTTGCGTAAATGTCACCGAGGAAGAATTCCACCTCGCCCAAAAGCGTGCTGTTGGGATATTTTTTTGTAAACTCCTCAAGCGTATCGCGCGCAACGTTGAAATCGCTCGCCCCGAAAGCCGCTATTCCGCAGCGGTACATGCCGTCTTCGGAATAGTCCCCTACGGGGAAATCGTTTATCTGCTTCATGAACATCTTCTGCGCGTTCGGGAAATCCCCCTTTGCCAGATACGCCATGCCCGACCAATAAATGCAAGGCTCCGAAATCGACGAATCGGGATATTTTTTTATGTATTCCCCGAAAGTCTTAATCATCTCGGAAAACTTCGACTGTTCGAGCCACGTTTTGCCCATGAGAAAGATAAAATTGGGTGCGTACGGGGGCTCGTCGTAATATTCCGATATGAAAGCTTTGGACAGGGCAAAGAAAGCGTCGTAATTTTTCTTTTTCAAGAAATATTGCGCCTCGTTAAACTTTACGTCCTTTTCATAGTTGCCGTGCGGGAACTGCTTGAGGTACTCCTGCCCGAGCTCGTACATGACGTCGAATTTCCCTATCTGAAAAGCTCCAATCATCGCGGCGTAATAAAAGTCCTCAATGGCCTGGTGCTTCGGGAACTCCTTTATCATCTGCCAATACGACCAAAAGCTCTCGTATATGCGGTCGGTAAGAAGATAATTGCGGGCGTTGCGGGCCATCAAGTCGGCGTTGTAGGAGGGGAGAGACTCAAACTGCTTGAGCTGCGCCTGAAGCATATCGGCCTGCTGCCTGAGGGCTTCGGCTTCCGCGCTTCCACGCGATTTCGCGCGCTCTGCCAATTTATTGGCCTTGTCGGAAAAATTTTTGAAGTTGGATACTATTGTATCCCTATCCATTACCATGCTGTAAAAAAGAGACGCATCCGAATACTTTTCATTTTTTACCAGAGCGTCTCCGGCAGTCAGCAATGTATAGTTCAAGCCAAAATCGCACCTCGCAGGAGTGTTGTATGCCAAATAGGAGAAGTATTTTTTTGCTTCGTCATAATTTTTCTTGTCGCACGCCGTCTGAATAAGGGCGGCCGCGGCAAAAACTTTATCCTCGCGTGTTTTTGACATCTCAAAAAGCCTCGCAAACCACTTTTCGCCCAGCGGCCACTTGCGCTGGTTGTAAAGAGTCGTGGATATGCGCTTGACAATATCCAGGCGTTCGCGGGCGGAAATCTTGTCTGCATATGGGGATACCAACAGAGACTCCCGGGTTTTTATCGCCGCCTCAAAGTCGTTCAGCTGCTCATAGCAAGTAGCCTTAGTCTTTATGGAGGAAATTGCGAACTCGCTTCCCGGAAATTCGTTTATAACTCTGTCAAAGCCCTTTATGGCCTCGTCCAACAGCTTATTGCTGGGAGTATTTGCATATTCCTGGAGGTAGCCGTAGGCTTCAAAATAATAAAACTGTTCGAGGGTTGCCTTCAGCGACGCGTCATCTGAGTCTTTAAAACGTTTTATAAGCTCTTGTATGTAGGGACGGGCCTCCAAATATTTTTGCTGTTCGACCAATACCATCGCTTCTTTGCGCAACTCGGAAACCGCCATTGAAGCCACTTCCTGAGCATGCAGTGCGTCAATCGACAGCGTAAACATCAACGCCGCAACCGCAAATATCCTTTTGAGAGTGCGTAATTTAAACATCATATTATTTATAATTAAAATGGTAGAAATTTATACGGCCAACAATCCCTTCGAACGCAAATCCGAATAAGTGCATGGCGTGTTTGAATGAAAGATTCAACAATAGATAGGGCGCTTTTTCCAGCTTTTTTTTTCATTTGTTATGAATTGAGAAAAAAAGAGTTGAAGAAAGACAAAGCTCTTTATAGTTTCTCGGACTTTTAAATGGGAAAAAATATTGTCATGAAAAAGAATACTTCGCTTGAGGGACGCAAGTCTAAAAAAGCGCCAAGAAGCTCTACCGTAGAGGAATCCACCTCCAACGCGCGCGCAATAGCCGATGCGCCGCAGAAACTTATGAAGGGGGCAGATGTAATAGTAAAATGCCTGGAAAACGAGGGTGTAGATACGATATTTGCCTATCCCGGGGGGTCGTCCATAGACCTCCACAACGCATTTACGCGCTCTAAAAAAATAAGGGTTATACTTCCTCGACATGAACAAGGCTGCGGTTTTATGGCTCAGGGTTACGCCCGCTCTACGGGCAAAGTCGGCGTATGTATGGCAACGAGCGGCCCGGGCGCAATGAATCTGTTAACCGCCATTTCCGACGCATTTATGGACAGCATTCCACTTGTGGCCATAACCGGGCAGGTATTTCAGACACTTATAGGAAAGACGGCGTTCCAAGAAACCGATGTTTTTGGAATGACATTGCCCGTTGTAAAGCACAGCTATTTGGTTCTC
Source organism: uncultured Opitutales bacterium (assembly GCA_944389915.1). Classification (GTDB taxonomy): domain Bacteria; phylum Verrucomicrobiota; class Verrucomicrobiia; order Opitutales; family Intestinicryptomonadaceae; genus Merdousia. The sequence continues at coordinate 5,657 of CALXOC010000169.1, read as the reverse complement.
GATGCCGAGGACTTGCCACAAATAATAAAAGAAGCCTTTTTAATCGCAAAATCGGGACGCCCGGGACCGGTTGTCATAGATATTCCCAAAGATGTTCAACAAAAGATGATAGTCCCGGATTTCGGCGCTAAACCCGATTTGCCCGGACTCGCCTCCATACCTAAAGCTTCTGACGCTGAGTTGAAGCAGCTCTTGGATATGATTGCGAAGTCTAAGCAGCCCGTAATCTATGCCGGAGGCGGCGTGATATCGGCCAACGCAAGCCAATACCTGCGCGAATTCTCCGATATGTTCGGAATTCCGGTAGTCACAAGCCTTATGGGGATAGGGAGTGTGGACCCACTGCAGAAGAAGAACCTCTATTGGTTCGGTATGCACGGGACCTTCGCAGGAAACACCGCCGTGCTAAACTCAGACCTTTTAATAGCATTGGGTACGCGTTTTTCCGACCGAATAACCGGAGCAGTTGGAAAATTTGCGCCAAACGCAAAAATTGCGCATATAGATATAGATGCCGCAGAACAGAATAAAAACATAAAAATAAATCTGGGCATACACTCCGATGTAAAATACGCTCTAAAGCGCCTAATAGAGTTGTCGCGCAAGAAAAAAGCAAAAAAACCGGATTTATCGGGGTGGATTGAAAAGATAGCCTGCTATAAGTCAAAATACCCCTACCCTTTCGGACACCGCTCAAGGCGCAATATAACCCCTCCCGACGCAATAAAAGCTCTATATGAAATTTCTAAAGGGGAAGATATAATCATATCTACGGGCGTCGGGCAGCATCAAATGTGGACTCCGCAGAACTTCATATTTGACAAGCCTCGGAGATTTATAAGCTCGCTTGGAGCGGGAACCATGGGCTTTGGTTTGCCGGCTGCGCTCGGCATAAAAGTAGCTAATCCGTCAAAGACGGTTGTGGATATAGACGGTGACGGTTCTTTTCAGATGAACATACAGGAAATGGCTACGGCCGTTGCTGAAAAAATTCCTGTGAAAGTCATGCTGTTGAATAATCAATTTTTGGGTATGGTCATGCAATGGGAAGATATGCTCTATGGCGGCACGCGCGGCAATACGGTGTTGTCTTTAGATCCCAACAATCTTGCCGGGCCCGACAATCTCGATGCAATATACCCCGACTACCGTAAAATAGCCGAGGGCTATGCATGGGAATGCGCGCGCGTACATAAAAAAGAAGACTTAAAGCCCGCAATAGAGGCAATGTTAAAAAGTGCACGCCCCTATCTCTTGGAAGTGGTTGTGGCGCACGATGAACACGTACTTCCGTTTATTCCGCCGGGGAAATCCGCCCAAGAGATAATAACAGAATGCGACTCCTGCCCAAAATCAGGAAATTGCAAGATTCAGAAGGCAGATTAGGCGGCAGGATACTTTCCGCATAGCATTAAAATCTAAACTTTTAAACAATAAAAGACATGCAAGAAAATACGTTTGTAACAATAAAGACGAACCGCGGCGACATCAAGATAAAGCTTTATCCAGAAATTGCGCCTAAGACCTGCGAAAATTTTGTGGGATTGGCACAAAAGGGATATTATAACGGCATAATATTCCATCGTGTAATTAAGGATTTTATGATACGAGGCGGTGATCCCACAGGAACCGGGCGCGGAGGAGAATCAATATGGGGAAAACCCTTTGAAGACGAATGTTCGCCTAACCTGTGCTTTGACAAGCCGGGCTTATTGGCCATGGCAAATGCCGGCCCCGGGACAAATGGCAGCCAATTTTTTATAACCACAATCCCGACAGGGTGGCTCAACATGCACCATACCATATTTGGAGAGGTTGTTGACGGATACGATACTGTTAAGAAAATCGAAGCATGTGAAACAGGATTCATGGACAAGCCATTGGAGGAGCAGAAAATCCTATCTATGGAAGTCTCGCACGAATAAATACAAAACACAGATACTGCGGCACAAAACGCGCCCCGGTCCACCAACCGGAGTCGCGTTTTAATTTTTAACAATCCGCCTTTCATATATGCGAAAAATATCCGCAAGCCCCGACGCAATAGAGCATCTTGGTAGCGACCCAAAGATGCGCGGGCTCATTGCCGACTACGGCGCGCTGTCGCGCGAACGCAATCCCAAGCTCTTTGGGGCATTATGCGAGTCTATAATAGCCCAGCAAATATCCACAAAGGCATATCTCTCCATATTGGATAAACTTTCCCATAGCAAAATAAAGCTAAGTGTTTCGGATATGCTATCCGCCGATGTTTCAAAACTTAGAAAATGCTCTCTCCCATTGAGAAAAATAAAATGGATAAAATCGGCGGCGGCAAAATTCGCATCCGGCGAAATCAACGAAAGGAGAATTCGCTCCATGCCCGATGCCGAAGCGCTTGCCGAACTCACGAAACTCGACGGCGTTGGCATATGGACAGCGGAAATGCTGTTGATATTCTCTCTCGGGCGCCCCGACGTTTTAAGCTACGGAGACTATGGCATAAGGAAGGGCTTGTGCCTGTTGTACGGGCTGGAAAGAATAAGCAAAGGGGATTTTGAAATTTTCCGCAAAAGATTTAGCCCATACTGCACCGCCGCTTCATTATATTTGTGGGCTCTTGCCGGAGACCCTAAATATAGCGCATGAGAATGCGGCTATGCGCGCGCCAAAGCACGAGGCGCTTAGCAGATTGAACTTTGCATGAATCAGAAATTTGCCCCGAATTGCATGCCTAATACCAAGGCGTCGGGATAGGCTCCGCCGCCGGTATTCAAAATATACTGAACATTGGGCTGCACAAAGAGGAAGCGGTTTATTTGAACTTTGTAGTTGAGTTCAAGCACAGCCTCGTAAGATCCGCGCTTTTGTTCGTCGCTTAATTTTGTGGAGTATTTGCCGTATGCGACGCCGAAGCACAAGACATCGTCTGCGCGCGACTTGAAAGGAGCGTTAAAGAGCAATCCTCCGTTTACAAAGACGGGCATTAGCGAAGTTTCCTGGTTCGGATTATACTGCGCAACGCCCCATAATATTATGCCCCGCAAATCCCTATAGCTGCTCATGCCGCGCGTAATATAGTGGGCCTCCTTAGTCTTCACCATGCCCATGTTCCAAAGCATATAATCGGCCTGCACATACACGGTGTACATGCAAGTTGACGCAACCATGGAATTAGAGAAATGCGGAGCGCTGTACCAGTCAATTGCTATTCCCGCGGAAATATTGCCCGGGGAACGTCCGGAATCGTCATGATTAATATCCCAGCCGATTTCAAAGTTTGAATTTACCCCCAGAGAATGAAAAGACCAATCCAAGCCGTGCATATAATTGGAATCCTGCCTATCGTTGTTGATTTGATAGACGCCCGCCTTAAAATATTGGCCGTCGCGGTACGACAACTTTGTATATGCCGCCCATGTCCCGCCTGGATAGCCCGACCACTTCATCTGTTTAAACAAGCCCACCGGATTGCCGTCGAAGGCGTTATTTTGGTATAACCAGTAAATGGGTTTTGTCATAAAGGTGTCGCCCGCCGCAAAACGTCCGAATCTGAAAGTGAAAGTCCAATCGTCGCCGTTAAAATCCCTCGTATAGTTTGCGAAAATAGACTGCATTCGCAATGTTTGGCTGCCGTAGTTCTGCTGCACGTTGAATTCGTTGCCTATAAATTCCTCGGTCAGGCTGTCGCCAAAGCGCCAAACCCATGTATTATTGATAGTCCAGCCCTTCAGCTCCTTGATGCCCGTAACTTTTTCAAGATCTATGCCGACCCCCAAATTTACACTGCTTGTAACAGATGAACTTCTTGCTTTCCCGCCCGAGGGATTTGCCGCGAAATTTCCGAGATAGGCCAAAACCGGAACTATTCCATTTTCTTCAAATATGCGCCTGGTGCCGCCCCACCCCGCCGTAAAATGCGGTCCGTTAAACCATTCTTCATATTCAAGTTCCCATACGAATCTGTCTTTGATTATGGAGTCGTAATATCCCGCGTCTTGAACTATGGGCATTTCAGTTTCGGAATCAAAAAGGGGATTGTTAAAATAGTCCCTATTTACAGCGTATGCTACAGAAATGCTAGTAACAAATAGTAATAACAGTGATATTTTTCTCATAATTGCTTCTTCCTGCATCGACAAATATTATAAAAACACGCCCTAATTGGTTATCGGATCTTTCTTTGTAATTTTTGTCGCACTTTTTTTAGAATTCTTTAGCCCGGCGCTAATATTAGAATCATTTATGCCGCTCTTTGTCAAGGAATCGCTTTCAAGGCGGACCACAGTGATTTCCGGAGGACAAAAGAATCGCAATGGAATGCGGCTTGTGCCTAAGCCCCTGTTGGTGTAAAGAACCTTTCCGTACAATTCCGCCAAACCCGAAGCGTATCTGCGGGGAAGCGCGCAATTTGAAGTTATAGCGCCGTAAAAAGGCAGGCATATTTGACCTCCGTGGGTATGCCCCGAAAAGGTAACCGACACCCTATCCGGAATTTCCCTCATGACTCCCGGCGAATGCGATAAAAATATAATCGGGGCTCCATCAGGTATTCCGGACAGAGTCGGTTTGTAAGCATAGCTTGAAGTCACGGGATCGGCGATTCCCGCAATGTATATATCCCCATAAGGAGTATTGATTTTATCGTTTGAATTTACCAGCAGACGAATGTCAGCCATGGATAGCAAATCTCTAATTTTATTGACCCCGCAATATACGTCGTGATTTCCGAGAATGGAATATTTGCCGTATTTGGCCCTAACTTTCGACAGTATATTTGCAAAAGTTTCAATATCCATTCTGGTTTGATAAAATCTCCCGTTAAAAAAATCGCCGAGAAAAATCACTATGTCGGGATTTTCCGCATTGATAGCGTCCACCGCTTTTTTTATGCGCCAAACTTCAAAGGGCCCGGCACCTGCATGAAAATCCCCCACAAGGACAATTTTTAACGTACTGAACTTATCGCTCCAATTGCGCGCCTTGATTGTCACATGAGTCGTTTCAAGCATAAAATATGGCTCAATAACGGCTCCCCATATCCAAGCAAAAGCCAAGACAAGCAATATAAAACATTTAATGCGCGCTACTTTCAATATATGAAATAAAGAACGCATATTCGCTATATGTAATCGACATGTCAAATTAAAACAGAGTAATAATATTACTGGATAATACAGGAGAAATCCATTGCCCAGAAAAAATCTTTGTATGGAATTTTTTTCTTGCTCTAAACATGCGATATGATTGACTTGTGGACTCAAATCAGGAGAGGTGGCGGAGTGGCCGATCGCGCTGGTTTGCTAAACCGGTGTAGGGACTAATATCCCTACCGAGGGTTCGAATCCCTTCCTCTCCGCGTTTGTAACTTTCACACTGCAAGGGTGTTAGACAGTTTTAAGAAAAAAGCGGGTCAATACCAAAGGTTGTGGAATAGGTTGATTTTTTAGGGTCAACACGGGTCAACACCAAAGGTTGTGGAATAGGTTGATTTTTTAGATTTGCCTTTCATAGATTCACCCCGCATTCTACGAGCACTCTCAATCTGTAATTTTCAAAGTTTCTGTATCCGTAGGCTCGTCTTTGGATTAGCTTCATCTTGCGGTGGAAGCCTTCTGTAATTCCGTTATTTTTTGTAAATCTCCACATTCTGATTATTGGCGCAAACCATTCGCTTA
>CALXOC010000168.1 GCA_944389915.1 uncultured Opitutales bacterium | reverse complement strand
CCCGCCGGAAGCGGCAAAAATACTGTTGCCGAATCCCTCATGAAGATTCGTCCCTCATTGAAGAGGGTTGTTACAACAACATCGCGCCCTCCGCGCCAGGGGGAAAAAGACGGAGTCGACTATTACTTTTTATCGCCGGAGGATTTTAAAACAGCCGTATCGCAAGGCAAATTTTACGAATACGCGAATGTCCACGGCAGATATTACGGAACTTCAAAAAGCGCCGTGCTTGATTCTCTAAATAGCGGAAACGATCTAATTCTGATAATAGATGTGCAGGGCGCGGAAACGTGGCGTAAAATAGCCGCCGACAATCCCGAAATATCCGATAGGTTAAAAACCGTATTCATTGCTCCCGATAGCGCAGGCGAATTGCGCAAGAGGCTCAAATGCAGAGGCACCGAAAGCGACGATGAGATAGAAAGGCGCATGAAAACGGCCGTAGTAGAGCTTAAACGAAGCGGCGAATTTGACTTTTGCATAAAGTCGACCACTAAGGCGGACGATCTCGAAGCATTGAGAACGATATACGACGCCCTAAAATCTTAGCGCATTACAAAGGCTTGCCGAGACAGCCTCCGGCGGCAATTTCCCGCAAATTGCAAAGCATAATCAAAAAAATTTAACAAAAAAAGAGACCGCAAATGCGGTCTCTTTTAGAAGTGCAACACGCCAATGCGCCAAGTTTAAGATTGGTCGCTTTTATTCTCTGATGAATCGGCTGAAGGCGAATCGCCCTTGGAAGAAACCTGTTTTTTCTCCTCGTCTCTCATGGCCTCGCGAATGTTGTCTTCAACCTCGCTCGTCGCCTTTTTGAACTCCCTGATAGACTTTCCCAATCCTCTTGCGAGCTCCGGCAATCGCTTTGCCCCGAAGAGCAGAAGTATAACCAGAACTATTACAACCATTTCACTGTAACCGGGCATGCCGAATGCTATAATACTATTCATATCTATAGAACCTTGTTTTAAGTTTTCAGGTGCAATGTGAGTTTCCAATGCACCTTAGATTCCGACACACTCGATTCCATCTTCACATCTATGTGCGCCGATTATTCTGACATCATTTTTTTGACTTCAGACGAAAGTTTCTTTGCGTCGCCATATTCATTCAAAAACATCGCACGACACTCGGAAAAGGATTTTTCGTCATTATCAAGGCAAGCTTCATACATTTTTCCGAGAGTTACAAGACAATTATGATATAAAGGATTAGCCCTTGCCAATGCCACTTTTATCTCGGTTATGCGGGATTTTATTTCGCTTTGAACGTTTTCGCGGTTTACCCACAGAGAGGAGTCCGCAAGGGGGATCCTCTCACCCTTGGAATCACCAACCTGCAGCACCGACAACCTTGCGACCTCCATGTCCGTCCGCTGCGGGGAGTTTACCCCACCCAAGCGCGACCAAACTTCTCCCGCAAAAACTGTTCTAAACCATATGTCAAAATCCACATTTGCCCGTTTTGCCTCGCCCCTTAACAAATCTTCGCTTGCCTTTGCCCCCCCTGAAATGGACGATAACATAAAAGCGCAGTAGGCGTCCTTGCCCCTCAGCATCTTTTCCGCACACACAGCCAGCCAATAGCAATGCGACTCCTTTACGCTCTGCGCCTGCCGGCTATAGCGCGTATATTCGAGAATAGCGCCCAAATTTTCAGGCTGCCATTCCGATGATATTCTTCCCATTTCCGCAGGTATCCCCTCTCCCATGTTTTGGCGCAACATTTGCGCAAAAGCCGTCTCGAGCCAATATGGCGGAGCTCCGCGAACCCCCAGCAAGTCCGCTATCTTTCTCAATACCGCCGTGGAAAGCATGCTGCATACAAGCTTGGCATCGGAAAGCCCGGATAAATTCAGCGATATTGTAACCACGCCGTCGGAACTTCTAACATAGCTGTAATCGTGTTTTAAGCCGGAAAAGGGCGAGGCGTAAACCTGCAATACTATTTTATCCGAATCTGACAGCGAAGAGTATGCCGCGCCAAAAGTCCGCTCCGCCAATTTCTGGCAGGCGTCCGCATAATTCTTCACCTCGGATAAAGTGTAGGCGCTGTCGCTATCAATAAAAAACATTCCCGTTACAGCGTTGGAGAATTTTTTCGACTCTTTGAGCTTCCTGTCTACAAGTTCGGTCATTTTCTTTGCGTCGTCTATATGGCCTACATAATATCCGCCCGAAAAAGCGCTCATATCCACCTTGTACTCGGGTTTTACGGGTTTTGAATCGATTTGAGGCGGGCGCTCCATTGGTATTCCAAAAGAAGCCGCTGGGCTGCCTTCCCCTTTGCCATCCTCCTCTTGAATCGGAACGACTCGCACGGGTTCGGCGTCCGTGCGTGCGGGCTCCGCTGTACTCGCCGATTCTCCGGCAGGCGAATTTGCGCTTTTTTCATATGCCGTCTCAGCCGCAGTCACACGGGTGCCCGAAACGTCTTCAGAATGTTTGCCCGAGTCGTCTTTAGAGATTTCAGACAGCGCTCCGGCAGAATCTTCGCGCCGAGCCCCGCCAAGGCTTGCCCGGTATTTTGAAAGCTCTTCCGCAAAATTAAAAGTGCCGTTTACAACCCTTCCGCTTTCGGCCTTACCTTCCGCCGCTTCGTCGGCCATTCTTTTCGCCATAGCTATTTTTTCGGCCAAAGTGAGGCTATCCTGCGCATGCGCGCAAAAGGAAAGCGCATTCGCCGCAATAGGCAAAAGAACCGCAATGACGTTAAAAGAGTGGGAAATCTTGCGCATTATAAATACCACATCATTTGTACAGCGTTAAAAATGCGCCGGAAATTTTTATGCGCTTTAATTTTCCAAGACCAAGGCTCGCAAACGAGCGGTGGTTCAATTTCCGCGCGAAAAATCCCGGGATCTTGGCATCGCCCAGATATGCATAGCTTATTGAAAGATCCTGCGCATAATAAAATTTTACGGAGAGATTTAGGCGCACAAATACCGCATCCATTTCAAATTGATGCAGCGCCACCAAAAAATCGCCGTCAATACGAAATTCCGGGGGAGTCGTAACCGCATACGCCCCCCCATTTGCGGCGCGCCGCGAAGCGCCATTTATTATGGAAAATACCCCGGAGTTAAATTCGCCTATGCTAAAGCGCTCCGATTCGGAAGAAGCGTCATTCATAAAATCCGAAAGCTTCGAGGAAAAATCCGGCAGTTTATAATCGGGCTTGGGCGCGGGAGAATTAAATAGAATGAGCATAAAGCAGAGAATCGCACCCCCTGCAAAATAAACCGCGCCTCCCATAAAAAATGAGAGCGTAATTAAAATTGCGCGCTTCGGGAAACCAGGCATCGCTATTTGTCGTACAATGGCGCCAGGCGCTCTATGCCTTGCCGACATATCTGGGAAGCAGGAAATATCTCCTGCGCGGCAATATACAAGTTCAAAGCCGCGGCGTATTTCTTGTCAGACTCAGCCTGCCGCGCGCGGCTTACGGTTTTTACATAATCTGCGACTTCCGGAGCCAGACGGCTTCTGGAAAGCGCCAAAAGCGGATCGCCAGGCTCTATTTTCAAAGCATTGTCGAGAATGTCCCAGGCAAAATAAACATTGCCTTGTTTTACAAACTCCTCGGCCTGCGCGATGAGGGCGTCGACTTTTGAAATACGCACTATTATGTCGCGCAGAGACGACGCCCTGTCGGGATCGTTTCTAAAAGCCAGTCCGTATTCAGGCGCTTCGGATACTATGTTGCGGAAATTGCCTCTCGAGACGTTGTCGTCAAATTTGCGCGTGTACAACGACGCCCCTGTCGCCATGCCCAAAAGTTCCGCATTCAAAGTTTCAAGCGCCGGGTTAAGGGGCCAAATTTTCATAGCCGAAGCCATGGAATCCCTAACCTCTTCGTTTTTGCCCATAGCCGCCGCCTGCTTTGCCGCCATAAGATACATATTGCTCGCCTGCTTGGCGGCGCGCACTTTCGACAGTATTTCCCGCTCCGGAAAATCTTTGGCTATTTTCTTAATGTCGGAAACAAGGTCCTCTATGCCCGTCCAATCCTTGTTGTCGGCAAGCTCTTTTATTGTAGAGGTCTTTTTGTATATTTCTTTCAAAACTTCCTTCTTCTTGTCGTCGAAAACCTGCAATGCGGGTTCGAACTCTCCAAGTGCAAATGTCTCCATCAAACGCTGCAGCGCCGAATATCTCTCTCCGGAATCGTAGAGCTTTGAAACCGCCGACATGCCGTCGCGTATATCCTTGCGCGCCTCCGTGGCGAGCATCTCAAGCATGTCTATTGTGGGGACATAGTTTTTGACGTCCATAAATGAATTAATATTTTCCGCCCCCACTTTCAGCTCATGCGCGTTGCCCCTATAAATATGCCTGTAAAACATCGAAGCTATCTGAGCCTGTTGAAACTTCCTTTCAAGTAAAAATGAAAGCACATGAGATTGGAATTGAAATACCGCCTTTGCGCCTATCGCCGTTGCATTCGCTTTTTGGGCGGCGAGCGCGGTAACTTCTTCGGCTAATTGGGTGCTTAACATTGCTATTTCGGCAGTGCCTTCCGTGCGTTGCTGGGCGTTGTTTTTTGCGTTGGCCGTCTTCACCTTGTCATTGGCAAACTCTAAAAAGCTCGAAGCGCCAACAAATAGTTTGCGCTGCTCGTCCACAACGCGGCTCTGCTCCACCACCAACTCTTTCTGATTTGAAAATTCGTCGCGCATTCTCCACGACAAATACACAAGATTGGCTATGTTTATTGACGACCCCCCATCTCTATCGTATTCGGCCGCGTCAAAAAGCCTGCTCCAAGGAATGCGCAGCTGCTCTATGGTCAGCCTGTCGTTCGAAGCCGCAAGCTGCGCCATTATCTCGTTTATTATGCCCTGGTAGGATTCAAAATTCCTAAGGTCAACGGGCGTGGACAAATATTTCTCAAACCTCGCTCTTACCAAACGTGAGTCTCCTATGGAAAATGTGCGCCCCTTCCACTTTAAGAGGCCGTTTTCAAGATCAAAAGAGTCTTTATTGACGTCGAACACCCTGTCAGTCATGCGCTCGGCAGTGGCGCTTTCAAATATGCCAAGAGACTGTGCGGGTGGCTGCTTGGTTGATATTTGCGCGTCCGCGCCTTCCGGAGCAGACGCATTGGAAGCGGCGGTATTCGCCGCGGCCGCGGGCTGCTTAGCACCTTGCTGGGGCTGCGCAGGCGCGGACTGCTGCGCCCCATACACCATAATTGGCATTTGCGCCATGATGGGCGAACATGCCGCAACAGCCAGAAAAAAAGCCCATAACACAAAAAGTTTTTGCATCTTAAAATTTCTCCATTGAGCGGACGATTATTTTTCCTCCCGACTCCACGTCCACATAAAACTTGTACCGTTGGCCTGTTGAGAGGTTTTCCTCCAATTTATTTGGGACCAATATTGCCAGTTGGGAAGTCCCCTTGGAATCCGACACCAAAACCACCCTGCCCGACGCCGGAATAAGCGCCATCTGGCGGTTTAATTGGGCGTTTAACCTGTATGAATTTCCTGACAGACTTTCGGGAGAAGCCATATACTGCGAATACGGGAACATATCTTCGGCTCCCAGCGAACTTTTTTTAAAGTATATAAGAGCCAGAGCCACCACTACAGAGAGAAGCGGTATGAGAACTGAAATAAAAATCGGAGTTGCTTTAGACTTCATTTTCTGTTGTTTGCCAAAGTATGCGCAAGAGCCTTAAAGTGTTAGGTATTTTCATTTTTTGAGCAAAAAGCGCAAGTGTTTTTATAATTGATTCCATTTCTTTTGCCTGCACCCGAAAAATACGAATCCGATCGCCGCCGCCATTTGTATGGATAGAACAGCTATCGCCAACGAGGGAGAAGGAATAAACTCCCACGATGAAGAGGTCTGCATATAGGCGTCGTAAATTCTCGTGTCGCGCATGGATCCCATGTAGCCGGCCCACCCCCAATACGTGCTTATGAACGGGCGGCACACCCATTTTAAAGCCTCAGGAAGAGCCAAGACCACTCCGGAAAGCGGCAGCTGAAACCCTACCAGATAAATGGATACAAGATTCGACTTCTCAGGAGACGACATCAAAGCGCTAAAAGCCAGGCAAGTTGCCGTCATTGTTGCGCACAGCATAGCCAAAACTGCGCCCTGCACCGCGTAGGAACCGGGAAATACGCAGGAATATTTGACGAACGCGCACATCCACAAGCCCTGAAAAATCGCTATCGACAGCGTGAATACAATTTTGGCGAGCGCGTACATGGACGGCCGGAGCCCTATCAGGCGCTCCTTCTCATACAGGGCGCGCTCGCCCGATATTTCGCGCGCTGAATTGTTTGCGCCCATAAGGGCCAGCAAGACAACTTGAAACAACACCAGTCCTGTAACCAAGGCCGAAGTTCCCGCCGCCTCCATCTGTATTTTTAATGAGGCCTTGAGCTCGTCAAGCATGCCCATGTTTCTATCCATAGACAAGCTCTCTATTTGAGGTAGCCCTCCTATGGAAAAAATGACCACCACCAATGGAAATCCAAAAGTTATTGCCAAAGTCAGCAATAAGTAAGAACTGTCGCGAAAAAAGAGCCTGTACCTGCGCGCCAAAAGAGTCTTAAACTGAGACATAGCAGACGCCGACGGCGCCGGCGGAGGAAGCTCGACGGATTCTTCCGCGGAATCCAAAGGCTCGGCATTGTCCTTGCGCTTGGCGCGCCAATAGTCTATTCCGCGCGCATTCAATGCGTCGTATAGCTTAAGGGCGTTGTCTATTTCAAAATGCCTCAGCAATTCGGGCAAAGTTCCCCTAAAGACAATTTCGGCCTTGTAGACTACCGTTATATTGTCGAAGTAATCGAGCTTTGCCAAATTGTGAATCACGCAAACAAAGGTTTTTCCGCGCTCTCGACAGAGAGTCTGCATCAAATCCAAAATGGAGTTTTCGGAAAGCGGATCCAAACCCGAGGTAACTTCGTCGCAACAAAGCAAAGCGGGGTCGGAAGCCAATTCGACCGCAAGGCCTATGCGCCTCAGCTGCCCTCCCGACAGCGATTTTACGAGCTTGTCGGCATGCTCGCTTAAGCCTACTATTTCGAGAATCTGATCTATTCGCCCCGGATTTTGCGAAGATTTTTTTACGGAAATGTCTATGGCGTCAGAAAGAGCTTCTCGCACGGTAAGCATAGGATGCACGCAGGTAAATTGGGGAGCAAAGCCGGCCCTACCGCAGAGATCCTCGCTGCGCTCAATTTCTATGCCGTTAAAATAAGAAGCGCCTGACGAAGGCAGTATTTTTAACATTGCCTTTACGAGAGTCGTCTTCCCGCAACCCGACGGTCCTATGACCGCATTCATAGCTTTGGGTAAAAATGCAAGAGTGGCATCTTTCAATATTGGCTCGTCGGAGCCGGATACTTTTACAGTCAGGTTTTTGCAGCTTAACATATGCGGAATTTTATATTGCGATTTTCTAAATTTTCACATTGAATTTCAATCATGAAATATATCTTATTTGCATTTTTTGTGATTAGCCTTACCGCTGCACAAGCTTTGCATGCCTTTCAGACGGAATCTATTTCCAACAAAACTATTTTTTCCATAGAATTTCCCGACGGCACCTCATATACCGGCCAATCAATAGAGGTTCTTGGAATTTCGAAGCAGAAATATCTGATTGCGGGTTTTGAAATCTGTGAGATAACAATAGACATGGCGGCCTCCCCCACGCAGGTTCGCATATATAACATGCGCCCTTTACACCTCGACGACCTCACTAACGAACTTGATAAGCGCACTCCAAACGAACTTAAAAATATAAATATTGGCAACATTTCCAAATCTGCGGAAAATTATATGTCAACTGCGGGAACCAAAATATACGATTCCACATATTTGGACCGGGTAGCCAAAACCTATCCCTACACAACGCATTCCAAAACTCTTGAATTTGTCGTGCCCAACCTCGCGGAGCTTGAGCAGCTATATAAAGCATTAAATAGCGACATGAAATTAATGCCAACTATAGAACAAAAAAAAGCCGTTCCGACGGGGAAAAATCCCATTGGACTCGGAGGGAAACTCTACAAATTAACAATGCCTAAATAAAGATGAAAAACATAGCAACATACGCGCTTTTAGCGCTTTGCGCATTATTTTCCCACACCGCCTCCGCTGAAAAAGTGGGGGATATCGTGCGCGCCGGAGACAAATTTATGATGCTGGTTCGCGAATTCAACACGCCCGAGAGCAACGACGCCTTTCAAGCCAATTTAAATATAATGACGCGCGACAGCCATATTATAAACCTTTTAAAGAAGAAGTTGGACGAGACAAGCGACCAGAATAAGAAAAAAGATATATCCGCCAAGCTAAAACAGGTTGAAGATACATTTAAAAAAAACGACGAAATAATGCGCAAAGCCTACGCTTTTTCGTCTTCGAGGCAATATAGACGGACATTTTTGGAATCGTATATATGTACCGCGCTCTCAAAAGAGGAGCTTTCCAATCTGCGCTCATCCGACGGCACCGAATTGGACCCCATGCTGATTTCCGAAAAGAATAAAGTAACCCTATACCGCCACAAGGTTGTGAGCGGGGAGGAGGAAAACAGGGAGCTTCAAAAGCTGATAAATTTCACCATGTCAAGGCGCGCCGAACTCGGGATTTTGCGCAAAAAGCTCGGCTCCACCACCGATGCCGCCGAACAGTTAAAAATCAGCGAATCAATGGCAAAAGCAGAGCAAGCCATACGCGATAACGACTCAATCTTGCGCAAAAAATACGGAATACGGGACAAGGTCGACTATGTGATAGAAGTAGCCAAATCCAAGCTGTACCTATTTATAACGCCCCAAGAGGCGGCGGACGCCATGAAGGAAAAGGCCCAAAAAAAATAGCCCAACACAAAATGCCAATAAGGCGGCCAAAAATTGGCAGCACCTATTTTTACGCGTTTGCCGAAACGCATAAATCCGGAGTTTCAAGACCGTGGAATTTTCTGTAAGCCGCGGCCTGTTCCGTTCCCA
>CALXOC010000167.1 GCA_944389915.1 uncultured Opitutales bacterium | reverse complement strand
GAAATTGGCCTTTGAAGCGCCCGATGACATTTTGGAAATACCCTTTACGGCCACCCAGAAAAACAAGGCGCGAATGTGGGTTTCCCTATATTTGCGCCCAACGGTCCGCCCCGAGGTTCCAAATACGAGCGTGGAGGAGTCAATGGAAATACGTTTCTTTGCCCCGGGAGGATTGGTAAGCAATTTGGATTTTGTAGAGAGCATATTTGGAAACGCCGGCAATCCGTACCTGCAAAAAAACGACGCGGAATTTGACTATTCCACATGGACCGGGCACACCGGCTGCGTTGTTCTTGCTCCGCATTTGACAAAATATACCAAGCGCGAGCTCGGATTGCCGGAGTATTCCGAAGCCACCGAACGGCAGAGGCGCGACGGCATGTGCTGGAAGGACGAATCCGAGCTGTATAACGACGGCAAGGCTTTTAAAATAACGGCAAGGGATTCTTCCGGCGTCATAGTAACAATAATAGCCGACAATTATTTCGGCTATTCAAAAAAAGAGGTGAAAACCCAGATAAGTTATTCCGCAAACCTGCTTGGACAGTGCGAGGAGGAACACAGCGGGGGAACTTTGGCCTTTGCAAGCAGAGACTTGGGTGAGGATTTTTATTCTGCATCATACGGCCCCAATAACGCTTCGTCCTTTGCTCGCCTGGCCGAGGTTCTTGGCGATTCCATAGAGCTTTTTGCCGACGGTTGGGCTCGGGATAGGAAATATCCCGACATATTCTATGTGGATGAGAAATCGTATTTTTCTCTGAAAACCCAGACCGTATCCTGGCAGAAAGACGGGGAGCAAAAGTCTATAAAGCTCATGCCGGGAAAGACGTACATTTCGCCCGCCGGCTACAAGATTCAAATGCAGCGCCCCAAGGAGGGGAGGCGTTGGAGGCTTGTAGGAATAGTCGAGGAGGGCGTGTATTGCCACAAGCCCGCCACCGTTTCAGGGGGTGGAAAGAGCGAAATATCAAAAGATATTACCGACTCCATAATACATGGGCCGTCAATGATAGCGGACTTTAAGAAAGACATAGAGCTCGTAGCCGAAATTATAAACAAAAATTACGGGAACCGCAACAAAGACCCATCGCAAAACAAAGGCAAAGACAGCCGAAAAATACTCGATTCGCGGCGCACTATGGGCTCGGTTGTGAAACTGCTGACGCCTTCGGAAGATTTTACCGACGAATACAATGCCTGGCTTGCAACAATACCATTTTACATAAGGGAATTCGTCCTAACCGTAAAGCGCCATTACAGGCCGGAATGGGGAGACAACTGGCAGGATAAATTTTCTGTCGATACCATAAACGGAGCGGGGGGAAATACTCTCAAGTACAAAAATTCCGCCGTGCTTACATCTTACCTTAGAGTGGGCTTTACGGAGGACGGCTCTTGGCGCACATTCAGCCTGAGAAAGGATTTTGCGCCTTCTGTGAAATTGCAGATGGAGGACGACATAACCAGTTCGGTCGTCATGCCCATATCGGCGGTGGAATATTTGCCCCGCTACTTGGAGGGGTCGGAGGCTTCGGTGAAATTTACTTCAAATTGCGAATACAGGCTCTTCCAGCGCCCGGACGAGGCAATAGTTCGGGGTTACGACAAGCGCGCCGAATCTGACATGTCGAAAAAAGCCGTATTCATATCGAACTACGAGCCTCTAACTCGCCCGCAGGTCCAGGAGATGGCCGACGACATTCTGCGTTTCGACAATTTTACATATCCCATGCGCGAGAATCTCGCGTCGTTCCTTCGCGAAAAAACTCCCGAATACGTTGTAAGTTCGTCGAATCCGCGCCTTGTTAACGGAAAGCCGAGCAAGAATGTGCGCTATTTGCAAAATAGGGACGACATCGTAAATAGGCGCAAGTATTACATCGCCGAAATAGGGGCAAGGCTGGCGCGTTCCGTTCCCATGGATAAGAAAATACCGCATCCTGTCATGGCGGTGATTTCCGGCAGGCGCAATAATCCGCCCGGAGACGGCATAAGGCCGCTTGCTGTTCACGGGCCCTTGCATTATTTGGAGCTTCCGGAGCTGTTTATGGAATACATAGCTTCGATGACGGGTAAGTCGCCTTCCACGGTCGGGGCCGGTCTTGAGGGCGCCATGACAAAGGCACCTTTTAACGCGCTGTGCGCAATTACGGATTTAAATAATGCCTTGATATCCTTCGCATTGACCGGATACGACGGCTGGTTGAGCAGCGCGGGCTATATAGGTCCAAAATACAGGGTGGACCACGACATAAGCTTGTTGATACCGGAATTGTGGTCGAGGGTGTCTTTCAGCGAAATTTCTCCGGCGAACCTCATAAAAGAAGGAATGCTTGAGCGGTGCGAAGATTTTGAATACAAGGGGCGCAAAGTTTTGGCTTCGCGCCTCGGTTGGCGCATAACCGAGGAGTTTATAACGCGCTATTTCGGCAGAATATTTTCAGATCCCGCTTCATTGTTTACCCAAGACATGCTTCGCCCGGAGCTTCAGGATATGGACATATTTTCCGACGGCATGGACAACATGGTCGGCGCCCATAGGCGTGCGGCAGAGGCGTATTTCTCCGATGGCTCCATAGAGGGTGCATGCCCTCCGTTGAAGGTCTTATTGCATATAATGAAAGACGGGCATTATGAGGGGAAGCCGCTTTCGGATCCGTGGGTGCGCGATTTGTTTACAAGAGAAAGGATATGCAGAAGCGAATGGTATGCTGAGCGCCTTATTACGCGCCAGCAAATTGAGACTAATGCTCTTCAAAATATTTTGCAATCCCTGCAGGACAGCGCCCTAAAATCAAAGAGCGAAGACCTAAACGCGCGCATAGCCGAAGTCAAAGCGAAGCTCAAAGCTGTGAAGGGGATAAATTATCTCAAGTCTTTAAACGGCACAATAGGGGCCGATCCATACATACTCTGAGCTTTTAGCCTCCCCCCCGCAGCGGGGGGGGGGCTTTGCTTTTATAGCGCTTTCAAACGGTTTTTATGCGCGCTTAGATTTTTAAAATCTTTTCGACGTCTTCCATGTGTATATCGTTGTCTTCTCCGGCGGAGCCTATAATTTTGTCGAATAGGAGCGCCGCATCGCGGGGTGCGCTATCGGGAAGCTTACAGTCTTTCAGCTCAACGGGCGCGCCCATTTTTTTAAAAAATTCTTTTAGCTTAATTATTGTTTTTTTTGCGGTTTCGCGCTTTGATTTCCCCCCAATTCCAAATACCCTATTGCCAAGTTGGCAGAGTTTTTCCTGCTTTTTGTCAAATTTGTAGCTAAGAAGTTTGGGCATTACTATAGACAAGCTTTCACCGTGGTCTATGCCGTACAGAGCCGTCAGTTGGTGTCCTATAACGTGCGAACTCCAATCTTGGGGAACGCCCATTCCGGGCACGCCGTTGTGGGCCATAGCAGCGCAAAGCATTATGTTTGCCCTATATTTGATGTTCTTTTCGTCTCTCATAACTTTCAGCCCGTTTTCAATTAACGTCATTATCAGGCCTTCCGAGTATCTGTCTTGGAATGGAGCGTCTGCGGGGCGGGTTAGATATTGCTCCAAAACATGTATGATTGCGTCTATTACGCCGTTTCTTGTCTGTTTTGCCGGAAGCGTAAGTGTGAATGAGGGATCGAGCACCGAGAATTTCGGAGCTATGGCCTCGCTGTAAAAGCCGAGCTTTGTGTTTAGTTTTCTTCGGCTGATGACCGCCCACATATTCATTTCAGAACATGTGGCCGGCAGCGTTACTATCGTAGCAATCGGGATTGCCTCCTTTATTGGAGCCTGTTTTGCCACTATATTCCAGGGAGATTTTCCTTTGTATTTCGCGGCGGCGGATATGAACTTTGCCGCGTCAATTACGCTTCCGCCGCCTATGGCCAATATGAAATTTAACTTGTGCTTCTTCAGTTTGTCCACCGCCTTTAAGCAGGTTTCGTATTCCGGGTTAGGCTCTATTCCCGAAAATTCCACATACTTGCGCTTTCCTAATGCGGATTTTGCTTGTTCCAAAGAGCCGTTTATTTTCGCGCTCCCGCCTCCGTATAATATTAATACGCGGGCATTTGAAGGTATCAATTCGGAAAGCTTTGATGTCATTCCTACTCCGAATAGCATTTTTACTGGGTTGTAAAATATAAAATTATTCATATTTAAAAGTATTTTTTATAAAACAAATAAATCAAGAAAATAAATGTTGCCGGAAAGATTTTTTAATTAAATCTGGGCGTGGGCCTCCATTAGATGCGAAATGCTCCCAAGCGATGCAGTTGCAATAAGAGCGTGGCGACAATCCCGCCAGAGCGTGGGTTATTGATGGAATATTGTAATATTTTTAAAAAATATTGGGCTTTTGAAGGTAAAATTTTTCGAAATAAATAAAAAACGCTTTACATTGTCTGATGAGATGTTAATTTTTTCCCCAATTATGAACATGAAAAAGTTTTTCTTATTGGCAGTTTCCGTTCTAATCGCAGGCTCCGGCTTTGCGTGGAGCAAAAAGAGCGAAAATACCGGCAACCTTGGCCGCACTTACATATCCGTGGAAGGCGGAGCGTCGTTTAACCGCTACAACAATGCGGGGTCCAAGCAGGACGTAACGGGGGCGACGGCGTCTCTCGTTGTAAATGCGCCCATTTTTAAACCCGGCGTCAATACGTTTAAAAAGATAGGTTGGCTCGGGCTCGACGGAAACCTGTTTTTTGACTATAACTATTCCGGAGATTACAACAACAACGCGCTTGCGAACACAAAGAAATTTTTGTACAACGAAGGCACTATAGGCGTACAACTCACCCCCTACCTCAATTTTGAATTTGATTTTGTATTCCTCAAGGCCATCAAGCCATTCGCATACGGTCGTTTCGGATATACCCTCAGCAGGTACTCTCTCGACGACGGTAACACAAATCCGGGATACCTTTCTTACGGTTTCGGCGGCGGCGTTGAATTTGTGCTTCTCGACAGCCTGTCTTTTACTCCCGTATGGAAATGGTACGGCAATGCAAAAGACGGCATACCATGCTATCAAACTGCGGGTGTTGAGCTGACATATTGGTTCACTGACCAGTTCTGCGCGGCATTGTTCTGGTCGCATAATTTTGGTCAGCGCTATGCCGACGACTTTGAGCTTCAGCACGGCGATATATTTGGAGCCAAGCTGAAGATCGGATTTTTGAGGTAATCTTAACACATATCATTGAAAAAAGCCTCCTTGCGGAGGCTTTTTTTTTATTTTGCCTTATGGAAATTTCTGTTTTTAAGCGGCTGATTTCCCTTAAAGGCGTTCAAACGATTGCTTAAAAGCAATGCCCTAAATGGCGATATATTTTTATAATGCAACATGTTTGCACTATATTGATATTTGTGTTTATTATATTTTTTTAAATTTGAAGCGCGTGCAAGATTCGCTAAATTTAGCCTAAAATGAAAAATTATTTCGAGTATGCAAGAAGCTTAGAACGCATTCTTGATGAGGGCATGAGTATAAAATCCGGCGCATTTGGCGCGGAAGGCGGTTTTGCGGAAAAAATCGCCTCAGGCTCATTTTGCAAAAATGCGGATTTGGAATTGCCCGAACGCTACAAAAAATGCAATAAGCGCGCTCTCGTTTTTGCTCCGCATCCGGACGACGAATCTATCATTTCAGCTTTGCCTCTCCGTTTAATGGCGGAGTGCGGATTTTCCGTATGCGACGCCGCCGTTACTTTAGGCTCAAACAAAAGCAGGCGCTCGGGGCGCAGGGCGGAGCTGGAGTCGGCGTGCTCATATCTTGGTTGGGATTTGCGCATTTGCGGAGACGACGGTTTTGATGGAATTTCAGCAAACGAAAGGGCTGCCAATCCTGAAGCCTGGCGCAAAAAGGCGGAGTATATCGCCGGGCTTATATCCGGCGAGAATCCGGCCGCAATTTTTGCCCCCCATAAAGACGACTGGAACAAGACCCATGTTGGAACCTCTTTATTGGTCGGAGACGCTCTGTCTCTGCTGGGTGATTCGTACATAGGCTTGCTTGTAAGTACAGAGTATTGGCGTCCAATGCATTCAGCAAACCTGCTTGTGGAATTGTCGGCCGATATATTGGGCGTGCAGATGACGGCCATATCATGCCATTTGAAGGAAGTTGAGAGAAATCCGTACCACATTCGCCTGGCGGCATTGGCAATAGACAATGTCCGCAGGGGCGGCGAAGTGGTTGGAGGGCAGGGCTCAGAGGCTCCGGATTTTAAATTTGGGGCCATTTATAATGTGTCGGAGCGCTGCAATGGCGAATATTCCGACAAATTTTCTTCCGCTTTTTTAAGCAGCGATACTAATGCAATAGAAATATTTAGATTTTAAGATGGAAGTTATAATAGATGTCGATTCTGCGGTGTCAAGCGAGCGTGCGGCGCGCAATATAGCAAAGCAGCTCAAGCTTAAACCCTCTTCTGTTCTGGGTTTGGCAACGGGATCTTCGCCGTTAAAAGTTTATGCGTCACTGGCAGAGATGTGCGTGCGAGGAGAAATTTCTTTTCGGAGCGTAACAACTTTCAATCTCGACGAATACATAGGTGTTCCTCCTGAGAATGAGCATTCGTACAGGTACTTCATGAACGCCAACTTTTTTGACAAGATTGACATAGATAAATCGCGCACGCACGTCCCCGACGGTATGGCAAAAGACATTGAGGCTGCTTGCAAGAGTTATGAGGCCGACATAGAGGCTTCAGGAGGCATAGATTTGCAGCTGCTGGGCATAGGTTCCGACGGCCATATAGGATTCAACGAGCCCTCGTCTTCTTTCGCTTCAAAAACGCGCGTCAAGGGCCTGGCTTCGGAAACCATAACTGCCAACGCGCGCTTCTTTGGAAACGACGTTTTAGCCGTTCCCACCCACGCCATTACGATGGGAATATCAACCATAATGAAGGCAAGAAAAATTTGCCTGCTCGCGTATGGCTCCGACAAAGCCGCCGCCGTAGCGGGAATGATAGAGGGGCCCATAAGCGCAAAACTTCCGGCATCTATTCTCCAGATGCACCCGTGCGTTACGATTTACCTCGACAACGCCGCGGCGTCAAAGCTCGATTTGCGCCAATATTACGACGCTGCAAAATCCGATCTCGAGGCTCGCGGCGAGATTTAATTCTCCCTCCCAAAAAAATTTCAACACGGGCTTGCTCGGCTGCAAGGGTAAATATTCGATTGTAAAATGGAGGCGCCCATAGCCGGGCGCTTTTATTTTTGCGCATATTGCGGGATTTTCCCTGCGCCTGCCAAGTTGCGGGATTCGTAAAATTCAGGCTTAGCATTCTCCTCCGCCGTGCGGCTTTCGTAAAAGGGCTGTTTTTTAGCGCATATTTTCCCAAGCCGACTCTATTGCGGCTCTTACGCGCTCCGAGAAATCCTCGCAACTTTCGTCTTCTCCTATGCGCATTTCAGGGAGATAAGTCACATTTACTTTTGCCCCTAAGGACGGAAGCGTAGCGCCGGGTTTCAGAGCCTCATACGCGCCGCGTATAGCCACAGGCACGACAGGCACGCGCATCTCTTTCGCAAGAATCGCAAAGCTCTGTTTGAATTCGGAAATTAGGCCGTCTTTTGTCCGCGTCCCCTCGGGGAAAACCACAACCTTATTTCCGCGCCTCAAGGCCTGTGCGAGTTTGCGTATGGATTCGCTCACGTTGTCGTTTATATCCATGACTATCACATTGCTTCGGTCGGCAAATTTTCTCAACAAACCGCTCTTTAAAATCTTTCTGAGCTTTGCGAAAAAATACGTCTTGTAGAGTTGGGTTTTGGAAAATTTTTGCGTGATGAACAATCCGTCAAGGTAGGATTGGTGGTTTGGCGCTATTATTTGTGGAGAATCGTTTGAGGCGCTTTCAAATCCCTTTGTGTTCAGCTTATAACATATGCCGCAAAGCGTCCGCATAAAAATTATTGTGGCGAAATGGAAGAAATTCGGAGCTATTATTTCGGGATATGGCTTTGCGTTTATTATGTCGTGCCATGTTATGTTCTTCAGCTCGTGCTCGAAGGATTTGTCGCGGGTCTCATCTATGTATTCTGACAGCTTTCTAAGGGTGTTGTGCCTTTCAAAATCACGCTCGCCGATGTCCACGTTGAAATTTTCCTTAACAAATGACTGCACCGATATTTTCCCGAGGGAATCGAGGCCGAGATCCATCTCCATATGGGCGTCGGGGCGTGGCGGAACGGACAGCTGCGACGCCAACATCGCGCGGAGTTTGCCGTAAACTTCGCCCGCGGGTTCCGGAGCGTCTGATGCGGGAGACTTAGCGCTGCCGTCGAGATAGGCCGACAAGTGGTAGCGCTTTAGCTTTCCTACGCGCGTGCGCGGGAATTCATCGGTTGTAAGGCTGAGGCGGATTATGCGTTTATATGGCGCGGTTGCCCTGTTGTAGGGAAGTATTGCTTCGTTCCTTATTTTTTCCAGGGCTCCTTCCTCCCCGTGCATGGCGCGGAATTCCGGGGGAACCCTTACTATGGCGTGAAGAGTGTTATTGTACATCAGCACCCCGCATTCCAATATGTCGGCGCTGTATTTTGATATTGCCGCCTCCATTTCCGCGGGGTTTAAATTTTTGCCGTTTGCCAGCACTATAATTTCTTTGCGGCGGCCGGTTATAAATAGAAATCCGTCATCGTCAAGATATCCGAGGTCGCCGGTAAAAAGCCAGCCGTTTCTTATGCTTTCCGCCGTCTCTTCCGGGCGTTTATAATAGCCCCTTGTGACATTTCCGCCCCGAACGGCTATTTCGCCGTCGACTATCCGTATCTCTATGCCGGGGAGGGCTTGCCCGGGCGAGCCGATCCTTATGTTGCCTATTCTCGGAAATGTTATGATGGGAGCGCATTCGGTCATGCCGTAGCCTTCGCGTATGCCGAATCCAAGTATGTCCATGTCGCGCCACACTTTCTTGTCGAGAGCGGCTCCGCCGGATATCCAAAACTTTACCTGTCCGCCGAATTTCTTGTGTATTGACGAGAACAGTACTTCTGAAAACTTTCGGCAGTTGATTAGCTTCGCGGCCGAAAACAACGCGCTTGCCAGCTTGGACTCTGAGATTTTTGCCATTATGTTGGCGTGCATCAATTCGTAAAATCTCGGAACCGATATAATCATGTCGACAGGGTGCTTTTGAAGCGCGCCCGATATTTCAGCAGGGGAAAGGGAGCGCGGGAAGACGAGCTTTCCCTCTATTGACAGCGGCATGATCAAAGTGCCCATTAATGGAAGTATGTGATGGAATGGAAGCATAGCCAAAACCCGTATCCCGGGAGTGTAATACTTTGCCTGCGCAACCGCCTCCATATTGGCCGACAAGTTTGCGAATGTCAGCATCACGCCTTTCGGATTTCCGGTCGTTCCGGAAGTGTAAACTATCAGCGCCAGGTCTTCAAGTTCCCTGCGTATTTCCGATGGCGAGGCATCGCAGTTTTTTGCAATGTCGGGGCTGTCTATATCCACTATGCGCGGAGCCTTTTGCAGGCGGGCGCATACATCTTTTGTCAGTTGCAGATTTGCGGAGTCCACGCATATTGCTTCGGGCTCGGCGTCTTCAAGGATAAACGCTAATTCGTCGGCGGAGCTTTTCGCGTCTATGGGAACAACCGTGGCTCCGCTTAGCCATGCGCCGTACAATGCGAACACCCACGAGGGCGAATTTTCGGCAAATATCGCAATTCTTTCCGGATTGGCACCGAAACATTTTGATATTGCATTCGCGCGCCGCAGAACTTCATTGTATGCGAATGAGAAATCCAAGCCCGCGAGAGCCACTTTGTCGGATGATTTTGTTAGGAGAATTTTCATATGCGAATTAAGACTGGCCCGCTTCGTATCGGGAAATCCATGCGGCGCTCCACTCTTCAAAGTCGCCGCTTTCTATGTGTTCCCTTGCTTGGCAGGTTAATATTTGGAAAAACCTTATGTTGTGTATTGAAAGCAAAGTGCACGCAAGCATCT
>CALXOC010000166.1 GCA_944389915.1 uncultured Opitutales bacterium | reverse complement strand
GTTGGGCCTTCCTCCCGACGAAATCGAATTGGCAAAGCGCTTCGCGTTTCCGCTAAAGGGAAAGGGCATGAAAGATGACCTTCAATAGGGAGTTTGTGCAAATACTTTGCCCCTTCGGAAACTGGCCGCACCCGCGGGGAATGCAGATTGTAGACGAATCCTCGGCGGAAAAAATGAGGCGCAATTCAGAGGCGGCATTTTCGAGAAAAATTCCCATATACATGGGGCACCCCGACGATAAATGCACAAGGCATAAAGTTCCGCCTGTCGGTTATGTGCAAAAAATATGCCTAACTGACGGCGGCATTGCGGTAGTGTCGCGTTACTGCGAAAGCGCCGCCGAAAAAATACGCGGGGGGCAAATCAAGGCGATGTCTCCAAGATGGCAAATGGAGCCGCTCTCCGACGGTTCATACAGGCCGGTTAAACTCATATCGGTGGGGCTTACAAACAATCCGAACATTCCGGACAGCGGAAAGATCATAAGCGTGTCGGCTAAAAATGAAACTTTGAAATCCGCAAGAAAATTAGCCCGGGAAATTTTCGAGCAATGCGGAAAATTTGAGCGGACCTTGGGCAAATGCGCAAAACGCGCGGAAGATATCGGCTCCACTATAAAATCCGCGGCCGTAGCCGAACGCCTGCACAAAGCGGGAAAGATAAAATCAGCCGGCGAGAAAAAAACAGAGACGCCACGCCTGCGAGATATCCCGGCGCTTGCCCTCGAACGCAGCAAAAAGCTCGGCGAACCGTATATCAAATGTTTCGCGGCCCTCAGAAAAGAAATGGGGGCTTGCGCCAATAAACAATAAACAAAGAGAAAGAATGAACATGATAAAAAGCGCAGCGGCCGCGTTAAAGGCCGCATTCAAATCCCGCTGCACCTTCTCAAACATAGCGGAAGGAACCCACGCGGGTAGCATAACAATGACCGCTGGTGCCGAGATAGACTCATCCGGACTCGTCTTGTGCGCCGACGCCTCCTCCGGAAGCGTGAAAATAGCCGGCGCCGCAGACTTGCCAATTGGAGTCTCGGCCGACGAATCCCAAATGGGGGAAGCGTTGGCTGTAATTCTACCGGGCTGCGCAGAAAGCACAATAATGTGCATATCGGCATCGGAGATAAACACCGGCGACACCCTCTACACCGCCGCCGGAGGAAAGGTTTCTGCGATAGCCGCCGACGGCGCATTTAAAGTCGGGCGCGCCTTGTGCGCAGCCAGTTCCGGCTCAAGGGTTGAAGTGGACCCGCAGGGATTCGGAGAGCGCGCATGGCAAGTATACGCATGCGGAGTATATGCGTGGCAGGGCTCGGAAAGCAGCGAATCAATGCCGTGCGCCGGGACAAAAACCGACGACATAGTATTCGCGTGCGTGCAGAATTCAGCCGCCTCCGAAAGCGTTGTCAACGCGGCGGTATTGGCCGAAGACACGATTGGATTTAAGCTGAGCTCGGCAGGAACGCCCTCAACCACGAAAATCGCATGGATGATAATACGCAAAAACTAAGACCTATGACACCTATAACAGCAGCAAACGAAAACAGATTCACCGCGGGCAATTATTCCGAAGCCCTGACCGCATTCACCGTAGGATGGCAGGACCCGGACAATATAGCCAAAATACTTGATTTCATAGCTCCGCCCATACCTGTCGGCAGGCGCTTTGAGTTCAAACGAAGCGACAACGCGCAGGCCTTCTTCTCCGAAAACGACGACGTTCGCGCCGTGGGATCGGAGTTTAAGAGGGTAAGCTACACCGGAGAATCCGTAAACGAGAAAACGCTAAACAAAGGCTTGACCATCCGGGTTGACCACGACGAAGTTGCGGGAGACGATTGGCAGGAAAGATACGTGCAGATGCTTCTGCAAAGACTGCTCAGAAACGAGCTAAGGCGCGCCGTGTCGGCTCTCGATACAATTTCAGAGTCGCCGTCCGACGACATTGAATGGGGAGACTCGGCCAATCCCGACGCCGACATCAGAAAGATGCTCATGGAAGCTGCCAATGCAAGCGGCGTTCGCCCGAACAGGCTGCTATTCGGCGAATCCGCCTGGGATCTGCGCATGACATGCCTGGAATCCCAAAACTCCGCGGTGGCTTTCAAGGCGGGAGCGATGGCGCAATCCGAACTTGCGGCAAAGTTCCTGCTTGAAGGCTGCGAGGTTTTAACTTCGCGCTACCAGGCATCCGCCACGCAAAAATCGCAAATAGCGGGCCTGTCTGTCTACGCATTCTTTGCGCAGAATGCGATATCGAAAGACGAGCCCTCTAACCTCAAGCGCTTCTACACTCCCATGGAAGAGGGCGGAGCCTTCAGAGTTTATTGCGACGAACACGCAAAATACACGGATATAACCGTGGAACACTATTCGAGCATAGTAGCCACAAGCGAGCTCGGAGTACGCAAAATAACCGTAAAGGAAGGAGTATCGGCCTAACAACAAAGCGGGGCGGCTTGCCGCCCCGCCGCGGCCCAACAGACGACAATGGACTGGATTTCTATAAGCGCATCCGACGTGGAATCGGCCTTAAACAAAGGGCAGCTTGAAGCCCTCAAGGCGGAATCCCTGCGGACTCTCGACAGAGACGTAACTTTTGAATTAATTTCAAGCATCACCACCCGCATACGCGCAGAAATAGCGGCCGGAGGCATATCGGCTCTCGACTCGGACCACTCGAGAATTCCTCCGGAATTGAAAGACGCGGCGCTGCGCCTTGTTGTGGAAGCCCTGCAACTTCGCGTTCCGGCATTGGAACTCAGCGCAGCCCAGATAAAACATGCCGATCTTGCAAGGGAAACAATAGCAAGGGTTGCAAGGGGGGAACTACCGGTATCCCGTCCGAGGTTTGCAATAAGAACGTCGGTGAGGCGCAAAGCCGTCGAAGCAAAATCGGCCCGCAATAGAGTAAGCCGCAAAAATATAGGAGCATTGTAATGGGAACTCTTGAACGCCTGCAAAAATCCGTTTTGGAATATCTTTCCGGCATAGGAGATTTGAAGTTTGCGGACTTGTCAGCGGAAAACTCCGACAAGGTCTCCGAAGCAAAAAAAGGCGAGGGGCTCTCAGTGGAAATTCTTGAGCCCATACCCCTTGCCGCCTCTAAATATGCGGCGGGCCCGACATTCTCGGAAGTGGAACTCTCGCTCAGGGTGCGGAGAAATTTTCTATCGCCAAGGGCGCCATCAATGCTGACTGCTTGCGAGATAATATCGAGAGCCCTGCACAACTGGAATCCGCCGCTAAGTTGCGGATACGGCAAAGTAACGCTCGCTCAAAATTCTCCGTGGGTGCGTGACGATTCCCGCGAAAATTCAAAGCAAATAACAATCAAATTCACAGTTCAGTCTGTATTGTCATGAAAGTATCATACGCAAACATAGTATTAAATCCGTCGGGTGAAAATCCAAAAAACTTTTCAGTCGACACAAGGCGCGAATGCCAGACGGAAAACACAATAGACGCGTCAAAGGCTTCGATTTTCGACCGCAAAAACTCGCGGGTAAACGTGCAGTTTAGTGTTGAGCGCTCACATAAAAGCGAGCGCGATGCGGAGCTTTTTGCTTTGCGGCATGCGGCAAACCTTTCGGGAAAGTCGCCGGCAACTCTGGCTTTCGCCCCGAACGGCGCACCGGAAAATATTTTTGAAATATCCGGCGCGGTCTTATCGAGAGTAAAAATCCAAACCAATTCGCTGACAACTTTGAGCTCCTACGAATTCACTGGTGCATCGGCGCAGGAAAGAGCATGAACGGCGACCTTGAACAACTTGAGCGCGCGCTCTCTGAGGCCCTGTCAAAAATGCAGAGGCAGCTCGACAAGCTTGAGCGGAGCCTTGACGAAACCGAGCGGAAACTTGCGGAAAGCCAAGAACAACTAAAGAACTTAAAAAGCGACCTCTGATGCCATTCTCATTAAAAATAAACTCCGTTTCAAAACCTATTGAAGACTGGGGCGTGTCAAAGGCGAAAATCCAAAGGAAAAACTGCGCTTGCGACACCTTTGAAGCCACATTCATATTGCCCGCGGAAATAGAGGGCATAGCTCCGGGCGATATTATCGAGATATTCGACGGCGAAAGCAGGATATTTTTCGGAAGCGTTTCCAAACTTTCCGTGGCGAAAAACGGCGGCTCATCAGAGATGGAAATGCTGGCAAAAAATCCATGGAGCGATCTCGAGGAGTGCGTCTACCAACAAAAATGGGCTCTGCGCTCCATGGAAAACGGAGCGCTTGTGCTTGGGAATACACTCCGAAGCAGGGTTGTTCTCGGACAGGACAACAACGGCAATAAGATAGATATAGCCGACCAAATAAGCGACATACTCGGATTCGCCATATCTTGCGGAGCAAAGTTTCAAATATCGCAAATTCTTGCCGACGGCGAAATGCTTTTCGACGAAATACTGGACCTGTCCTGCGCTGAATCGCTACTGCGCGTTCTAAAATGGATTCCCAACACCTCCGTATATTTCGACTATAATACGCCGGGATATCCGTCAATAAACGTCATTCCAAGAACCATGCTCTCTACCGTCCAAACCGACATAGCCGCCGGGAACGTAAGAAGTTTCGAGGTATCTCCGCGCCCGGATTTAAAGCTCAACGGCGTGTCTATAAAATACGAGAGCGAAAATATAGTCGACGGGGTTAGTTCGCTTGGAGTGAGCGAAGATAACTACCCAAGCACTTTCAACTCAAAATCTATGCGCGGGCTCGTCATGAGCGTTGAGCTCGACGGATTAAGGAGCACATGCCAAAGCTATTACGCGGAATGCGAAACCATAAACGAGTCGAGCGTGACATGGTGGAAAAAGCATGTTCCGGAGCTCGAAAACGCAGAAGGCATAGTCATAGAATCGGCATCGAGAAAAGGCTATCTCTCGCGGGAATTGGTATCTGGCAGCCTTCCCTTAAACTCGTCTGTAAGCACCGAGCCCGACACGGTTAGCGGCGTAATATCATTCATAGACCCCGATGAAAACGACAATTCAATCGTAATAAAAAAATTCGACGTAAAACTCATAAGCACAAACGCAGCCACGGGAACCTACAATATATGGACAAGTTCCCAATCTCCGGAAATTGCTCCAAACGGATTGGCAAAAGCCATATACGACTCCTCTTCGGAAATGCAATACGAAGGAAAAATATCCATACTCGGAGCCGATGCCGCGGACTTTATTGGGAAAAAAATCTCCATTCAGGGAGACTCTCAAGCGCTTGCGCAAATGGCAGTGCCCGTGGTGTCGGCATCGCAAGATCTGTACAGCGGCATATTGGATGTGAATTTCGGCCCGCCAAAACACCTTTATCCCGACAATATTGCCGAGCTCTTTAGAATAAACAGGAACAGAAACTTCAGCTTCTCCGCGTCCACCCGCGCCACCGGCAAAATATCGGCATCAACAACGTGCTCTATGAGCGGCGTATCGGCGGCATCGGAAGTAACCGCTTCGCGCTCCTCAAAACTCATAATCCAAACTACTGACGGCGGGCAGCAAATAAAATTAAATACAAAAGATTTGGGCAATTCTTCCGGAGCAATGTTTAGGGAAGTAGCAATATGCTACAACGGCCGCGGAGCAAAGGCGAGGTTTCTAATGACCGAACCCGTATATGATGAAATGCAATAAGCGGCCCATTAAAACGGCAAAGCGCAAAGCTAACGGGGAATGCGCAACACCTGCCCGGCTCTCAAGGATTCGGGAGTGGACATTCTGTCTCTATTGGCTTTAAATATGTCGAGCCATCTGTTCGGAGTGCCGTAAACCCTGCGGCTTATGCTCGACAGGGAGTCTCCGGGTTGCGCCGTGTACGTTGAGGGAATCTCGCGCGCCTCCCGCCTGTCAGAGGAAGTTTCAACACGGCGCGGCGCGCGTTGCTGAGAGCGCGCAGATGCGGTGTCTCTTGATACGCTCACCCTCTGCGAGGCTTCGAGTTTGTCTATAATTGAGTGCGCGGCACTCAATTTTTGCTTTAGGTCCAAATTTTCCTTTTGGACTTTTTGCAATAAATCCTCCAACTCTATTCTGCGAAAATTGTTCTCAAACGGGCTCTCCGGCAGAGAAGCCGCAAACTTTTTCTGCGCCGTTGCAATCATTTGGCGAACCATCGGGGAGCTTGGGGAATTGGGCTTTAACTCTAAATATTTTTCAAAGTGGTATATAGAGCGTATGGGATTGTCCAATTTCGTCAGATAAATCCTGCCCAGCTCCAAATGCGACTCCGCCGCGTCCGTGCGTTTTTCCGTAACTTTCAGGAACAATCCCAAAGCTCCCTGTATATTGCCCTTCCTCAACTCCTCCTGCGCCCGGACATAATAGGATTCGTCGGTCTCCTTAATGGATTCTTTCGACCCAAAATCGCATCCGCCCGCAGAAAGTATATACAAAACCACCATGAACGCGAAACCCAGCGTCCATAAGGTCCTTTTCTTGTACCTTGAGCCGTGCATTAATGCCTAAAATGGCGGATACCGGTAAATACCATGGCCATGTTGTTTTCATCGGCCGCCTTTATGACTTCTTCGTCCCTGACTGATCCGCCGGGTTGTATTGCGGCTGTTGCTCCGGCTTGGGCGGCGGCTATTAAGCCGTCGGCGAATGGGAAAAACGCGTCGCTTGCAACCACGCTTCCCTTGAGAGACAAAGCCGCCTGCCCCGCTTTCCATACCGCTATCTGGGAACTGTCAACCCGGGACATCTGCCCCGCGCCAACGCCGAGAGTGCGCTCGCACCCGGCATAAACTATCGCATTGCTCTTGACATGCTTTACCACTTTCCAAGCAAAGAGCATAGCCTTCCACTCCTCCGCGGTAGGCTGGCGTTTCGACACCACTCGCATCGAGTCGACAGATTCGGCTGCGTCGTCGGGCGTCTGGGCCAACAATCCGCCGGGGACGCTTCTTATTCTCAAGCCCGAATCCGGTTTTCGCAAAGACAGCATGAGGCGCAAATTTTTCTTCTTCATCAGTATTTCCAAGGCGCCGTCGGAAAAATCAGGGGCGATTATCACTTCGGAGAATATGTGCGATATTACTTCGGCCAAATCGGAGTCAAGTTTGCGGTTTACCGCAATTATTCCGCCGAAAGGAGCTTGTTTATCGGTTTCAAAGGCCTGGTTCCACGCATCAAGCAAATTGCCGGCGCTCGCAACCCCGCAGGGATTTGTATGTTTAAGTATGGCAACCGTGGGAGATTCGAATTCTGATATGAGCTCCGACGCCGCCGCAATGTCAACTATGTTGTTGTACGACAGTTCCTTTCCGTGCAACTGCTTAAAGTAATTATTGAAATCGCCGTATAGCGCGGCCTGCTGGTGCGGATTTTCTCCGTAGCGCATCTTTTGCGCAAGTCCAAGGCCGATATTGAGAGTAGAGGGAAGCGCATTCCCGTTATACTGCCCGTTGAGATATGCAGCAATGGCCGCATCATAGGCGCTGGTGCGCTGGTAAACTTTTAAAGCCAACTTGCGGCGGAGTTCGAGAAGCTCCCCGCCTCCCTTTTTAATTGCCTCCAAAACGGCAGGATAGTCTCCGCAGTCGCAAACAACAGTTACATCGGCATGGTTCTTCGCCGCAGAACGCAACATTGACGGGCCTCCTATATCTATGTTTTCAATGGCGTCGGCAAGGGTGCAGCCCGCTTTTGCAACCGTAGCCTCAAAGGGATACAAGTTTACAACCACAAGATCAATCATTCCTATGCCGTGCGCTTTTGCCTGCTCCATATGGCTCGGATTTGAACGCAGGCACAAGAGCCCTCCGTGAACTTTTGGGTGCAATGTCTTTACGCGGCCGTCCATCATCTCGGGAAATCCTGTATAATCGCTCACTTCGGTAACGGGTATGCCCTCCTTTGCCAAAAGTTTTGCCGTCCCTCCTGTGGAGAGGATAGTATAGCCGTGCCTGCGCACGAGTTCCCTTGAAAATTCGACAATACCAGTCTTGTCGCTGACAGATATCAGAGCGCGATGTTCCATAGCATATTTTCAAATACATTGCTCTCCTTTTTACAAGTTTAAATAATTTAAATGGCCGCCTTTTTTTACGCAGATAAAAAAATTTCTCAATGGGCGCTCCGACAAATTCCCGGAGACCGTCCATGTTTAACGAGAATAGGGAACACGGTCGCAATTTTCTTGACTATAATTATGCCCTTTTTGATTCTTTAAAGGCTTCCTTGAGGGGGGCTTTGTTGCGGATTTGAGAAACTTAAATATAACTTCCTTAAAATCTATTACATATGAAAAAATTTGTAAGCGCACTCGCTCTATGGACTTTCTCGGGAATATTTGCCCTTGCAGATATTCAATTCAGGCCGCAAGATTTAACTGTTGGCGAATCTTTCAGGAATCCCGTGGGATTGAATCTCGAAAACATGTCGTTCTCATGGAAACTGCCGCCTATAAGAAAGGGAATATCGCAAAGCGCATACCAAATAGAGGTATTTGACTCATACGGAAAACTTTTGTGGAATAGCGCAAAAGTAGAGTCAAACCAATCAATAAAGCTTCCCTACGGCGGGCGCCAGCCATTCTCGCGCGAGCGTTTGACTTGGCGTGTGCGCGTTTGGGACGAAAACGGAGACATATCGGAGTGGTCCGATACCGCAAGTTTTGAAAGCGGGCTTCTCACAAACGCCGAATGGAAGGGAAAGTGGATTTCCACTACACAACAGCCGGAAATTTTCACTGAAGAACGCAAGAAGGGCGACTCCTTGAGAAAATGCAAAATATTAAAGCTTCCCCCCACGCTTTTCCGCAAGGAAATACGCCTGGGGCCTTCCATAAAGACAGCCCGCCTGTATGTTACGGCAAGAGGCATATACCAGATATATGTAAACGGGCAAAAGGCGGGCAAAGATTTCTGGAGCCCGGGTTGGACTGATTACGACAAGCGCGTGCAGTCTGTAACATACGATGTCACCAGCCTTGTAAGCGAAGGCAAAAATGCCATTGGAGCCTATTTGGCGGCGGGTTGGTACGCCGGAAGGCTCGGCTGGAATTTCGACGCCTGCAACTACGGCACAAAGCCACAGCTTCTGGCGCAATTAGAGATAGTTTATAAGGACGGGTCGTCGGCCATCATACCCACAGACGAGACATGGAAGTGGGCGGAAGGCCCCGTTGTTTACGCCGACATATTCGACGGCGAGGATTACGACGCCCGCCGGGAAATAAAAGCATGGAACGAAGCCAATTTCGACGACTCAAATTGGAATGCCGTAGCGGTAGAATCCACGGGGAAAACTCCCCTGATAGAGCCTATGCGCTCTCAGCCTATAATTGAAAAAGAGGTGCTCCACGCAATATCCGTAAATGAGGTGAAGCCCGGAACGTGCATATTCGACTTCGGCCAAAACATGGTGGGTTGGGCGCGCATAAACGTTCCTGCCATAAAAGGGCAAAAAATCACAATCCGATTTGCCGAGATGCTGAACGCCGACGGCTCGCTATACACCGACAACTATCGCACGGCTCGCTCTACCGATTCATACATACCTTCGGGAAATAGCGCCCAATGGGAGCCTTCTTTCACTTTTCACGGATTCAGGTATGTGGAATTGAGCGGTCTGCCTGAAAATGCAAAACCCCAAATAGACTGGGTTAAGGGGGTGGTATTATACAACGACATAGAGCAAATAGGCTCTTTTGTGTGCTCAAATCCAAAAATAAACCGCCTTCAAAGCAACATACAGTGGGGCCAGCGCGGGAATTTCTTCTCCGTTCCAACAGACTGCCCCCAGCGCGACGAGCGCATGGGTTGGACGGGAGACGCACAAGTATTTTGCCCTACAGCTGCCTTTAACATGAATGTAGAGGCATTCTTTAGCAAATGGTTTTTCGACATACGCGACACCCAGGATCCCGACGGGGCCTATCCGGACATAGCCCCCATGAAAAATCCGAAATGGAAAGGGGGGAAGGCTGCCTGGGGAGACGCCGGAGTCATATGCCCGTGGGAAATATACCTGGCATACGGAAACAAGAATGTTCTTGAGAGAAATTACGGGTCAATGAAGCGTTACATTGATTACTTGAAGAAAAGCTCGAACAACTTTATAAGGCCCGAAATAGGATACGGAGACTGGCTGCAGCCAAACCGCCCGAGGGGGAAGAGCGACGCCTCTAAAGCGATGATAGGAACGGCGTATTTCGCCCGTTCGGCAGATCTGGCGTCAAAGACGGCCAAAGCCCTGGGCAAAAGCGCCGACGCCAAAGAATACGCGCGCCTGGCAAGCGACGTAAAAGATGCTTTCTGCAAAAAATACCTCAAAACCGACGGCACCGTAGAAAACGACTGCCAAACGGCCTATCTCTTGGCCTTGGCCTTCGATATTCTTCCGGAAAACATGCGTGCAAAATCTTTTGAAAAGCTGCTTGCGGCATTAAAGAGAGACAAATGGCATTTGAATACCGGCTTTGTCGGGACTCCGCTTCTAAATCCGGTGCTCTCGCGCTTTGGGAGATCAGACATAGCTTACAGGCTTTTAAATAACGAGACTTATCCGTCTTGGCTATATTCGGTTAACCAGGGGGCAACAACAATGTGGGAGCGTTGGAACAGCTATTCGCATAAAGACGGATTCGGAGACGCCAATATGAATTCTTTCAACCACTACGCTTATGGCGCAATAGGCCAATGGCTATATAAAGACGTCGCCGGAATTTGGCGCGACGACACAATTCCCGGGTATAAAAATATAATCTTCGCGCCAAAACCCGGCGGAGGCCTCAATTTTGCAAGCGCTTCAAACGCAACGCCATACGGCGCCGCGGCAAGCTCGTGGAAAATATCCGACGGCGTCATGGAGTGGACTGTTGTAATTCCACCAAACGCCACCGGCACCATAGTTTTCCCAACCGCGAACCCACGCTCCATAAGAGTTGACGGCAACAGGCCCGCGGAATCGTCGCTCACCATTAAGGACGGCTATCCGGCCATGCTCAAGGTCCCATCGGGCGAATATAGAATTCTGCTGCGCCCCGACATCAAGACCGCAGCAAAATAGCGAACGATTTTTTCGCAATCCAATAGCTTAGCAAGTAGCATATCGGGACAAGAATGGCCGAGCTTGCGGCATACCCCACAAACATTTGCAAACCTATATCGTCTGCGAGAAAGCCTATCTCGTTCTTAAGTATTTCGCACAGTTGCCCGCGCCCGTCAAATATCTCCTTCAGGCGGCGGGCAAAGCCGTCAAAGCTCTGGGCGCGCTCGTTCATTGCGCTGCAACCAAGCATATAATAAGAATATGCCATAAAAGGCAGCGTTAGCGGATTGCTAAGCAACGTCCACGCCACAGCCACAGTGAGGCTAAAATGTAGGCATTTGCAACGGCGCATGGCAATCCACAGCAGAAAACATGCGTACCACTGTCCGGAAGACGGTATCAGCATGCACAGCACGCCCACCGCATCGCCGATTGGGATATACGGAGGGTT
>CALXOC010000165.1 GCA_944389915.1 uncultured Opitutales bacterium | reverse complement strand
CAGTTCGACCAGCGCGCCGATTCCGCCGAACAATGCGTTCAAATAGCGGCCCGCACAAGGCCGAGAGTCGCGTGCGCGCGGGTGTTCGTATTTGAGGGCGACTTGGCCGATTCGGAGCTTCAAGCGGTTAAGAAATATCTAATAAACTCCGTTGACAGCCGCGAGGCTTCAATGGACAAGCCGGAGACTCTTTCTCGCGCAGCGAAGTCTCCCGGCGGCGTCGCGCGCATATCGGGGTTTTTAGACATGGGCGAGTCAGGCTTGTCCGAATTGCACAAGAAGATGGGCTTGGCTATGTCATTAAAAGATTTGGCCTTTTGCAGAGACTATTTTAAAAACACTGAAAAACGGGAGCCTACAATTACCGAGATACGGGTGTTGGACACCTATTGGAGCGACCACTGCCGCCATACCACTTTCCTTACGCGCCTCGAAAAGGTGAAAATAGATGAAGGCATCTATAACATTCCCGCAAAAAAATCATGGGAAGAGTATATGGATGTCCGATCAAAGCTCGGTTTAGACTCAAAGGGAAAACATTTGTGCCTTATGGATTTGGCGCTCGCAGGCATGCGGGCTCTGAGAGCCGCCGGAAAATTGAACGATCTTGAGGAGAGCGAGGAAATAAACGCTGCGAGCGTTGTTGCCCATATCGACGTGGACGGCCGGGACGAGGAATGGCTGATTATGTTTAAGAACGAAACGCATAACCACCCTACTGAAATAGAGCCCTTCGGAGGAGCTGCAACGTGCCTGGGAGGAGCCATACGCGACCCCTTGTCGGGCAGGAGCTATGTATACCAGGCGATGCGCGTAACGGGTGCGGCGGATCCGCGCGTTCCCTTTGAGCGCACAATTTCCGGAAAGCTTCCCCAAAAGAAGATTGTTACGGGCGCGGCAAACGGATACAGCAGCTACGGCAATCAAATCGGCCTTGCAACCGGACAAGTTTGCGAAATATATCATCCCGGATATCTTGCCAAGCGAATGGAAATAGGCGCTGTAATTGCCGCGGCTCCGCGCGCTATGGTAATGCGCGGCAGGCCTGAACCCGGAGATTATATACTGCTTGTTGGAGGGCGCACGGGCCGGGACGGCATAGGCGGCGCAACTGGTTCCTCTAAGGACCACAACGAAAAAGCTTTGGAAAATTCCGCGGAGGTGCAGAAGGGCGACGCCCCCATGGAGCGCAAACTGCAAAGGCTCTTCCGCAATCCCGACGCCAGTAGGCTGATAAAGCGCTGCAACGATTTCGGAGCGGGCGGAGTATCAGTTGCCATAGGCGAGTTGGCCCCTTCTTTGGAGATAAACTTAGACGCCGTTCCAAAAAAATACGACGGCCTCGACGGAACGGAGCTTGCGATATCTGAATCCCAGGAGAGAATGGCTGTAGTGGTTTCGCCAAGCGACGCCGAAAAGTTTGAAAAATACGCAGCGCTTGAAAATCTCGAATGCACCAAGGTTGCCGAAGTAAAAGACAACGGCAGGCTGGTTATGAAATGGAGAGGAGATTCGGTTGTTGATCTATCGAGGGCTTTTCTCGATACAAACGGAACAACAGCAGTCGCCTTTGCGGAAATTTCAGCCCCCGACGGGGATTCGCCGGTAAATCGGGCTTCGGGAAAATTCGCGTCCGACAAGCAGGCGTGGAAGGATGCGCTGTCTTCGCTAAATGCCTGTTCTCAGAGGGGGCTTGTTGAGCGCTTCGACTCCTCTATAGGCGCTGGAACCGTTATACATCCTTACGGCGGGCGCAGAATGGCCACTCCGGAGCAGGCAATGTGCGCAAAGATACCCATGCTTAAAGGCCAGACTGATTCAGCAACTCTTTTTACCTTTGGATTTAATCCCGACATATCGCTATGGAGCCCCTACCACGGCGCCCAATTTGCGGTGCTCGAGTCTGTGGCGAAGATTGCGGCTGCGGGCGGGGACATAAGCAAAATCAAGTTTACGTTTCAGGAGTACTTTGAAAAGCTGAGGACTGATCCAAAGCGTTGGGGCAAGCCCTTGGCCGCATTGCTTGGCGCTTTTGAGGCTCAGATGCGCCTCGGCTGCGCGGCGATAGGCGGCAAAGACTCGATGTCGGGATCCTTCAAAGATATCGACGTCCCCCCTACATTGGTGAGTTTCGCAATGTGTTTGTGCGACTCCCGAAAAGTTGCAACTTCAGAGTTTAAGAGGGCCGGTTCTAAAATAGTGTTGTGCAGGCCCCGCATTACGGAGCATCTGACTCCCGATTGGCAAAGCGCAATAGACAAATACGGCGCTTTAAGCCGCGGAATAAGCGGCGGAAAAGTATTGTCTGCGCGCGTAGTCCAGTTTGGCGGCATAGCGGAAGCTTTGGCAAAAATGGCCTTTGGGAACGGAATAGGTGTGGAATTGTCCGATAGCTTCAAAGGCGACTTGTTCAGTTTGGACTGCGGGGCTGTTGTTGCGGAGCTTGCCGATGGCGAGACTATTGATGGTTTTGAAGAAATAGGCTGCACGATTGACGCTCCTGAAATAAGGGTTTCTTCAAGTGCAATACCCCTTTGGGAACTTGAGAAAGCTTGGGAGGAGCCTCTTGAAAAAATATTTCCCACTCGTGCGGAAAAATCTCAAGAAGGCGAACTGATAAAGCCGGTCTTTGAAAATAAAAACATTGCGCTGTCTCCGAACAAGTATGCAAAGCCTTTGGTGTTCATACCGGTATTTCCCGGCACAAATTGCGAATATGACACGGCGCGCGCATTTGAATCGGCTGGGGCGGCGGTCTCGACATTCGTGTTTAGGAATATGAGCGATGCCGACGTTTCCGAGTCTATTTCCGAAATGAAAAAACGCATAGACGCCGCCCAGATACTTATGCTGCCGGGCGGCTTTAGCGCGGGGGACGAGCCTGCCGGTTCGGGAAAGTTTATAGCGGCCGTATTTAGGAATTCCGCTCTCACGGATTCGGTGATGTCTCTGCTGAAGGATAGAAAAGGCCTGATATTGGGAATATGCAACGGTTTTCAGGCGCTTATAAAGCTCGGATTGGTCCCATTCGGAGAGATACGCGAGCTTGGTGAGGATAGCCCCACGCTTACCTATAATAATATAGCACGCCATGTGAGCGCATATGTCCGCACACGCGTTGCCAGCAGGCTTTCGCCTTGGCTTGCGGAGTGTTCGGTAGGCGACGAACACGTTATTCCCGTATCGCACGGCGAAGGCAAATTCATTGCGCCCCAGCAATTAATTTCAGAACTTGCGCGAAATGGGCAAATAGCAACGCAGTATGTTGATGATTGCGGGCGCCCTAGCGCCGAGATACCCTTCAATCCAAACGGTTCGCTGCACGCCATAGAAGGTATTACCAGCCCTTGCGGATTGGTGTTCGGAAAGATGGGGCACACAGAGCGCTTCGGCGACAACGTTGGCAGGAACATATCCGGAATTAAGCGGCAACCTATATTTTCCGCGGGAGTAAACTATTTTAAATAAACTTTCGGCGCCGCATGGTTCGGGCGCGGGATTTGAAAAATTAAAAAATTGACGCGAAGTTTTTATAATAATATAAAAATTCCGCATATGAAGGCTGTTATTATTATTTGGGCGTTGGCATTGTCGGTGCTGCAGAGTTTAGCTTTTGATTTCATAGGCCATAGGGGCGATCCGGAATTGGCACCTCAAAATTCCGTAGAATCTTTTAAGTCTGCGTGGAAGAATTCCACTTATGCAGAGGGCGACTTTTACGAAATAGCCAGCGGTGAAATAATCTGCCTGCACGGTCAGCCGGAATGGAAAAAAGTTTCGGGCAGGGAGGCGAAAATAGCTTCACTGAGCATATCGGAGATAAAGTCTGTAAATCTGGCCGACACTCCCAAATGGAGGGAAAAATATGCCGATGTTAGAATACCAACTTTAGATGAAGTCCTCGCTGTTTTGCCCAAGGGGAAAATATTGGTGTTTGAGGTAAAAAACTATTCTCCTACCTACGCCG
>CALXOC010000164.1 GCA_944389915.1 uncultured Opitutales bacterium | reverse complement strand
TTGACCAACACTTACTGTCCTGAGAATCTTATAGCCCTTTATTAACACATCGGGCATTGTAGAACATTTTTCGTTCTCTTTGCCCTCTTTTTTTTCTCCCATTCCACAATCTTTGACGTAGAGCGTTTTTTTTTCTCCCATTCCACAATCTTTGACGTAGAGCGAATAAACTTGCATGTATGTTTTGGGTGAAACAAAGTTGCAATCCATAAAGCTTCGCAAAGGGAAAAACGCTTGTGGACGAATTGGTTTTTTATGCCTAATTAGACGCTATTTTTAGGCGGCGGCAGTATAGGCGCCTTATTGGACAAAAATATGCGCCCCGAACGCAAAACATGCATTTCAATCCGCATTTTAACCGGTTTTAAAACTATAAAAAACGAAACTGCAGCCGGTTGCGGCTGCAGTTTCGCAAAGAAAATGGGGTGGTAAACGCGACTCGAACGCGCGACCCTCGGAACCACAATCCGATGCTCTAACCAACTGAGCTACTACCACCGTAATTGAAGCTCAGCATAAAAAATTACAAGCTCAGCTTTGTCAAGAAGCTTTTTTTAAATCGACATATATTGCCAGCTCCTTTTACGCGGCCCATGGCAGATACGCGCCTTCTTAAAATGTTGAATTTAATTAAAAAATAATATTCCTCACAAAATTTCCACAAAAGCAGCGTAAATAATTTAAGCGCCGCGAAATATAAACTAAAAACAAAACGCCATGCACCCTGTTTATGATTAGGCGGCGAAACTAATAATCTCCACAATCTATTTTTGCGAAAAAGAGTCGGAAGAAAAAATTCCCCCGCGCGAGTCTCAAAATCCCAATAGCTTGATAATCAACAGGAAAAAAAATAAAAAACTTTTTAAAAGCGCTTGACAAAATACTTCAAATAAATTTACATCTTGCTCTAACGTTAGAACGCCATTGAGATGCAAAGAAAAACGAGAATCACGCTGAAGGATGTGGCGAAAGCGGCGGGGGTGAATTTTACCCTTGTTTCAAAATACATAAACCACAGTCCACAGGCGAGAATGAGCGAAGAAACTCGCAAGAGGATCCAGAATGCAATAGAGGAGCTGGATTATTGCCCGTCTGCGTCGGCGCGCACCCTAAGAAACGGCAAAAGCAAGACGATAGGCCTTCTAAGCGGAGACCTTACAAATGCCTATCGCGCGCACGTGGTGAATCTGGCGCTGCATGAATTGAGCGCAAGGGGCTATCAGCTACTCATAACCTTAA
Organism: uncultured Opitutales bacterium; assembly: GCA_944389915.1. GTDB lineage: Bacteria > Verrucomicrobiota > Verrucomicrobiia > Opitutales > Intestinicryptomonadaceae > Merdousia. The sequence continues at coordinate 19,884 of CALXOC010000164.1, read as the reverse complement.
GCGATGCTGACAGCGCCAACGAAGCCATGCAAATTCTCGTGGGCAGAGACGTTGACGGCATTATATTTGTGGGGCCGGGAGACCCGCCCTTGTCGGCGAAAATCCCCTGCCCAATGATAGTAAACGACCGCCATTCGCAACCGTATTCGGAAGTGAATGTAGACTTGCGCAACTCTCTCGACGAAGCTTTTGACGGGCTCAGCGGCAAGGCCGTAGGATTGTTTTTCGACAATTCAATTTGGAAGGGCGAATTCGAGCTTGCCGGGCATCGCCACGGGCTTGAATACGAAAGCTTTTTTCTGCCATTTGACTACGACTCCCGTTTGTGCGCACTAAAAAACATTCTGAAGGCGCGCCCGGAGGTAATTCTGATAAACGGTTGGCACACAACCGTTATGATTCTTGAGCTCTTGACTTCCGATTTTAGAAACTTTACTCCAAAAATATTCTGCCACGCGAATTGCACCGGGGAATTCTACACAGACAGGCGCATAAGTGGCGTAATATATTCGTCGGGAGAGTTGATGGTGAGGGAGACCTGCTCAGTTTTGGTGGATCAAATAGAGGCATTGTCGCGCGCGCCGGTAAAAAGGCAAATACCGTCAAAATTTATAAAAGCCGGCTCTCCCGACTACCGAATGCTAATATCCAAGCATTTCAGACTAACTTCGCACACTTTTTAATCCAATGAAATTTACGGTAGGATACCAGAAAAACGATGCGCTAAAAGACGAGATAATGCGCAATAAGGCCGCTGTGTCCGAAATATATTTTCCTTGGGGAAACTTTAGCAGCGGGCGCGGCGTGGTGCCGACTTCAGCGGAGCAGAGGGAAATGGAGAGCGACCTCGACGATTACGTTGCAGCCGGCTTTAATACCAATCTGCTTTTAAACGGAAATTGCTACGGCAGGCACGCCCAAGCGAGATCATTTTACCAATCGGTAGGAGATTGCATTTCAGAATTGTCAGAGCGCTTCGGGCTCAGCTCCGTAACGACCACTTCGCCGATAATAGCAAAGTTTATAAAGGCAAACTTCCCGGGCATTGAGATTCGGGCGTCGGTAAACATGGAGATAGGCACGCCCGAAGGGGTGGAGTACATATCTGAATTCTTCGACGCTTTTTATCTGAAGCGCGAATATAATTGGCACTTCGAAAAGCTAAAAACGATGCGCGAATTTTGCTTGTCCGAGGGAAAAAAGCTATACTTGCTTGCCAATAGCGGATGCTTGAATTTCTGCTCAGCAAGAACTTTCCACGACAACCTTGTGGCGCACCAACACGAGATTGCCGAAATGGACAACGCCTTTGATTTTAACGGCGTATGCCACGAATTTATTCGCACAAGAGACAACAGAAAACGGATACTCAGCCACTGTAATTTTATCCGTCCAGAGGATATTCACCTCTTTGAGGGCTTGTGCGACGGCGTAAAGCTGGCCACCAGAACAAACAGAAATCCGTCGGCCGTAGTGAGGGCATACTGCGCGGCTCACTATGTGGGGAACCTGCTCGATTTAACCGAGCCGAGCCACTCGCAGAGCCTTTATCCGTCGGTGCTGGAGAACGCCAAGATACCCGCTGAATACGCCGAATACAGGCTTCATTGCTCAAAACAGTGCCGCACATGCGGTTATTGCGATGAAATACAGAGGAAAGCAACACTTAACCTTGAACACATAGGAACATATGGAAAAACTGACAAGTGAAATGGTGAAAGCCGCCGCACTTGCCGCCGGCGCGGACGCCTGCGGCATAGGCGACATGGCGCGTTTCGAGTCGACTCCAAAGGAACTGGACCCCAGGGAACTGTTTCCGGAGGCCAAGTCGATAATCGGAATGCTCTTCCGCATTCCGCGAGGTCTGCAAAGGGGTATTGAGGAAGGAACTCAATTCTATCAATATCCCTCTATGGCCTACGGCGGCATAAACGAAATATCTGCCCCAGCCGTAATATACCAGGTGGGCAGGCTAATTGAAGACCACGGCTACGAAGCCTTCGCATACCGCAACACGGGCGCGCGCGGCTGCGTATCCGACATGGACGGCAAACCCGGGAAAACCGTGTCTCCCGAGGAGCACGCCGAAATAACGGAGCTGATAAACAGCGGAGCTCCTCTCTGGAAGCACGACTACAACCGCTCGGCAATGGCCCGCCCTGCGCGCCCCGGACAGGTGCCTCCGGATCTGCTAATCCACTTCAGGCTTGCGGGCGTAGCCTGCGGTTTGGGTGAAATAGGCTGGTCAAAAATGTTTTTGAGCCCCCAATTCGGATCGAGACAGCGCCTTGCTTTCATATTCACCGACGCCGAGCTCGAGCCCGATCCGCTCTATTCCGGCAAACCGCTCTGCCGCCGTTGCATGGCCTGCGTGCGCGAATGCCCGGGAGGCTGCATAGACCCGAAAGAGAGCATAAAGGTAACCGTTGGCGGAAAAGTCTGCGAATGGGGCAAGCTCGACGAATGGAAATGCTACGCCTTCTACACGCACGGCGGCCCGAAGTTCAATCCCTTTGTTCCAAAGAGCGTATGGGAAAAGAACGAAAACGGAGACCTCGACCTTCTCTTAAACAAGAAGCCCGCGAATGTGGAAGAGTGCTTAAAGTGTTACGGAGAGCTCGAGAAATACTTCCCATCATGGGTAGGTTACAACATGGCAAAATGCGGCGGCTGCCTGCGCGGCTGTGAAAGCATGCTGGAAAAGAAGGGCGGAACGCTCTACGGAAAGTTCAAACGCCCATTGCGCACAAGGGCAAAAGCTTGGGCAATGGATAGATAAAGGATTGCGATATGTTAACTGCACAAATAATAAAGGAAAAGGCTCTGGAACTCGGCGCCTCGGCCGTGGGCATAGGAGACATCAAATACTTTGAGGGGACAAATCCGCAAAGGGATCCGAAGTCGATTCTTCCCAACGCCACATGCGTGATAGGATTCGCATTCCGCGTACCGAGAGCGCTCTACAATGTGATGGAAAGCGGGAAACAGTTCTTCAACTACACCCAGCTTGGGACGAAATTCATCGACGAGGAAATGTCGGAGATATTCCTGTTGAAGATGGGTTCGCTCATAGAAAACGAAGGTTACGACGCCTGTCTGCAAAGGAACGTTTCGAACCTGCGCATTAAGGGCGATAAAACCACGAACCCGGAGCTTGGAGACACATACGAGCTCGTGTTTGTTGAGCCTGTTGAAGAGGGCAAGCCCGCGCCGGAAATAATCATGGACTTCAACCAGGCGGCGCGAATTTGCGGCCTCGGGGCGGCGGGAAAGAACGGACATGTCATCATGCCCAAGTTCGGTCCCTATGTGAGGTTCGTATTCATAGTAACCGACGCGCCGCTCGAATGCGACAAGCCATTTGAGGGGACTCTCTGCGACAACTGCGACGAATGCGTAAAGGCTTGCCCCGGACACGCAATAGCCGAAGACGGCACCATAAACACATGGCAATGCGCGGTGTACTACCGCGGAGCGCACAAGTCCAATCCCTTCATGACCGACGAATTCCTCAAGGGCGACCCCGAGAGGGAAGCCGTAATTAACGGCGACAAGGTCTTCAATAGGGAGTCGGCCCGCGAAATGTACAAGAAGATAGACTTTCTTCCCACAGCTCCAACGGGCTATTCGCCCTGCTTGTGCGGGAAGAAGTGCGACACGGCATGCTATAAACATCTAAAGGAGAAAAACGCTTTATGAGTACGCTCAAAGAACGCATCGTTGAACAGCTCAAAAAGGACGGCGCAGACATAGTTCGCTTCGGCAACGCAGACCGTTTTAAAGACGCCAACGTCAAGATTCTATTTCCGGAAGCTAAGACGGTGATATGCGTGGCTGCCCGCCAGCTTAGGGGCACGAGGCGCGGAATCGAGGAAGGGACAACCTACCACCACTTCACGACGGTCGGCCTCGAAACCCTCGAAGAAACGATACTGCCATTCGCGCTGCTGAGAGCCTGCAATATTCTTGAAGACGCGGGATTCGACGCCCTTCCCCAGAGGAGAAACCAACTCGTCATGGCGGAGAAAGACAGCACCAACCCGGAAGTGAGCTACAAGAAAATATACCGCGGCAAAACCGCGGAGCACCAGCTCGACTTTGAGCAGTGCGCCGTGGACGCCGGACTCGGAGAAAGGGGGCTTCACGGTTCAATCTTGACCGAAGAATTCGGCCCCTTCCAAAGGTATGCATTCGTAATAACAAACGCCGAAATAGAGCCCGATCCTGTGGTCGAGCCCAAACTGTGCGACAAGTGCGGCGAATGCGTAAAGGCATGCCCTGGGCACGCAATAGCTCCGGACGGAACTCTAAACCGCTGGCAGTGCGCAGCATATTATGTGGGTGCCAACGCGTCGAAGAATCCCTTCATGCCCTCCTACGCCTTTGAGCACGAACCCGACAGGGAGGCCATTATGAAAGGCGAGGTGCAGCTCGACTCAAAGCGCGCGCGGAAGATTATCGACCAGGTAAACTTCTATCCGCCGATACGCCATGCCTACTGCTCGAGCATATGCGGAAAAGCTTGCGACACCGCATGCTATATCCATCTTGAAAAGAAGGGTGCATTAAAGAAGAAATTTGTGAGCCAGTTTAGAAAGCGCCCAGAATGGAAGCTTTCATTTGACGAATAAATTTCCGCAATCCGCCATGCGCCGGAAAATCCGGCGCATGGCTTTTTGTAAAAAACTTCAATGGGAGGAGAGAATTTATCCAAAAAACTGCGGACTAACCGCACTCGCACAAACTTTCTTTTTCCGCCGTTTAAATAAGAAATCTAAGAGGATAAAAAATGCAGGATTTTGTCTATAGTCTAACCGACGCCGAAAGAAAAAGGTTTCGCATATATGCGTACGCCTCAACTTGGTTCGGCTGTTTTTCCGACGTGATGGTCGACAGCAGCGCCATACTGATACTTTATTTCACAATGCTCAAATCGAGCAATTCCATGACCATGCTATCGACAAGCCTTGTGGCGATAGCTTCGGTATTTCTGATGATACCAGCCTCCGGGCTGGTGAATAAGATAGGCGCAAAAAAAGTGGTGGCGTGGTCTTCCTACATAGGAGCCGCTTCCTGCCTGCTTATGGCCGCGGGCCCGATATTCGGATTAGACGCGGCAAAGTATGTGGTATTTTTCGGGTGCTCCATATATTGCATATCCAAAGCCCTATGGCCGGTAGGCTGGTATGTAGTGCTTGGGAGCATACTCCTGCCAAATGAGCGCGCAAGCTTCTTGGGCTTCATGCGATTCAGCTACTACATACTTACGGCCACAACATTTTGGATTATAGGTAGAATGATGGGAACAAACCCTCCCCTATGGTTTCTGCAAGTGATAATAGCCGTAATAGGCGTAATGGTCATGGGCAGAACATTTTTCATTTCAAAAATAAAACTCCCGAACCATGTGGGCGGGAAACTCGAACTTGCCAGGACCCTAAAGGAAACCATGTCTAACGGAACGCTCGTAGGATTTTCCGTTTATGTGGCTTTCTTGTGTTTCGCTTACGCTGCTGTGCTGCCTCTGACGCTTCTGTACATGAAGAACGGATTAAATCTTGGAGACGGCTTTGTTCAGGAAATATCCGCCATAGGTTTAGTAGGCATGATTGCCGCCTACTTCATATACGGCAAACTCGTCGGCGCAATGGGAGTCAGAAACATTCAAATAATGGTCCACGCAATATACATAATAACTCCCGCCGCCCTGTTTTTCTGCGGAAAAGACGTGCCCTATGTGGCATATATCGCCTCCGCCCTATATGTATTGGGAAGCTTTGGGTTCGCGTGCTTCTTCTGCTATTTGTCTCAGGAAATTCTCGCCTTGGCGAAACCGACAAGCATTTCAATGGCAAGCGCCTTTGTGCAGACCTATCAGTTTTTGGGCACGGCCTGCGGCAGAAGCATGATATCCCTCATGCTGGGAGGCGGAATGCTGGCAACATCTTGGACAAAATGGGGAATCACTTTCAGCGAATTTCAAACGCTGTTTCTGTTTTGTGCCGGACTTGCCGTAATTTGCCTAATGATGATATTCCTGCTGCCGAGCATGATACCTGAAAAGGAAAACCACTACAACCCCTAAACATTTGCTTTAAGAGCGGGAAAAAGAGGGCTTGGGATTTGCTCCTATGCCCTCTTACTATTTCCAAACACTCTCCATTACTCCAAGTTCCGCGCCGTCGGACTCCCTAATGAGCAAATGCGTAAAACAATTCCCGCGGCGGGTGCAACGGCTTGTAATCTCGTCTCCCATGCGCGCCTCGCGCTCGTACCTTATGCGGTATTTGGCAAGTTTATGCCCAAGCCTGTATTCAAATGGCACGGACTCGAGAGCGCGGGGTATATATTTGACGTTGTTTAGATGCATGTTAAAGTCGAGATCGTCGAAACGCACGAACTGTGTTGTCTGGCTGACGCCTATGTCTGCGCAACAGCCGTTGTCGAAGGGTTCAATCTTGCCGAGCCCCGAAATCGCGACGGTGTCTCCGCAAGGCGGGCCGAAACGCGCGGCTATTTCTCCGAGCGGCTGGGGCTTGTGGGTGTCTATATCGGCTATGAGGTGGGTTGCGCAACCTCCGGCTATTTCCCTGCCGCCCGAAAGCGCGCAAAAGCCAACGAACAGGCGCGCCGACGACGCCTTGCACACCCATGCAGCAACTTCAACTTCGTCTCGCCAAAATGGCATGTCTGAGAGAAATTCAACGCAGGAGGCGCTTGTAAGCCACGTAAGGCCGCGCTTCGAAAGGTCGTATGCGGCCAGTTCAACGGAAGCGGCGTATTCCGCAAAACATTCCTGAAAATACATGCCTATAAAGTGCTCTTTCAACAGATACTGCGGATTTATTTCCGAGCTTCTGACTTTGTATGTCCTCGTAAATTTCATATAAGGCACACAGTGTAGAATTACCGGAGATTTTCAAATACTTTTCAAAAGCCAATAGCCCGCTAAAATTTGCAAGAGTTGTGTCATTTTTTCCAAAAGTGTCTTTTTATTTTGTTTGAATCCACCCAGGGCCGCGAATATTATTTGCTCTTATGATTTACTTTTTCAAAAGCCTGCCGTTAATTGCCCTGCTGATTTTACATTTGCCTATATGCGTCTTTGGAAGCGAAGCCCTACGGGCAAACGTGAGAATAAAAAAAACCGACGGCAGCACGCGGGAGGCGCTTGTGCAGCTTGAGGACAAGGGAAAATTTTTTAGTTTAACCATGCCGAGGGAGTCGCTGGAGGCGGGAATTGAAACGATAGACATATTGCCAGAATTTACCCGCGCAAATATTGGGGAAGACGGCTACTGCGTGCTTCCTAACGGAATGCTTACAAAATTCGGCAAACGCAAAGACGGATTTATGAGTTCGGCAATGCTTATGCGGCTGTCGGGATTTAAAAAGGCAGATAGGGCCTATGCAGCGATAATAAAAGGCATGGCAAACGAATGCGCGCCTTATGTGCAGTTAAAAAACGGAATATACCGCTTGGGTTACAGGTTCAAACTAAAGGCTATAGAGCCCTATGAAGACATAATAATAGATTTCTATCCGCTAAACGGCAAAGACGCAAATTACAGCGCTATGGGGCGCCTATATAGAAAATGGCAGCTCGACCGCGGGGAAGTGCGCCCATTGAAAGAGCGGGCCTTAGAGCGCCCTGAGCTCGCATACGCAGCGGGAGCCCCGGAAATACGCATAAGGCAAGGCTGGAAACCCTATCCGAGCCCGGTGGCGGAACAGACTCCCGAGAACGAGCCAAAGATGAAAGTGAAAGTTACTTTCGACAGAGTGTGCGAAATAATGGACGAACTAAAGCGCCAAGGCGTGGATAAGGCTCAAATATGTCTGGTTGGCTGGAATATTCGCGGACACGACGGCCGCTGGCCCCAGAGTTTTCCGGTGGAGCCCGCTCTCGGCGGCGAGGAAAAATTGAGAGCCCTGATAAAGAAGGGGCAGTCCATGGGCTTTCAAATTGTCTGCCATTCAAACGCCGTAGGCGCATGCCAAATAGCCGACTGTTTCAGCAAGGACGACATATCGCGCGACAGCGATGGGAAACTGCGAAAAAGCAATATATGGAGCGGCGGACAATACTATAGGATATGCCCCAAGCAATACCGCAAAAAAATATCGAAACAAAACATAGAAAAAATAGCAGCGCTCGGATTTAGAGGTCTGCACTACATAGATGTAATAAGCATTACAAGCCCCGTTCCGTGTTTCGACCCGCGGCATCCGGCAAGCTCCAAAGAGTCCGGGGAGTGCTGGAGCCTTGAATTGTCTGACGCCGCTAAGCTCATGGGCGGAGCCGCAAGCGAAGGCGGTTACGACCACGCCGCAAAAAATTTAGACTTTGCCCTGTATATAACTTTTAATCTCGAAAAAATACCCGCCATGGCCGACTGCTATGTTCCTCTATGGCACATAGTATATAACGGCATAATTTTAAGCAACGCAGCCAGCGCCACAGTAAACTATCCTTTAAAAGCTCCCGAAGTGGCAATGAAAGTGGCGGAGTTCGCAACGCGCCCCACCTTTTATTTTTACTCGGCATTCAGCGACAAGCCGGGAGGCAACTGGATGGGCGACACAGATTTAAAATGCTCGACTGAAGAAGAGCTTAAAAGGTCCGTATCGGCGATAAAAAAGGGCTATGACTTAATGTTGAAGATTGGGCGTTTGCAATACGAATTTCTGGAGAGCCACGAGGAAATAGCGCCCATGGTGTTTAAATCTCTTTTTAGCGACTCCACTGAAATCATATGCAATTATTCGGCAAAGGCTTTTTCGTACAGGGACAAAGCCGTATCGCCGCTCTCATATGAGGTATTTTTTGCAAGAAAATAAAACATATGTGGCTATGCCAAGCCCTTTGCCCCCGCAAAGTTAGTTTATGCTTGAAAGAATTTCCGCAATCCATAAGTTTTTTCATTCTATGAAGAAACTTATTTTATCTATTGTGTTGTCCGCATTTTGCGGTTTCGCGTCCGCCGCCGATACGGCGCTCGTGCGCATGAAGACAAAAGACGGAAAAATTTCCGAAAAGACGCTTCAGCTGGAGGATATAGACAATTTTCAGCGCGCGCGCATAGCCGCGGGCGATATTCCCGCAGACATAGACTTTGTGGAAGTATTCCCCTCTTTTGCAAAGGCGAAAGCGGGAGATGACGGCTACTATGTTATGCCTGACGGCATGTACGGAAAACTGTCAAAGCGCGAAAAAGACGGGGCATACTCAATGCGCCACATGCCGCTTGCGCTATCGGGAATGAAGAAAGGCGATACCGCATTTGCGGCCATAGTCAAGGGAATGCGCTTTGAATGCAACGCCATAATAACGCTAAAGAAGGGCGAATACGCGATGTCGTACCGCTTCAATTTAAAGAACGACAAACCCTACGAAGACATAATAATAGATTTCTATCCGCTCAATGGCAAAGACGCAAATTACAGTGGCATGGGGCGCCTATATAGGAAATGGCAGCTCGACCGCGGCTATGTAAAACCCCTGAAAGAAAGGGCGGAAAACAACGATGTGCTCGCATACGCCGCCGAAGCGCCCGAAGTGAGAATACGCCAGGGCTGGAAACCTGTCCCAACTCCTGTAGAGACTCAGACGCTTGAAAACGAGCCCAAAATGAAAGTGGCCATGACCTTTGACAGGGTGTCGGAACTGCTCGACGAATTTAAGGCGCAGGGAGTGGATAAGGCGCAAATATGCCTGGTCGGCTGGAATATCAGAGGGCACGACGGCCGCTGGCCGACAATGTATCCGGTGGAGCCCGCTCTCGGGGGAGAGGAAAAGTTGCGGGCGCTCATAAAGAAGGCAAAAGAACAGGGTATAAACATAGTTTGCCACACCAACTCTGGAGACGCATACCACATATCGCCCGACTGGAGCGAATCAATACTTGCGAAGAACCCCGACGGGACTCCCCAAAAAAATACGACCTGGAGCGGCGGAAGAATGTTCAACCTCTGCTATAAGGAGTATTATGACAAATTCCTATTCCGCGATTATCCGAAGCTCAAGGAAATAGGATTTCACGGTATACATTACATAGACGTGCTCTCCACTGTAACCCCCACTGTATGCTATGACAAAGTGCATCCGCTAAACCGCAAGGAAGCCGCCGAATACGCGACAAAGCACCTAAAATACGCAGCGGATCTGATGGGTGGAGCAGCGAGCGAAGGGGGATTCGACCACGTTGCTTCGGCTCTCGATTACGGACTTTACATAACATTCAAGCTATTCGCCAAACGCCCGCCCATGATAGACGGCTATATTCCAATTTGGCACATAGTCTACAACGGAATAATAATGAGCAATGCGGGAACCGCCACGGTAAACTACACAATAAAAGACAAAGCCTCGCAAATGAAGGTTGTAGAATTTGCAACGCGGCCCTCTTTCTACATATATTCCGCATTCTGCGATACCGGCAGAGGAAACTGGATGGGCACCAACGACCTCGTCTGCACAACCGACGCCGATTTAAAGAAAACCGTTTCGGAAATTAAAAAAGGGCGCGATCTTCTAAAAGAAATGGGATATTTGCAGTACGAATTTCTCGACAACCATGAGGAAATTGCACCTGACGTGTTCAAATCGGAGTTTAGCGACGGTTCTGTAATAGTGTCGAATTATTCCGGCAAGCCTTACGAATACGATTCGCAAACAATTTCCCCGATGTCGTGCAAATTGTTTAAGCCAAGCTTTTGGGATACCATATTTAACTGGCTTTAAAAGCTCATATTAGCCATTTGCAAAACGCCCTCTCCGCTTTGCGGATCGGGCGTTTTTTTTGGCAATTACAATTTTCCTATAGGCAGATGCGCATATTTTTCGCAACATATAAAAGCATATTTACCGAATCTATTCTCAAACGTTTGAGAATAGATTTGACAAAATTTTTCTCTCATTAAAATACGGTTAAGTAAAAATATATGTTTGATATAAAAGATAAAAAATCCTGCGCCTATGACATACTGTCATTGGGTGAAGTAATGCTCAGATTCGATCCCGGAGAAGGCCGCATCCGCAACGCGCGCTCTTTCAAAGTGTGGGAAGGCGGCGGCGAATACAACGTTGCAAGGGGCTTGCGCAGATGTTTTGGACTCCGCGCCGCCCTTGTTTCCGGAATAGCGGACAATGAAATAGGGCTGCTGCTTGAAGATTTTATTCTTCAAGGCGGGGTGGACATGACTTATGTAAAGCATTTTCCCTTCGACGGAGTCGGGCGTTCCGTAAGAAATTCCCTGAATTTCACCGAACGCGGCTTTGGAGTTCGCGGCGCAATAGGCTGTTCCGACCGCGGCTTGGGGGCGGCATCTCAGCTTAAGGCCGGTGATATAGACTGGGAGGAGATTTTCGGGAAGCGCGGAGTGCGCTGGATGCACACCGGAGGAATATATGCCGCACTTTCCGATAGCACACCCGAAGTGGTTCTCGAAGCTGTAAAAACGGCGAAAAAATACGGGACTATAGTTTCGTACGATTTAAATTACCGGCCATCTCTCTGGAAATCCATAGGAGGAAAGGAGCGCGCGCAGGAGGTTAACAAGGAAATAGCAAAGCATGTCGACGTAATGATAGGCAACGAGGAGGACTTTACCGCATGCCTCGGCTTTGAGGTTGACGGGCTCGGGGAGGACATTTCCAACCCGGAGGCGGAATCCTTTAAGAAGATGATAGAAAAAGCGGTTGCGGCATATCCAAATTTCAAGGCGGTAGCCACAACTCTCAGAAAGGTGAGGACGGCCACATTAAACGATTGGTCGGCGGTGGCGTGGCTCGGCGGTAAATTTTACGAATCCCAAAAGCGCCTCTACCTTGAAATACTCGACCGCGTTGGGGGCGGAGACAGCTTTGCTTCGGGCTTTATATACGGCCTAATGGAATTGGGAGATCCGCAAGCGGCGGTGGAATACGGGGCGGCCCATGGAGCGCTTGCAATGACTACCCCGGGAGATACGAGCACGGCGGTAAAATCCGAAGTTGAAAAGCTCTCCCGCGGCGGCGGCGCGCGCGTTGACAGATAATTTTAAATGAAAGGAAAACATATGTTAAGCGAGTTTGAAAAAAGAAAATTAGTGGCAGTGCTGACGATAGACAAGGCAGAGCACGCAGTTCCTGTGGCGCGCGCCTTGGCAGAAGGCGGCATCACAGCAATAGAGCTGACGCTCCGCACTGACGCCGGCCTTGAAAGCATAAAAAACATAAGGGAACAGCTTCCCGACATATATGTTGGCGCCGGCACGGTTCTTACTCCGGAACAGGTTCGCCAAGCTGCCGACGCCGGGGCGTGTTTTGGAGTGGCTCCGGGAACAAATCCCCGCGTAATAAAGGCCGCGGCCGATATAGGCTTAACTTTCGGGCCCGGAGTATTCACGCCGAGCGACATAGAGATAGCGCTTGAAAACGGCTGCAGAATGCTAAAGTACTTCCCCGCCGCCAGTTGCGGAATGGCGCATTTAAAATCCATGAGCGCGCCATACAAACATCTCGGAATAAAATTCATACCGCTGGGCGGAGTAAATCTCGGAAATCTCAAAGAGATGCTTTCGGATCCGCTGATAGCGGCGGTGGGGGGCTCATGGCTGGCAAAGCCCGACATGATTTCAAATCTAAAGCTCGACGAAATTAGGGCCAATGCGCTTGCCGCTTCGGAAGTTCTGAAATCGCTGTAAGCTCAAAACAGGGAAAGGAAGGCGCCAAATATGAAAATAGGATTAATAGGCCTGGGAGCCATAGGCTCAATGCACTTCAATAATGTGCGCAACGGCAAAGTTCCGAACTGCGAAATTGCCGCCGTTTGCGACGAAAAAGGGGTTGACGAAAAGAAATTTCCGTCCTGCAAAGCCTACGTCAAAGTGGAAGATATTTTGGCCGACCGCTCTGTTGAAACGCTCATAGTTGCAACGCCTTCCTTCAACCATTACACGCTTGCCAAGCAATGTTTGGAATCCGGCAAAAATGTTCTTGTGGAAAAGCCGGCGGCGCTAACATCGCTGGAAGCCGCAGACATATCCGCCATAGCGCGCCGCTGCGCTAAAGTGTGCGGAATAATGCTCAACCAGCGAACAACTCCGCTATACGCCAGAATAAAGAAACTCGTATCCTCAGGAGAGCTCGGAAAAATAAACAGAGCCTCATGGTTTATGACAAATTGGTACCGCCCGCAGATATACTTCTCAAGCAGCAACTGGCGCGGAACTTGGAAAGGGGAAGCAGGAGGCGCCCTAATAAACCAGTCTATACACAATATCGACATTTTTGCATGGGTGTTCGGAATGCCGTCGTCATTAAGGGCCTGGTGCAAATTCGGCAAGTACCACAATATAGAAGTCGAGGACGAAGCCACTGCCTATTTAAACTACGACAACGGCATGAGCGCAACGTTTGCGACATGCACCGGCGAATACCCCGGCACCAACAGGTTGGAGATAGCCGCAGACAAGGGATTTATAGTTGCCGAAAACGACACTTTAAAAATAACAAAATTTCCGTCTCTGCGCGACTACACGCTAAATACCAAATACGTCTTCGGAACTCCGGAACCGTCGGAGACTGTCGAGAAATTCGATTCTAAAGGCGGACAACACGCCGAAGTTCTCAAAAACTTTGCGGATGCAGTCTCGGGAAATTTAAAGGACTTCGCCTTCGACATATCCGAGGGATACAATTCGGTGTGTCTGGCAAACGCCATGCTAATGTCGGCATGGACAAATGCCGACGTAAAGTTTCCGTTCAACGACAATGCTTACGCGAAAATGCTCGCTGAAAAGACCGCCGGCTCCAAATTCCGCGAAAAAGTGGATTCCGACTTCATCATTGAATTTACAAAATCCTTCAGATGACAGGCGGCAAACACTTTAGCGGTTACGACTACGTTCCTGACGGCGGCGAGGAAAAAGCCTGCGAGAAGGGCGAATTTATATTTGCGGCGGCGGGGCTCGACCACGGGCACATTTACGCGCAAACCTCGGGCCTTGAAAGCGCGGGCGGAATTTGCAAATTTGTGTGGGACCCAGATCCTGCAAAAGTTGCGGAGTTTAAAAAGCGCTTCCCCGAAGCCAATGCCGTGGAAAACATATCGGAGATACTCGACAATCCCGAGGTAAGGCTTGTCGCCAACGCATCTATAAACGCCGACAGATTTTCATTTGAAAAGATGGTGCTTGAAAGCGGCAAACACTGCTTTGTGGACAAGCCTCCGTTTACGACGCTCGAGCAGCTTGCGCAAGCCCGCAAACTTAGCGCTTCAACCGGGCTTAAAATAATGCCCTACTACGCGGAGCGCGTGCACAACCAAGCGGCGGAATGCGCAAATTCTTTAATTAAGGAAGGAGCCATAGGAAGGGTTTTGCAGGTTTTAATATTGGCTCCCCACAGGCTTTCAAAATCGGCCAGGCCTAAATGGTTTTTTGAGCGTGAGCGCTACGGAGGAATATTGTGCGACATAGGCTCGCACCAATTCGAGCAGTTTCTCGAGTTTAGTTCCGCCAAAGGGGGAAGCGTAAACTATGCGCGCGTTGCGAACATGAACAATCCCGATACTCCAGAGCTGCAGGATTTCGGAGAGGCCTCTGTTACAACCGACAGCGGGGCGTCGTGCTATTGCCGCGTAGACTGGTTTACTCCCGACGGGCTCCCCGTATGGGGCGACGGCCGAACTTTCATATTGGGCACAAAGGGCTATATAGAAATACGCAAATACATAGACTATTCCCTGCCCGGCAATCCGAGCCAGCACCTTTACATAACCGACAACCAAAAAACTTCGCGCATAGACTGCCGCCACATGAAATTTCCCTTCTTCGGAAATCTGATACGGGACATTCTCTGCGGAGGAGAGCGGGCCATGACGCAAGAGCACGCCTTTGCCGCGGCCGAACTTTCCCTAAAAGCGCAAAAATTGGCTGAATCAAAAAACAGAGAGGAAAAATAATGACACCACAGCAGCAAAGAATAGAAGCCCAGCGCAAAATGCTTGCGGAAGCTAAGTCGCGGGGAAGGTTCGCCCAATTTATGGCATTTTGCAAGCTCTCCGGCCCCGGCTGGATGCAAAGCGCTACAACTCTTGGGGGCGGGTCTCTGGCGTCGGCGCTGTATCTCGGCGTATTGGGGGGCTTTGGATTTATGTGGCTTCAGCCACTGGCCATGATTCTCGGAATAGTAATGCTGGGGGCAATATCATATGTTACATTGTCCATAGGGCACAAACCCATGGGGGAAATCAATAAAAACATAAGCCCCATTCTGGGTTACGGCTGGGCTTTGGGCTCTCTCTTTGCTTGCATAGTTTTTGCAATGCCACAATTTTCACTCGCGGTGGCGTCGATAGAGCAAAATCTCGCCGCCGGCGCATTTGCCGGAATGGATAACACCATGCTCGACGAAGCTATCATAACGGCGATATTCTTTATAATAGCCATTGTCATGGTAGCCATTTACGCCTTCGGGGGCAAAGGCGTAAAAATATTCGAATGGTTTATAAAGGGAAGCGTTGGAGCAATAGTTATTTGCTTTTTCGGAGTGGTTATTCAGCTGTCCTTTGCCGGTTCCATAGATTGGGGCCGCGTATTTGAAGGATTTATTCCAAACTTCTCCGTGTTCTCGGAACCTTCCGAGGATTTTATGGCTTACATATCCAAACTTGGCGAACAGGGAAAAGAATTTTGGAGCTCCATGATTGTGGCGCAACAGCGCGACGTGGTAATATCGGCTGCTGCAATGGCGGTGGGGATAAACATGACATTTCTCTTCCCCTATTCCATGCTTAAAAAGGGCTGGGACAAAGATTTCCGCGGGCTTGCCATATTCGATTTGGCGACGGGGCTCTTCGTTCCCTTCCTTCTTGCCACAAGCTGCATAGTTGTGGCTTCGGCATCGCAATTTCACGCAATACCCGCCGAGGGCCTGGCGCAAGCGCGCATAGTCATAGCCGAACATGCGGAAAAAAATATGGTCAAGGCGGCATCCCTGCCCGACGGCAAAGCCCTGTATTTGCTCGAACCCGCCCAAACAAAGCTTCCGGCTTCAAATCTGGTTGCGCCATATGTAAAACTTCTCGACGAGCGCATATCAAAAAGTCTCGGAGCTGAAAAATTCAAAAAGCTCACCGCGGAAGAGCGCGTGGACGAATATGCAAAGATATCGGAAACTGAAAAGCTGATGGCGGCAATGCTTGTAAAGCGCGACGCCTCCAATCTGTCGGAAACGCTCGCTCCGCTTGTCGGCGACGATGTTGCCAGATACATTTTCGGCTTCGGAGTAATGGGCATGGCAATGAACGCAATTCTCATGAACATGCTCATATGCGGATTGTGCTTCTGCGAAATATGCGGAAAATTTGGAGCGGCGAAATGGCAAATTGGGGGATCCATGATCATAGCGTTGAGCGCCGTGATATCGCTCTTTTGGGAGGGCGCAAAGATGTGGCTCGTTATACACGCGGGAGTTGTAGCAATGGTACTCTTGCCCATAGCCTACGGGGCATTTCTAATAATAATGAACAGCAAAAGGATTATGGGAGAAAGCGCCCCCCGCGGGATATCCCGCGCGATATGGAATATTCTTATGGCGCTGTCTCTGGGCGCGGCGGCCTGCGCGAGCCTGTGGGTTTTATGGAACAAACTCGGCGCATGGGGGCCTGCGCTTTTTGCGTTATTTTTGCTCGCGGTTGCAATATCCAACGCGGCGATGAGGGGAAAGAAGCGGATTTAATATGGAAAACTTGTTCGACATAAGCGGGAAAGTAATAGTAATAACCGGAGCAACCGGCGTGCTCGCCGGAGAGCTGGCGCAATATTTTGCAAGGTGCAAGGCTAATGTCGTATTCTTGGGAAGAAACGTTGCAAAGCTCGATTCCGCGCTGGAGCGGGCGGAGAAAAATAATCCATGCTGCTGCGCTTTCAAATGCGACGTCCTTGACAGAAGCTCCCTTGAGCATGTCCGCGGGGAAGTCCTAAAAAAATACGGTCGGATAGACGCCATAGTTAACGGCGCAGGCGGGAATATGCCCGGAGCCACCATTCCGGACAACTCCAATTTCTTCTCGCTGGACTTTGACGCGTGGAGAGCGGTTGTGGAGTTAAACCTCGGTGGCACACTCCTGCCTACTCTCGTATTCGGCGAAGTATTTCAAGCGCAAAAAAGTGGGGTTGTGCTGAATTTTTCGTCTATGACCGCGCAATCCGCCGTAACGCGCGTATTCGGCTACTCGAACGCAAAAGCGGGAATAGACAACTTCACGAAGTGGCTCGCGGTGGAACTTGCGAAAAAAATAGGCGAAGGGGTAAGAGTTAACGCAATAGCGCCGGGATTTTTTATAAGCGAGCAAAACAGGGCGCTTCTGACAAATCCCGACGGTTCGCCCACCCAACGCGGAGCCAAAGTAATGGCAAAAACCCCCTTCGGCCGTTTCGGGAAAGCTGAAGAAATATTTGGAGCCGCACATTTCCTGATTTCCGACGCCTCTAAATTTATAACCGGAATCGTGCTGCCAATAGACGGCGGATTCTCCTGCTTTTCGGGGGTATAAAACATGCAATATTTGGACCACGGATTCAGATGGTACGGAGACAGCGATCCCGTACCACTCTCATACATCAGGCAAGCCGGCGCCGAAAGCGTCTTTACATCGCTCCACGAAATCCCCTACGGGGAGATATGGCCTGAAAGTGCAATACTGCAGAGAAAGAATACTCTCGAAAAATCAGGATTGCGTTGGAGCGTTGTGGAATCGCTTCCCGTGAGCGAAGATATAAAAACCCGAAGCGGAGATTTTCAAAGGCACATAGAAAACTACCGCAAGAGTCTTAGGAATTTGGGCAAGTGCGGAATAAAGCTTGTGATATACAATTTTATGCCGGTGCTCGATTGGATAAGGACCGACCTCCATTACAAGCTTCCCGACGGCTCTACATGCCTGCGTTTCGACCCCGCCCAATTCGCGGCCTTCGAGATTTACATATTAAAGCGCAAAGGCGCCGAACTCGATTACAATCCCGACATTTTAAAAAGGGCCTGCGCTTTTTACAAGTCCCTGGACAAGTCTGCTCTGTCAAGCTTTGAGCGCTCTATAATAGACGTATTCCCGGGCTGCAAAATGGGTCTTAGCATAGACGACATAAGGGCTATGCTTGCAAAATACTCGTCTATAAACGAAGACTGCCTCAGGGAAAATCTCGCAATGTTTCTAAACGATGTATGCCCCGCCGCGGAAGAATCTGGGGTATTTTTGGCAATTCATCCCGACGATCCTCCATTCGACGTTTTGGGGCTGCCAAGAATAGCCTCGGATATGGAAGATTTTCAGAAAATATTGTCCTGCTGCCCTTCAAAGGCCAACACCATAGCCTTCTGCACCGGCTCGCTGAGTGCCGGATCGCACAACGACATCTATAAGATGCTCTGCACCCTGCAAGATTCCATACGCGTTGTGCATCTTAGGAGCACCCAGCGCGAAAGCGACGGCAGCTTTCATGAATCCGGGCACATAGAGGGCTCCGTTCCAATGTACGACGTTGTAAAGAAATTATTGGAAATACAGGACAAGCGCCTATCATTGGGGGAAAATCGAATAGTATTCCGCCCGGACCACGGCAGAGACATGGCGGACGACCTGTCCAAGCCTCCTACGCCAAATCCCGGATACAGCTACATTGGCCGCATGAAGGGCATGGCCGAACTTAGAGGCCTGCAGTTTGGAATAATTTCCGAGGCAAAACGGCGCAATAACGCATAGAATATATACGCCCAACCGCCCCGTCTGCGGCGCGCGCATGGATTTGCAACAGTGCAAAATCAATAGATGCGCATTGGTATTAGGCGTTTACCTTCGACGCCTCGGCAAGCATTGAGCGGTAGCTCTGCGAAATCGCGCCTTCGTCAAAGGCCAACGAGATCCAATTTGCCCCCCGGGATTTCCACGCTTGGTAGTCGTTTCCTCCGTATGCGCCCACAACTATTCCTTTGGCCAGCGCTTTTGCGCAAATTTCGTCAAAAACAGACTTTACTTCGGGGTCTTCCATCATGCCGGGCTTGCCCATTGAACATGAAAGATCGTAAGGGCCTATGCAAATGCTGTCTATACCCTCTACCGACAGTATTGAATCTAAATTTTCCACTGCCTGCACATGCTCGATTTGCGGAATAATCCATGGTTCCGTTTTTGACATTTCAAAAAACTCACGCATACCGACTTTCCCGTACAGAGAACCACGCCTTGGCCCAAAGCCCCTATTGCCGCCCTCCATTGGGAAACGGCAAGCGCGCACCATCTTTTCGGCGTCCTCGGCCGTATTTACCATGGGAACTATTATTCCGGCG
Source organism: uncultured Opitutales bacterium (assembly GCA_944389915.1). Lineage (GTDB taxonomy): Bacteria > Verrucomicrobiota > Verrucomicrobiia > Opitutales > Intestinicryptomonadaceae > Merdousia. The sequence goes on along the minus strand of CALXOC010000164.1, from coordinate 551 downwards.
GGAGCCAAATCTATAACATGCTTTATGCATGTTGGCGAATTCTCAGGAACGCGGACAAACGCGGCGCAATCCGTGCCTCTGAGGGCCATAATGTGGTACATGACATCGGTCAGATTCATAATGCCGTGCTCCATGTCTATCCAACAAAAATCCATGCCAGAATCGGCCGCTATTTCACTTATGCTCGCATCATGAAAGGAAATGCAAGTGCCAAAAGCCATGCGATTGCTTATTATATTTTTGAATGTCTCCAAGTTGTTGATTTTCAATTTACACCTCTTTATTTATACAAATTTGCATCAAGCCACATGAAAAATATTTTCCAATATTAAAACCTGTATCTGCAACTATACAATAGCACCATATTTTTGCAAAGTATTTAACGGAAAAGATGTTATTTTTGTTTCATGTTAATTTACAGCAATATGCAACTATTTGCGAGTTGCGCTCCGAAAACCTTAATTAAAAATGGCGATTCTGCTTGAAAAAATACGCCCCCGCATTAGCTAAGAAACAATTGCAATATTCAGCAAATAGACACTTAAATTTTA
>CALXOC010000163.1 GCA_944389915.1 uncultured Opitutales bacterium | reverse complement strand
TGTAATGGAGATACGCAATTATAGATTTTGTCCCGCTGCCGTCGCTGTGTATCACATTGCAGCGCAACTTGGACGCTGTCAGAAAATCCTCGGTTATCTTGCAGAACGCGCCCTCGTAAAGTCCTTGATCCAGCTTGTCGACGGCCGCATGGACCTCTTCTTTGCCAGCAGACACGCCCCTTGCGGCGTATCTTCCCATTTTTTCTCTCCTTGCCATGATTCTATTCGTACATGAAGCGCTCCAACGCCTTCTTTAATTCTTCATAGTTGCGCGCCACGGGAAGATCGGAATTTTCCGCAGCGAATTTTTCAGTGGGCCTGTATAGCACGGCCCTGTCGGCCGCGCGAAGCATCGACAAATCGTTGTACGAGTCTCCGGCGGAAATAACTTTGAAATTCAAATTCTTAAAAGCTTCAACCGCCGCGCGTTTCTGGTCGCGCATGCGCAGTGAGTAATTTACTATCTCCCCTTCTGCGCCTATGACAAGCTCGTGGCAAAACAAAGGCGGATACCCGAGCTTTTTCATCAGCGGCTTTGCGAACTGCTCGAAAGTGTCGGAAAGTATTATTGTCCGGCAGCGCGAAGTAAGCCATTCTATAAATTCCCGCGCTCCGCCGAGGGGTTCGATAGATGAAATCACGCGCTCTATATCACCCAAGCGAACGCCCCTCTCCGACAATATCTTCAGGCGATACCTCATGAGCTTGTCGTAATCCGGCTCGTCGCGCGTGGTGAGCTTTAGCTCGGGGATTCCCGACGCCTCCGCAAAAGCTATCCATATTTCCGGGACAAGAACGCCTTCAAGATCGAGCGTAACTATATTCATATATTTAACCCGTCTATTGCGCGTAAACAAAATCCGGCTCTTTCGCTGAGCCGAAGGACTCACTGTGAAGCGGAGTCTGCCTCTTAGTTGCGGTGTCTATTATGTACAGCCTTCTCGAATCACCGCGCGACTTGGTGCACACTATGTGGCGGCCGTCGTTCAGCCACGTTGCCCCCGAAGTGCTGTCTCCGGAACTCACAACCTCAGAAGTTCTCTTGTTGAAATCGTAAACGGCCACTTGAAAGCCCTTGCCCTGAGCGAGCGTGAATACAATCTTCGACGGGTCCTTGGGATTCCATGCCGGCTCCGAACAATATCTGCTCACGTTTGTGGGCACGGGCCTCATCTTTCCACCCGATACAGGCATAGTGTAAATCTGCGGCCCCCCGCGCCTGTCGGAGGCGAATATCAAGCTCCTGCCGTCGGGCGAGAACCCGGGAGTGCTCTCCGTGGCGCTCGTGGAAGTCATGCGCCTGAAGCCCTTCCCCGAAGCGTTTGCGGTCCAGACTTCGGCGTTTCCGCTCGATGTGAGTATCAGCGCAACTTTTGAGCCGTCAGGTGAGAATGTCCCGCCTGTGTTGCTCCCCTTAAAGCTTGAAAACACTTTCCGAGTGTTGTTGTTCAAATCTATAAGGAACAAATCCATAAACCCGGACCTAAAATATCCCGTATATATCAATTCTCTCCCATCTGGTGAAAAGTGCGGCATCAGAGAATCCGAAGCGTCCTTAGTGAGGGCCCTGACCGAATTGAATACCATATCAGACACGCATATCTCCGAGGTCTTCCCGCCGTTTTTGGAATACGAGAACGCAAGTTTTCCCGCGAAATATCCGGGGGATAAAATCGTCTTTTGCACTGCGAGATCGCAAGCTTTCATCAGCGCATTTACCTGGCTTGAGCCCATGCATGTCTGTTCGTAAACCGAAGCTCCCTTTATAGTGAGTTTTACGGCGTTTTGCCCCGCGGGAGTAAAGGTAAAAACAAACTGCGCCTTGGATTCAGGCACTTGTATAAAGCTTCCATGCGTCGAGAACGCCCTCTTCGCCAATTTTGCCATCTCCGCGTTATCCGATAGTATCGCAACCCTGTAAACCGGAACGTTTAGCTTTTCGGAATTTTTGGTTATGGAAATATTTATATTCGACTGGCCAAGTGCAAAGGAGCATAGGCAAGTTGAAATCAAAAAAAAGAATAGCCTGCGTGTCATGTTTTAGACTTTCTTACAGCGGCTCGCCTTTTTCAACAAAAAAAGCAGGCAAGAAGGGCCAAACGGCGCGGCGCGCGCAAAGCCGGCAAAAAATTAAATATTTTGCATCTACAAGCTTAAAAAATCAAATCCATGAGGGAATCAACAAATTGCCTGTCGCCGATTTCGGCAAAAGTAGTTTCGGCAAAACTTTTCACTATCAGCCCGCGCGCATCGTCAAGGCTCAACCCGCGCTGGTGCATGTAAAAGAGCTGGTCGTCGTCGGGTTTTGACACCGCGCAGCCGTGCGAACATGCCACGTCGTTGGCGCATATTTCAAGCACGGGTGCAGCCTGCGCCTTGGCTTCGTCGGACAATAAAAGCGAACGGCAACTCTGGTATGCATCCGTCTTTTGAGCTTCCGGCAATACGCCTATGAGGCCCGTAAACGCCAGCGCCCCGTTTCCCGATACGGCCGCTTTTACAGCCAAATCGCTCTTGGAAAGCTGCCGGGAATGCCTCTGCTCCGTGCGCAAATCATGCGTTACGCCTCCGGGAATATTTAGGAATGCCCGCGTGTCCAAATCAACTCCGCAAGACTCTAAATAAAAATTCCGCTCGTGGCGCGACGGCGACAAACCTATTTGCGCGAGCGCGTCCCGCACTTTAGCCCCGTCCCCCAATGAAAAATCCTCCCTCTCGTAGGAGCGCGCCCCTTCCTCCGACATTTTTACAGTCGCCAGCTCCAACGATGACTTCGGCTTTAAAACATATCGGAAGCGCAAAACTCCAAAGCTGCCCGCATAATTCAACACGCTTCTCCTCAACTTTAGGGACGCCGACTCCCCTACAATGACAAGAACGCCCACCGTGGAAAGCGGAAGCTTTGAAACCAGCGCCAAATCCAAAACCAAGTCGGCGCCGTCTCTGACGCGCAAGACCACCCCGGATTCGGCTCTTGCAGCCTGCAAGGTGTCGAATTTTCCGCGGCAATCGCCATAAAAGGCCTCAAGCTCGTCGGGAATTTCATCTTCTGCGGCGAGAAAAGACATGGCAGTTATCCCCTTCGGCAGGTCTGCCGACATTATCTGCCCGTCGGATATCACTATCGAAGTCGGCGAGCAATCCACCTCCCTTTCCCTGCGCCGCATTCGCAAGAGATATTCAGACTCTGCTTTGTCTCCCTTCTCGCGCATGGATGTGGAAAAGTAGTTGAACAAAGAATCAACCCCCCACGACGGCAAATCGGCAAAGCGCCAATATTCGTCCTTACGGTGCGGAAAGGGAATTTTCTCAAAACGCTCTTTCGCGCTGTCCGAGATTTTTTTTAGAATACAGCCCATTAGCCCACCGATCCTTCCATTTGAAGTTCAATGAGCCTTCGCAGCTCAACCGAATATTCCATTGGGAACTCCCTCACCAAATCGTTGACAAAGCCGTTCACTGAAAGGCTCATCGCCTCGCTTTCTGAAAGCCCCCTCTGCCTCATGTAAAATATTTGCTCCTCGCTCACTTTTGAAACGCTGGCCTCGTGCTGAACGCTGTTGTTTTGTCCGGAGCAAATTACCGCCGGATAAGTGTCTGTTCGCGAGTTTGAATTGATTAGGAGGGCGTCGCAAACCGTATTGTTTTTGCATTTTGAAACTCCGCGCGGCATGTACACCATGCCCCTGTACGAAGCCCGGCCGTCGGATATACTGACGGACTTTGAAACTATATTGGATGTAGTGGAGTCCGCCAAATGCATCATTTTAGCCCCGGTATCCTGATGCTGCTTTTTATTTGCCAAAGCTATGGAAATGACCTCTCCCCTCGACTCCCTTCCCTTGAGAACAACGGCCGGATACTTCATGGTTATGCCGCTGCCTATATTGCAATCTATCCAGCGTATTTGCGCGCCCTCTTCGGCCACTCCGCGCTTTGTCACTAAATTGAACACGTTGTCGGACCAATTTTGCACTGTAACATACTGTATTTTTGCCCCTTTGAGCGCGACAAGCTCAACCACCGCCGAATGCAAAGTGCCCGTCTCGAATTTTGGGGCGGTGCACCCTTCCATATACATCAATTCCGCCCCTTCATCGGCTATGATCAGAGTTCGCTCAAACTGGCCGAAGCTCTCGGCGTTTATTCTAAAATAAGCCTGCAGGGGCTGCTTTACCTTCACGCCTTTTGGAACGTAAATGAAACTCCCTCCGGAGAACACCGCCGAATTCAAAGCGCTGTATTTATTGTCGGAAATTGGAATGACCTTCCCGAAATACTTGCGGAATATTTCGGGATACTTCATCAGGCCCTCGGTGGAGTCTACAAATATAACGCCGTCTTTTTCAAGATGGCTCTTCATGTTTGAATACGCCGATTCCGAATCAAACTGCGCCTCTACGCCCGCCAAAAACGCCCTCTCCTGCTCGGGAACCCCGAGACGCTCAAAGGTCTTTTTTACATCCTCCGGAACTTCGTCCCACGAGCGCGTCTTTTTCGCGCCCTTGGCAAGATAAAATCTTATCTTTGAAAAATCCAATTCGTCGAGTTTCTTAGAGGCCCAATGAGTGGGATTTTTCATAGACTCAAACGCCTTGAGAGCCTTCAGGCGGAATTCGAGAATCCACGGGTCCTCCCTCTTGACCCCGGATATGTATTTTACAACATCCTCGTTTAATCCAACGCCCGCATCATAAGCATAGTCTTCGGCAAAGCTGAAATCGCCAACGCTTCGATCCAGATTTAATTCGGAATGAACATTGTCTAAAGATTCCGCCATATGCTAATCTTTCAGAAAGTCGTACCCGGTCTTTTCAAGCTCCACGGCAAGCTCGGCTCCGCCGCTTTTTACAATCCGGCCGCCGCTCATTACATGGACCATATCGGGCTTAACATATTCCAGCAACCTGTGGTAGTGCGTTATCAACAGCATTCCGCGCTCAGGGGAGCGCGCGCTATTTACACCGTCGGCGACTATGCGCAAGGCGTCTATATCCAACCCGCTGTCGGTCTCGTCAAGTATGGCGAATTTAGGGTTCAACATCAGCATTTGGAGAATGTCGCAGCGCTTCTTTTCTCCGCCGCTAAAGCCGTCGTTTACACTTCGCGTTGTGAAAGAGCGGTCCATTTTAAGCTCGTCCATTTTCGCGTAAAGCTCCTTGTAGTATTCAACCGGATTTATCTTTTCGCCCTCGGGCATGCGGGCGTTCAAACATGCCCTTATGAAATTCGCTATGCTAACGCCGGGAATGGAGACCGGATACTGGAACGCCAAAAAGAAACCCTTTTTGCTTATTGCGTCAGGGGCAAGCCCCACTATGTCCTCACCGTCGAGCAAAACCCGCCCGCCCGCAATGCTGTAATCCGGATGCCCGGCAATAGCTTTGGACAAGCTGCTCTTACCCGTCCCGTTGGGGCCCATTATTGCGTGGACCTCTCCGGCCGGCACCTTCAGATTCAAGCCTTCCACTACGTTCCTGCCGGCCACTCTGACCGTCAAATTCTCTATTTCAAGTCCTCGCATTCTTTTTCACTCCTCTATTTGGAAGAAACGGCTTTTCAAACGCTTCCTTAAAATCGTACCCGCCAGCGAAATCCTCTATCTTATCGTCGGCGCTTTTCCTCAACGCCTGCGCTTCTATTAGGTTAAAAACTATTTGGCCTATGTCCTCGCATGAGCGAATTCCCCATTCCTCAAAAAGCGGCATCGCCATGGGCCCGAAGGTCTCAAGTGCGAATTCCCTTATGCCTTCCAAAAATTCCGAAGTGCTAACCTGTTTTTCAATGCGCCCTGAGTCTTTAGCGCAAACGCGCTTTACGGTATAGTCGAGAGCCATGCGGACAAACACATAGGCGCCGGCAGCGTAACGCTTGTCGTCGCGCAATATCGCCTCCACCGTCTTTTCAAATCTCCTGTTGCCCATAGTTATTGTCTTATCGGAAAAAAACCGAAATTATTCGGCTATTTTAACGCCTTCGTTTTTTGAGCGCTTTATGTCCATATCGCGCTTATACTCCTGCAAAGGCTTAACTTCAAGCGGCCTATTCTTCAGCGCCTCTATGCCTTTCAGCGCGGCATAGGCACCCATTATTGTGGTTATTATGCAAACCCTGTCGAGCAGCGCCTCCTCCCTCATCTTATTTTCATCAAGGCGGGGATTCATGCCCGAAGGCGTGTTTATCAGTATTTGCATCTGGCCG
>CALXOC010000162.1 GCA_944389915.1 uncultured Opitutales bacterium | reverse complement strand
GGAGTGCATGCACAATTTATCTACTTGGCATATGGCGCAATGGCTGGGCTTGGGGCCGGGCGCGGCATCTCAGTGGAGGGGGCTTAGAAGAAAAAACGTTTCCTCAATAGGCAAGTGGCTTGCCTCCCTTAAAAACGGAACCCCCCTCTTTGAAGACATCGTTGAATTAAATGACGACGAAATGTTTTCGTCGGCGCTCGTATTCGGATTGAGAATGTGTTCCGGCGTTGATTTGGCGGAATTGAAAAGGCGCTTTCCGCGCGCGAAACTTCGGGATTTAGAAGGCAAACTAAGGGATCTTGAAAGCGGCGGATTAATATTGCGCGAACGAAGCAATCTTTCGGATATAGTCCGCCTGAGCTATAGCGGGAGGCTTTTTGCCGATTCCGTGGCGGTGGAGCTTCTGTGAGCTTCTGCCAATTTCAGTCCGCCGCGATTTTTGAAAGGCTATGGGATTTTTAAAATGTTTTTTATAGCCTCGTAAGTGCGCGATGCCGCCCCTATGTTGCCGGCGTGCCAGCTCTTGGCGTTGTGCGATAGCGTTTCGCGCAAAGACGCGTCTCTTGCAAGCCTGCGCAATTCGCCCATGGCGGCTTTGGCGTTCGGAACTTTTATGGCGGCGTTAGAGCGCTCGAGGGTTTCGCATACCCTTCTAAAGTTGCTCATGTTTTTCCCGTACACCATTGGAATGCCGAGAGCCGCGCAGTCTATCGGGCTCTGGCCCCCGGAATTCGGAGGCATGCTCTTGCCTATAAATGCGAAATCGGCAATTTGAGTCAGCGTGCGGAGTTCGCCGGTTGTGTCGGCAAGATAGACGAGAGTCCCTTCTTTTGCCTCTTTTCCAACGCTTCTGACGCAATGCGGGAAGGGCTCTATTAAAGGAATTATTTTGTTCCTTCTTTCGGCGTGCCGCGGGACAAGCAGCAGGCGGCAGTCTATGTTTTCCGCTCTGAGCTTTCCCATTACCGACAGCAATAATTCCTCCTCTCCGGGCCATGTCGAAGATCCGAGCAAAACAAGCGAATTTTCAGAAAAGCCAAGTTCGCGGCGCAGGCGGAGTTTTTCTTCGCTGTCGAATATTTCCGATGGCGCGGAGTCGAACTTTAAATTGCCAAAGTTAAAAGTCCTGCTCTTTGGTGCGCCGAGAGAAAGCAGCCGTTTCATATCGAATTCGCTGGAGGCGCATACGAGCGAAAATTTACCCAAGAGGCGCCTGGCTACAAATGCCGCCTTGGAGTAGCGCAAGAAACTCCTGTCCGACATTCTCGCGTTTATAAGGGCAATGGGCACGGAGCGGGATTTAGCCTGATGCAGATGTTCGGGCCATATTTCCCCCTCCATCATCACGCATAAATCGGGCTTTATTTTGTTCCATGCCCGGTTTGAAAATGGGAAAAAATCCAGTGGAAATATGCCTGTAAATAGAATTTTGTCGGAATATTTTTTCCGCAGTATTTCGTAGCCTGTGCTGGTGGTGGTGGTGATTGCGAGCTCAATCCGGCTGTCTTTGCTTAGCAAGTCTATTAGCGGCGCCAGAGCCTCCACTTCGCCTACGCTCACCGCCTGAAGCCATATGCGCTTCTTCCCATCCGCTGGCGGCGGCAAGTTTCTTTGACCGCCAAAACGGTGGCTAAAATCTTTTGCGTAGCCTCCGCGCTTTAGCATTCGCGCCCCATAGTAGGGCGCGCTTAAAAGCAGCAGGGGAATAAACAGCAGCCTGTAAATCCAAATCATTATCCTGCCTTTTCCATAACTATGGCAGTATTGGCTCCGCCAAATCCGCTGCTTAGCGAGACTGCTATTTTGGGAGCGTGCATTTTTGTTGTTGTTATTATATTTAAACCGTCCGCGGCGTCGTCGAGCTCGGATATGTGCGCCGAGCCGGGAGTAAAGCATCTATCCATGGCAAGGGCGCAAAACGAAGCTTCCATTACGCCCGCAAGCGACAAGCCGTGCCCGGTTAGCGCCTTTGTGCTGCTTATTTCCGGCCTGTCGCCGAATACGTCTCTTATAGCCTTCAGTTCGGCGGTATCCCCTATCGGCGTTGAGGTCGCGTGGGCGTTTATGTAGTCGACGTCTTCCGCGGAGATTCCCGCATTTTTTAAAGCCATTTTTGCCGCGTTTTTTACTCCCTCGCCATCGGGATGCGGAATGGCTACATTGTAGCCGTCGCTCGCCTGTCCCCATCCAAGTATGTGCGCATAAATCTTCGCGCCTCTTGCGCGCGCAACTTCTTCGTCTTCCAATACCATTACGGAAGCTCCGCCGCAGCCTACAAAACCGTCGCGCTTTTTGTCGAATGGCCTTGAGGCCGTTTTCGGATCGGGATTGTGGCTTAACGCGCGCATTCCGGCAAATGGAAGGAGCGTACGGTAGTCTCCGTCCTCTCCTCCAACTACGAACATTCTCTTTTGCCTTCCTTCTGCTATTTCGTTGTATGCGAATCCGAGGGCGTGCGAACTGCTTGCGCATGCCGATGCAAATCCGCAGCTTGCCCCCTTTATCTTATAACACGATACCAAATTGTACGACAGCGTTCCGACTATCGAGCAGACTATTGCAAATGGAAATGTGCGCTTAATTCCAACTTCGTCCGCGCGCCGCATATGGTGGTACAGCATGCTTGTAGAGCCGGCCGAGGCGGTGTACATGCCCGTATCTATGTTGGATATGTCTTCCGGAGCGAGTTTTGCGTCTTCTATTGCCTGCTGCATTGCGCAGTAGGCGTAAAGAACATGCGGGGCAAAACTTCTTATAACGTCGCGCCTGACTCTGTATGTAGCCGGGTATATCCAGTCTTCCGGATCGGTACTTGACAGGTCGAAGTCCTTTATCGTTCCCGCGCATTTCACCGGAATTTTAGGGTCGGAGAAAGGCAGGTATAACTCTATGCCGTTTTTCAAGTTTATGAGGCTGTCGGCAACGGCATCGGCATTGTTGCCTATACTTGTAATAAAGCCCAGCCCGGTTATTGCCACTTTTTTATTCATTTGGTAGATAGTCAAAAGTTAGGGTTATTTCTTCTGCGTATGCGGCCTTTTCGCCATTTACAGTCATTGTTGCTTGAAACCGTGCCAATGGGTGGCGAATGCGCAAGACTTTGGCATGTATTTGAAAGGTCTCGCCGGGGCGGCATATTCTCATGCAGCGGTTATTCTGGGAGGATATGAAAAATATCTTGGACGAATCTATTTTTCTTCCATTAAATGACGGGTGGCCGCTTTTTAGAAGATAGAATACGCCAAGCTGCCCCAGCGCTTCGAGCATTATGGTTCCGGGCAAAACCGGATTGCCCTTAAAATGGCCCTCAAAAAACACCTCGTCGCTTTTTATCGTATATGTGGACACCGCTTCGTCCCCGAAAATTTCCACCTTGTCCAAAAATAGGAAAGGCGGCTGTTGCGGCATGACGGCAATTATTTCTTCCTTGTTAAAAATTTTTTTAATTTCAGTCATTTTTCTTTTTCCGGCAAGTTTGTGTTTTGCACGCGTTTATACAATGTTTTTTTTTGCGTACTTTTTAGTGCCGGGCGGACTTTAAGATTTGTCGTTTCTTATCGAGGCGAATATGAGCTGTTGGGCGAAACCTGCGTAGGGGCCGAATTTGTCGCGCGCAAAAGCCCTTATATTTTCCGGCTTTTCCCCGGTAGAGTAGAGCTTGTCCATGGCTTTGCGTATCCATGTATCCACGGGAAACGCTTCGAAGCGCGACGCCCCGAAGAGCAATATGCAGTCGGCCACCTTCTCCCCTATGCCGCTAAGGCTCGTGAGATACGATTTCGCGGAGCCGTAGTCCATAGTCCGCAGCCTTTGGGCATCGAAATTGTCGTCGCAAATTTTCTTCGCCGATTTCTTTAAATATTTCGCCCTAAATCCCAGCTTGCATTTTTTTATGTCCTCAAGGTCGCTTATATTTATGCGCTTAAAGTCTGGAATTCGATTGAAACCCTCGCAGATTTCGTCTCCCATGCTTTTTGCAAGCATGCCCACGCATTGCTTTATTTGAACTATGCGCTTGCTTGAGCTGCATATAAACGATACAATCGTCTCTTCCGGGTTCTGCCGCAAAATCCTGAGAGTAGGATAGCGATTTAATGCGCGCACAATATGCTTGTCTCCGGTTGATTCGAGCTCCTCCCTTATGCGCGCGTAATCAGTAGCGAGGTCAAAATATTCCTCGAGCGAACGCATTGAATCGCCTGGGTTAAGCGAAGCCGGGAATGAGGCCCAGACCCGGCCGGTTCTGTCGAGCTTTAGGCGTGCCGCGCATGAGGAGAAGAAACCTATATACTCGGGCTCGCCGTCGGTGTCTGATTCCGACCTGTTCCATGTAAAAGCCTGCCCGCCGTCCAATGTTTCTCTGAAGTCTTCAGGCTCAAAAAAGATGTTGCGCACGCGGCGGAATCCGCCCCAAAAATTGCTGTCAAAAGAGCTATTTCGCAATGTCGGCCTTTTGCTTTGGGACATTTTCCCCATTTTGATTTTTGTCGACTACGCTCCACAGCCAGGATTGCGCTTCTGTAAGGAGTTTGCCCGACGGCGATTTTACGCATATCTTCCATGCGTTTACCCCCGCTTTTTTATTAGGCCAATCCGAGCCGGTCAATCCGAGCCTAAGCTCCCTAATTACCGAATGCGTTTCAGGTATGGTGAAAGTAAAAGTGCGCGTCTTTGGGTTGTCGGTCGACAAAACCGACAACTCTATTTTGCAGGCCAAGCCTATTTCATCGGGGGCATAGCCGAACATGACAAAGAAATACATGCCGCTGCGCTTGTCGGGCTGGCTTCTGAGCGTTAGTTGGCCGTAGTTTAACTCCTCCCCGGTCAGGACCTCCCAAATGGTGCGGGTTTCGGCGTCGCTTATATAGCGTGTCAGACAATAGCTGATTTTAGGCTCGTCGGTCATATTTACGCCTATTATCGAGCCTTCCTCGCTCTTGTAAGCTTCTTCAGAGGCTGCGGCGTCTTCTTTTGAATCGCCCGAACACGAGCATAAAATCAGGCAAGTCGCAATAATAAGTGTATTGAAAAAGCTATTCATCTCAACAACATTGGCCGATGCTTATTTTTGGGTCAAGAAATCTTTTCTCGCTTTCAATCCGCCATGCAGCGCTATTCACTGCTATGGCGCGCAAATGCTATCCGATTATACGTAGCCTTTCAACATGCCGTAGAAATACATGGGCTTGAGGGCGTAGACCTTCAGCAGCCAGGCAACCCATTGTTCTTTGGACATGTCCAGCAATGACAAGGGAAATGAAATTTTCGGTTTTTTATCGTAGTCGAATTCGCACATGAGCACATGGCCGTAGTCTGTTACGATTGGGCATGCGGCGTAGCCGTCGTATATTTCCGAAGGCTCCTTGCCCTCCATCAGGCATATCAAGTTCGCTGCGGCTATGGGCGATTGCTTGCGTATGGCGGCTGAAGTCTTGCTGGTGGGAATTCCGGCAACGTCTCCGAGGCATACTATGTTCGGGTATTTCAAATGTACGAGGGTATTTTTGTCCGTGGCAGCCCAGCCTTCAATCGCATGGCTGCCGCCCTCTATAGACAAGCCGGAATTTTTTACGAAATCCGGAGCGGTCATTGGCGGCAGATAGTGCAGGAAATCATAATCTTCAACGGTGGTGGTCTTTACTCCGTTTGCTTCGTGTTCCATGCGCACTTTTTTGGCTGATGTATCTATGGCGGTTATGCGGCTTTTTAAGTTCAAGTTCACCCCGCGCTCCTTGTATATTTCAAGAAGCCTTGGCGTAAAGAAGGGAACGTCGTACAGTTCGGGGGAGGCCGTGTAAAAGTCGAGTTTTAACTTATCGCGTGTTTTGCGCATGCGCGACAAGTGTTCGGTAAGCAGGCACACCTTTTTGGGGGCGCCTCCGCACTTGTGTTTCGTGTAGGTGTCTGCGAATATTCCGCGGCCGCCCTTGTCCACGAATTTTTGCATGCCCTCCCACATTTTGATTGCTCCTTTATGGGTGTATATGCAATGTGCGTCGCCTTCCCCGGGGGCGTCGCAATTTGCGCCTTCAAGCATGGCCCAATTCAGCTTTAATCCGGGGGCGAGAACCAGAAAATCGTATGGAATTTTTCCGTTTTTTAGCGTATCTACATACTGCTTTTTGGCGTCAACAAAGGTTGCGGAATCCTTTATCCATTTCGCGCCCGACGGCATGCATGAACTCTGCGGCTTGTAAACTTCGTCCGGGCTGTACACCCCGGAAGCTATCAGAGTAAATCCGGGCTGATAGTAGTGGATGTCGCTTGGATCAATAATTGTTACGTCGGGAGTTTCAAGCCACCTTAAAAGTCTGGCCGCCGTACTTATGCCGGCAGCTCCGCCGCCAATTACTACAATTTTTGCCTTGACCGAACTCGACATTGCGCGAGCCGCGGGAATGCCGAGCATTGAACCGAGTCCGGCAGCCGACATCATTTTTACAAAGTCTCTGCGGCTTAGCGGCCGCCTTCCATTTATATCTTTTATCATAGTACTTTTAGTAAGCTTTGCATTGGCGCGGGCAAGCATTTCTTTCAACTTTCTTACAAACTTCTAATATTAGTGTAATCATTTGGCAATATTTGTATTTTGCTTGCGTTTTTTTGAATAATTGAACATTAAAACACGGATATTCAAAATGGCATTTGATATTATTTGTCTCTTAAATTTTAAATATTGTTATTATTTTACCCCAAAAGCTTCGCATGTTTAAGATTACCAATATATTTTATCCCCTGCTTGTCTGCGCCATATTATTGCCGTCCATTGGAGCGCGCGCATATGACAGGCCCATGTTAGACATGCTTGTGCGCAAGGGTGTAGTAAGCCGCAGGGAGGCGGCCGAACTTGCCAAGGAAAGTGCAGAAGTGGTTTACAAGGCCCG
>CALXOC010000161.1 GCA_944389915.1 uncultured Opitutales bacterium | reverse complement strand
ATGGCCGTTTTTCATATGTTAGTTTTGCCTAACTTGGTTTTAAAAATTTTTATATGCGCTTAACCATAATGTTTCGCAGCTGGGATTTTCTCATTGAAATTTCCGAGCCGTGGACGCTTATTATCACAGGGTCTCCGAGCGGCGCCACACGCAGTATGGAAACAGTCGAGCCTATTGTAAGGCCCATTCCGGCGTAAGTCGCGAGGTTCCCGATTTTTTTATCTATTGAAAGGACAAGCGCGCGTTCGCCTTTTGAGAGCTCGCTAAGCGGCATTGCGTGAGGGCAAGTTGCCTCGCAGGTCGGCGAGCGGTTTGGACAGGCGGAGCACATGCCGGTTCCGCGGCCTTTGAGGAATTTTACGAGCTTTCTCATTATGGAGTCTTCGAGCGCATGCTCCATGCGGCATGCGGCGAGATCTGCTTCGCTCGCGTTTACGCCTAAAACTCCGGTGAAGAAGTCGCTAAGCAGCCTGTGTTTGCGCCTTACATTCATAGCGACTGCTTCGCCGTCTTTTGTCAGGGTTACTGGTTTATATTTCTCGTATTCTACAAGCCCCTTTTCCCTGAGCGAATTGAGCGCGGCGGTCACCGACGGCCTTTTGACGCTCATTGCTGCGGCGATGTCTGACGGCCGCGCCGCTCCCGTTCCCGCCGAGAGCGACGAGATTGTTTCGAGGTAGTCCTCGAGATTTTCCGAAAGTTTTTGTTGGTTTTCGGGCATAAGAAATATTTAATAGAATTAGACGCGCTTAATTTGTCAACTATGTTTTGACTGGCGCAAGTATTTTACTGTTATAAAAAATTTGGATTGGGCGGTAAGTCGCTTTCCCCAAAAGGCTGAGGCAATGCTTAAAGAGCTCTTACGGCATGGGCTTTTCATGCGGGGCTTGTAGGGAAATATCGTGGCAAAATTTAAAAGCACATTTTTTTCTCAAGGTTTTCCACATCGGATTTTGCGCGCACGATTGCATTAAACAAGCGCCGCGGCGGCTACTGCAAGGCATATTTCGCGCGATGAGCCGGCTGCCTTTACAGGGCAAAAACTCAATGGCGTAGGCTATACGCGGAATGCAATACGCATTTATGCGCTTTATATTGCGAGGGCGCAGCCGCCCCAAAAAAACTTGTCTCGCACGGCTTAAATGGCGCGTTTGGCTCGTAGGTTTTGGAGCATTTCACAAAAAGCGTATCGGGACATGAGCTTTCATTCGCTTGCCTATGCGCAAATATAGATTTTTCGCTTCTGGGGTCGAGATTGCGGTTATCCATTCAATGCCGTCGCCCTTTAATTTGGCAATTATTCTTGCCGCGAGTTCGCCGCCTATTCCGCGGCCCCTGTATTCCGGATCGACAAACAGGTCGAGCAGATACGCGTCGGAAACGCCGTCCGATAGGGCGCGGAAGAAGCCGACAAGTTTTTGCCCATCGAAAGCCCCGAAGGCGCAATACGAGTTTTTTATAGCTCTTGCCGCACTTTCCGAGCTTTCGCCGGAAGGCGACCACCCCGCGAGTTCATAGAGCCTTTCGACTCCGTCGGCGTACGACTTCGGGCTTTGTGTGTCCAGTTCAAATATTTTAATCATGGTATTGTGCTATTTCTGGGTTTTGCCCCGAGGCGGCCGTACATGAAATCCGGGTCGAGAGATTCCTTCGCATGCCTTAGGTTTGGATCGCCGAGATCTTGCTCGCGGTTCATGAACTTTCCGCCGTGCTCGAGTATGGATTGTGCTTCACACTTTACTATCATCTGGCTTGCCCCTTCCACAAGTTTGTCGGATTTTTCAAAGTGGACGGAGTGTGCGGTAGAGCTCATCGGCCCCATGACTGCGGTTGCCGCTATTTTTCCGGGTTCGGAGTAGAGGATAGTCCCGTACAGGTCGAGGGCGCGGAAATTCTCGAAGGCTTCTGCGATTGCAACCTCCTCCGCGAAGAGGTGCTTTTTATCGTCTTCGCTGTCCATAAACCTGAGTACGCTTTTGAAGTTGGACTCGTCTATGGGCTCTACAGATGCATTCGGATTTTGTGCGGTAAAGTGTTTTATGTGGTTGCGCTTTTTTCTAAGCTTAGGGCCGGTGAGGGCTATCTGCTTTTCCACATCGTAAATATAGTCTGCCTCGCCGGGATTTACGTCAAAGTCGAACAGTGTCCGCGCTTCAGGGAACTTTTCAGGGTAATCCGGAGGTACGTTGTATATGCGGCTGTCCGGAGAGAGCAATTTGTTTTCTGCGAAAGCGCGGTGGATTTCAAGGAGTTCCCGGGGGTTTGGAATACGCCCTATCGGGAAATATATGCACTTGTCGCGGCCATTGTATATTACAGCCCTGTCTTCTGCAATATCGAGCAGTTTTAGCAAATATATGCCTCTCCACACAAACAGGTTTGTGAAGCAGTTTTCACAGCCTAAATTCGGCGCGAGCGACAGGAGAGAGTCGATTTTAGGTTTATCCGCAAGCGTTATTTCCCTAAGCTGCGACGTGTCGATTCCGTATTCGACTAAATTCATAAGTCCTTTGTTTTAACTTCCGCCCGGAATTTTCAACCGCGGCGGCAATATTTTTTTGTTTTCATTTTGACAAAATACTCCGTCATTTGTTCAGGGTGAATTTCGCCGTCGGCGTATCCGCCCCTTCGAGCTTTTGGGGAGTCCCTTCAAATATTATTTTTCCGCCGTCCCTGCCGCCTGATGGTCCGAGTTCTATAAGCCAGTCGGCAAGCCTTATGAAGTCGGGGTGGTGCTCTATTACGATAACTGTATGCCCGGCGTCCCTGAGCCCGGATAGCAGCCTGAGGAGCTTGTCGACGTCGTCCCAATGCAGTCCGGTAGTGGGTTCGTCGAGAATGTACAGCGCGTGCCCGCGCGGGCGGCGGGAGAGTTCGAGCGAAAGCTTTATCCGCTGCGCTTCGCCTCCTGAAAGGGTATTTGCCGATTGTCCGAGCCTTATGTATCCCAGCCCGACGTTGCTAAGCGTTTCAAGCTTTGCCATTATTCGCTGGTGCGGAGCGAAAACTTCCATTGCTTCGTCTACGGTCAGGTTTAGAGCCTCAGCGATGTTGAGCCCCTTGTATCGCACTTCGAGCGTTTCGCGGTTGTAGCGCTTTCCTCCGCAGCTTGGGCAAGTGACGTATACATCGCCGAGAAACTGCATATCGAGGCGTATCGAGCCGTCTCCGCAGCAGTTTTCGCACCTGCCGCCTTTGAGGTTGAAGCTGAATCTGCCCGGTCCGTATCCGCGGACTTTTGCTGCCGGGCATTGCGAATAAAGCTCGCGCAGGAGGTCGAAAAG
>CALXOC010000160.1 GCA_944389915.1 uncultured Opitutales bacterium | reverse complement strand
GCATGTTGGCGGAATGACATCGGGGGGTCTTACAGCCAGCGATTTCGGAAAAATAAAGCGCGAGGATAAAATAGGCGGCATAGCCTTGGAGTTTTACAATAGGTTGGGGAAGATGACGGGATTCCGCCCGTCGGACGCCGAGAGGGTATATCTTGAGATGCTTGCGGAAGCCGGGGTGCCGGTGTTCTTCGAGCATAGGCTCGAAAAGGTTGAAAAAGAAGCCTCGCGCATTTCAAGATTGGTGTTTGAAAACGGAAATTCCGTGCGCGGGAAGATGTTTGTTGATGCGAGCTACGAGGGCGATCTACTCGCGAAAGCCGGGGTTTCATATATGCTCGGCAGGGAGGACAACGCGGAATTCGGAGAAAAATACAACGGCACTTATATTTCAAAAACCAGCCACCACTTTAGGCATCAGATAGATCCCTATAAAGTTCCCGGGGATCCTTCGAGCGGTTTGATAAGGGGAATTTCAAGCGCGAAAATAGACAGGTTGGGCAAGGCTGACAAGAAGCTTCAAGCATATTGTTTCAGAATGTTTGCAACCGACAATCCCCAAAAGAAGATTCCGTGGCCGAAGCCCGATATTTACGAGCCGGACCGCTACGAAATACTTAAGCGCTATGTTGCAGGGGCGCCCTCTGAGTTCTGGAATTTGCGCTATAAGCCGGGCCCCGTTAAGATAAACAACGGCGATTGCAATAGCGGGGGGCCGGTATCGGTGGACTTGGTCGGGGAAAATTATGCATGGCCGGAAGCGTCATATCAGGAGCGCGAAAAAATTTTCCAAGACCACGTTAACTATCAAAAAGGCTTTATGTATTTTCTTGCAAACGATTCCTCGATTCCCGCAGAGCTGCGCAAGCGCGTAAACGTTTTTGGATTGGATTCCGACGAGTTTAAGGACACCGGATCGTGGCCCCACGAGCTTTATGTGAGGGAGGGCCGCCGCATGCGTTCCGATTATGTAATGACTCAGGCCAACTGCGAAGGTTCCGTTGTTGCGGATAAAAATGTCGGCTGGGCGGGATACCAGATGGATTCGCACCATGTGGAGCGCGTGATTCACGAAGGCAAGGTTGTAAACGAGGGCGGATTTGAGAAGAAGACTCCCAAGGCATATCCGGTTGCATACGCAAGCATTGTTCCCAAGAAGTCGGAGTGCGAAAACTTGTTTGTGCCGGTGGCCTTATCTTCCACGCACGTGGCTTTCGGCTCAATCAGGATGGAGCCGGTATTCATGATTCTTGGCCACAGCGCGGGGACTGCGGCGTCTATGGCAATAGATTCCAAGCTGCCTGTTCAGGACGTGGATTATTCCGCGCTGCGCGAAAGGCTGCTAAAAGACGGGCAAAAGCTCTGATACAATCCCTCCAAACATGGCGGGTCTTATGCCCCGCAAAAAAATGGCGCCCAAATGCGGGGCGCCTTTTTATATGGAGGCAAATTTACATTAAGTGCAGCGCCGGAAAAGCGTCTAAGCCATTTTCTTGCCGCTTGCCTTTTTTATTTTATATAGAAAGATTCTGATTCCGCGGGGAGCGTATTTCACAGGGGGATAAAATGCGTAGCTCAAGAATATTATTGCGAAGCTGTATTCCCTGAGCCAAATTATTAGTATTATGCACGCAACCAGCAAAATAAAGGACCTGAAGCGCATGCTGGTTGTCCAATTTATATGCTTGAACGACGGATATGGAATGTTGCTTACCATCATCCACGCTATTAAAATCATAAGGGGTATTAGCACCGGCATGTAGGCCCGCAAATCGAAGCTGAGCATTGTCAGTGCAATGGAGGCTACGGTCCCCGCCGCCGCCGGAGCAGGGAGTCCGGAGAAATCTCCCTTTTCGTATTTTTCATGCCCCATAATATAGGGGTTAGTCAGCACGTTGAAGCGCGCAAGCCGGACAGACGCGCACAGGAGAAACAGAAAGCCTATCAGCCAACCCGTGTTCTGCACGAATTTTGCATAAGACGCAGGCATGGCCTCCGTAGGCTGAAGTATTAGAAAGAACATCAGCAAACTCGGGGCCACCCCGAAGGATATGCTGTCGGCCAGCGAGTCGAATTCTTTCCCGAACAGCGAAGTCTTGCCGCTCACGCGGGCCACGCGGCCGTCAAAAGCGTCGCAAAAGAATGCGGCAAGTATGCACAATATTGCCAACAAATAGTATCCCGTACCGCCTTCGGGAGAGCCCATGGGCGTGATAAGGGAAGCTACATAATCTATGGCCCTGTCCTGCTGCTGGTAGTTGAATTTGCCTTGTATGCAAAGCACTATCGACAGAAAGCCGAAAAACAGGTTTCCAGCGGTAAAGGAATTTGGGAGTATGTAGATTTTACTTGCCTGATGCACATTCTGCCACAGGCCGCCCTCTTCTTTTTTGCTCATTTTTTCAAAGATTCAAGATAGTTCCAAAAGTTATCTTCCTGTTCAAACATGGTTTCCTCTTTAAATGGAAGTTTGAACCTAAATACGAAGTCGGCAAGAGTGTGTTGGTGGAGAATATAATGTGCGTGCAGGGTTGTGCCGTCTTCGAGTATTTCAAAGTATATGCGGTAGTCTCCCGTGCGCAGCCTGTAATATATTTTTCCGGCCCTGTGTATTTTTCCTATGTTGGGCAGACCGCTCTCAAGCTGTTGTTGCGTCAGAGATCCGAAAGATTCCATGATCTCGAGCTGCGCGAGCTTGTCGAGCTTGTTAAGTTCGGCCATGCTTTGATTGCTGAATGTTACCTGATACATCTGGCAGTTTATTTTTTAACGGCACATTAGACTTCGGGTAAAATTCTTCAAACCAAAAATTTTACCGAAACTTCGGCGTTTTTTATCCGTTAGAACTGCATATACCCCATTATAATTATATTAACAATAAGGAAATCTATGAAAAAAATGTTTTTTGCTGTAGTGTCTGCAATGTTGGGAGTGTCTGCGGCTTATGCCCAACCCCATCCTCCGCGCGGCGATCCCGCAGAGAGGGAGGCCATGATGAACGCGGCCTTTTCCGCGCTTGCGAATATGGACGCAGCAACGAGGGTTCAACTCTTGAAGCAGTTTGACAAAGACGGCGACGGCCGTTTGTCAAAAGAGGAGCGCGCCGAAGCCATGAGGCTGCTGCGTGAAAAAACGGCCGATCTTGAGGATTTGAGGCAAAAACACGCCGAGGGCATCATCAAGAAGTTCGACAAGGACGGCGACGGCAAATTGGGCATAGAGGAAGTGATGGCTTTTCTCGACGAGCAGCGCAAGATGTTTGAGGATTTCCGCTCGCAGAGGCTGCCGCGGGACATAGAGCGCAACATACCCAAAGACGTTTTGGCTAAGTTCGACAAGGACGGTGACGGCAAGTTGAGCCGCGAGGAACGGCGCGAGATGTTTATGCAGGCCCGCCGGAAGCATCAGGAGCTGATGAATAAATTCGACAAGGACGGCGACGGCCGCCTCTCGGATTCCGAAAAAGACGATCTTCTAAACAGCTCAGAGTTCAAATCGATGATGAAGCAAATGATGGGCGGCGGGATCAGGTTTAGAATGCCTTCGTCCGGGAATCCAACGCCTCCACAGCAGAGGTAAATGCAAGGCGCACTCTGAAATTTGAGTGCCCCCTTTTTATGCGGCGGCAAGATGCCTCAGTATTTTGGGGTTGTTAAAACTGCCTCCACGCCTAAAACTTTTGCGATTTTTAAAATCTCGTCGGCGTGATGGCCTATTCCGAGAGCGAAGTGGTGCGTGGGGCCCTCCATGCACCAGCGCCGCAGAAAAGTTACAATATCGGGCTTGAATATTGCGTGGGTGTTTGTATTGCCGGTTGGCGGAATGGGGCCTTTCAAGGACTCCCCTTCCGCCACTATGAATTTAAATTTGCCGTCGGATTTTACGCCTATGGAAAGCATTGTTATGGGGCCCTCTTTAATGTTGAATTCAACTCCCGCGCCTTTGCCGGGTTTGCCGTGGTAGGTCTTTAGGGAGCGCAATACGGGTTTCCCCGAGGCTATGTTTAGATGGTGGGGGCCGTCGTGCCCCACAAGTATGGTTCCGCGCCCAAAATCTATGGGGTGAAATTCCGCAAAACTTCCGCCTATGTCTAAGCGGTCCATTATCATCATTGCCACGCAATTTTTTAAATCAAACTCTCCGCACATTGGGAATCCGGCCGCCGTCAGCAGCGAGTTCCCCACAATCAGATTTGTCACGAGCTCGCGCATGGGGGTGCCGGGCAGGGCTTCGTAGTAATATGCCAAAGCATCGAGAGCCCGCTCGGCCACAAACTTGTCGAGGGCAACAGCCGCGCGCGCGGCTATATTTAAATCTTCTTGGCTAAGTTTCATAGTCAATGGATCGGAAATAGGATCGGGGGTGTCGAAAAAGGATAGTATCTCGCGCTTTTTTGCTTCTGCGGCGTCGGCGTCCACGTCCGTGTAATGTTTTAGGATTTCGTCGGGTTCGCACAGGGTTACATGG
>CALXOC010000159.1 GCA_944389915.1 uncultured Opitutales bacterium | reverse complement strand
GGCAAATGAAAATGAAAGATAAAAATATATTTTTTAAAATAGTTAAAAAGTCCATATTATTTGGTGGTATAGCGGCTGCTGGAACATTTCCGGTGCTTGCCCAGACCAATTACTATTTTACGCCAGAGTCCTCCGGCCAGACAAAGTTTTCGTCCGATACCGCATGGAGCTATGACGAGGCTGGAAGCCAGCGTGCAATTACGCCGCCTTCAAGCTGGGATAATGTATATTTCGTAAACAATTCCGGCGACACAAAGACATTGGAACTAAGTTCTGCGGAAACAACGATAAAAGAACTGATTGTTGCCGGGAATTCAATAAATAAAGCCGGAATAGTATTCGGCAATGCGGCGCTCGACAATAATGCGGTTTTTGAAGTTGACGGAAAAATAAAAGGTTTAATAGGAACCGGACTGGGAAATTACTTCACAATGGGCGGAAGTTTTTGGACTGAAACTGGGCAGACTACGAATGTGACGGTGAGGTCCAAGGGTTTTGAACTTGGCGTGGAGGGATACGGCGGCGGATACCAAGGAACCGAAATAATCCGTACTGTATTCACAGTCGATTTTGATTCGAGAGAGGAAATTGCGCACAGCGAGTTCATTGTCGACGGCGATGTGCAGCTCGGCGGATACGGGTATAAAAACCAGAGCGAGACGTCGCTTGTGCTGAAAGTCGATCGCGCCGTGGTAAATGGAGTTGTGAAGATTCAGAGCGACGGCATGGGGTGGTCCAACATTAAAAATTCAAAGGACGGAATGGTGTTTGAACTTGGCGGTTTGCAGCTGTCTGACGAAACGCATGTGGACTGCGGCATATACAACAATCCCAATACGGGATTATCGTCGACACTCGTGTTTAAGAATGCGAAGGGAACTGATTACAAGTTTAGAGGGAATGTGTCAGACTTCGGGTATCTTAGCGAACCGCCCGTCAATACTAACAGTAAGCTAAATATTGTAATGGACGGCGAAGGCACGCAGAGAATATACACATACCGCGCCGACGACCTTGCATACTCCAAGCAGAGCGGAACTTTTACCGTAAACAACGGCAAATTTTATCTTGGCAACGAGCTTCTGCGCGAGGAAAACCGCAAGGGGAATCTTGTCCTGAATGGCGGAATTTTCGGGGCGTACAATTATTCCGAGACAGAGCGCGGGTTTGCGTACTTTAAGACCGCAACTTTCAAAAGCGGGGGAATATCCGTAGAAAATACGGAATTGTTTGCGGCGCAGGTGCCGAGCCTCATAGTAGTGACTGAAAAGCTTTCAAAAGACGGCGCCGAGAAGATAAAAGTGGATTTCACAAACGCCAATGGAGCCGCTTTTAATCCGGGAGATTTTGGAATAACACTCGCCGAATACGGCGCGGATTATTCAGAGATAGACAACTGGACTGAGATACTTGTAGCTGCGGATTTAGAGGGGTTTTCTCTCAACGAGATTTCAGAGGGAATCTACGATGCGAGCGGCGACTTTGAAGGGGCGGGAATCGAGAACGCCATGGCAGTATTCAGGTGGGTAAACGACTCTGCAAACGGATATTCCTTGCAGGTTGGCCTAACGCAAGTTCCGGAGCCGTCCGCGGTTGCCGCGGTTTTTGCGGCGGCGGTGTTGGCTTTTGTGTTTGCGAGAAAGCGCGCGAAGTAGGGCTTTCTTGTAGAGGCTATTTTATGCAAGCCATTCCGGGGCGCCAAGGATTTGGCGCCCCGGCCGGCGTTTGGCAAAGCGTGCCCACTTAAAAACTGCGGCTCCATATCAGCAGAAATTATGGGATAGGGCGTTTTGCCCAAACCGAAAGTCTGCGCGGCAAATATTGAAAAAGCCGATAAAAGAAAAGCCTATTGAGAGGTAAAAAAGCTTGAAAGCGTCGTGGTTATAGTTATATGTTTTGCGTCTTATGATAAATAATTACGTATTTTCATCAGAGTCGGTGGGCGAAGGGCACCCCGATAAAGTTGCCGATTATATTTCCGACAGCATTCTCGACGCATGCCTCGAACAGGACAAGTTCAGCCGCGTCGCCTGCGAAACGCTCGTCAAGAGCAACTGTGTTGTAATCGCGGGTGAAATAACTACAAAAGCCGTGCTTGACTACGAAAAAATCGTGCGCAACGCGATAAGGGAAATCGGGTATGTAAATTCCGACGACGTATTTCACGCCGACCAAGTATTTTTAACGAATTTGTTGACAAAGCAGTCCCCCGACATAGCGCAGGGCGTCGACGCCAGAAAAGCCAAGGGCAAGACGACCGCGGAGCAGGGCGCAGGCGACCAAGGCATTATGTTTGGGTACGCAACCAATGAAACTCCTGAGATGATGCCGGCACCGATAATGTTCGCGCACAGAATTCTCACGGAGCTCGCCAAGCAGCGCAAGAGCGGCAAGGCCCCGAAATGGTTGCGCCCCGACTGCAAGAGCCAAGTGGCTGTCGCCTACGAGGACGGCAAACCGGCTTACATCGAAAACGTTGTTGTCTCCACCCAGCACGCGGCAGGCGTTTCGCACGCTGAAATTGAGAAGTATATAATCGAAAAAGTCGTCAAAAAAGTATTGCCGAAAAAGCTCATAACAAAAAAGACGCAATTTTTGGTAAATCCCACCGGCAATTTTGTCGTAGGCGGTCCGCAGGGAGACTCGGGGCTCACTGGAAGAAAAATAATAGTCGACTCTTACGGCGGAACCGGCCGCCACGGCGGCGGAGCATTCTCAGGCAAGGATCCCAGCAAGGTGGACCGCTCGGCGGCCTATATGTGCCGGTGGGTTGCAAAGAACATTGTTGCGGCGGGTTTTGCAGACAAGTGCGAAATTCAGGTCGCCTACGCGATAGGCTATCCGCAGCCCCTGAGCATTGCAATAGAAACTTTCGGCACAGCTAAAGTCCCAGAGGAAAAAATTGAGAAGGCTGTAAGGAGCGTTTTCAGCTTCAAGCCAGCAGACATCATAGCGCAGCTCGATCTCTTGCGCCCGATATACAAAAAGACCACAAATTACGGGCACTTCACAAAGGCAGACTTGCCGTGGGAACAGACCAATAAAGTTGCTGAACTCAAAAAAGCTATCTCGTCAACATAAAATGGCAAAAAAAT
>CALXOC010000158.1 GCA_944389915.1 uncultured Opitutales bacterium | reverse complement strand
TTCTACGGTTGAGCGCCAGATAGCTTCTGCTAAAAACCAACTCGCAATTCTCGTAGGTTCAACTCCCGCAGCGTTTGTTTTCAAAGACGCGCCGTTGGGGGACGTGTTGCCTAAACTTCCCGAAGCTGTGCCTTCGCAATTGCTTGAAAGGCGTCCCGACGTGGCGGCGGCCGAGCGCGAAGTATATGCGGCAAACGCGCGGATAGGGGCTGCACAGGCGGGATTTTTCCCGACAGTGTCTATTACTGCGAACACGAATCTTGAAGCCAATAACATAGACAAGCTCATAAATGCGAGCAGCTTTGCGTGGGGGATAAGCCCGCAAGTCTATATTCCCATATTTCAGGCAGGCAGGGTGTACGCTCAGAAGCAGGTTGCTTTGGCTGCCCACAAGGAGACTCTTGAAAATTATAAGGCAACAGTCTTGAACGCGATAGGAGAAGTTGAAAACGCCCTTGCCGACATCAATTATCTGGCGAGGGAATACGACAAGCGAAGCGCCGTTACAAAGGCCTCCTTGCGCGTGCAGGATTTGACGATTACGCAATACGAATTGGGCTCCGTGGACTATTTCTCGGTTTCAGACGCTCAGCGCCAAGCGTTGCTAAACGAGCGCGAACAGCTGAGGCTTAAGGGCGACCAATTCAGGGCTTGTGTAAATTTGATTGCCGCGCTCGGCGGGGGTTGGGAGTCTAAAAGTTCTAAATATGACGAGGTAATGCCGTCGTTTTACGAGCCTTCAAAAACTTACGAGGCAAAGTCCGAAGATAAAGCTCAAGAAAAGAAATAAGCAAAGCACTTTCTTGTCTGCCGCTCCAAATCGTTGGAGCGGCTTTTTTGTATGGCAGGCTCAGGCGCATTTTGAGGATTTATGTTGACAACATAAAGCTTTATAGATTACGAAAACATTAAATTACAACATTTCGCTCCGTTTACGATGCTTATGAAAAATTTCGTATGTGTTTTGATTCAAGTTTTTGCGTCAGTTGCGTGCGCGCAGAATGCCATGCTCATTTTTACCGGCGCGGACGGAAAAGTCTCAGAAAGAATTATTTCCTTGGAAAATATTGAAAATTCCCAAGCGAAGCGCTTGCGCATAAAAAAAGGCGATATACCGCCCAACACCGGTACGCTCGATGTCAAATTCGATTTTGCAAAAGCCAAAAAAGGGGGAAAGGGGTATTTTGTGTTTTCGGACGGCCGCTTGGGAAGTTTTAAACTCGACAACGCTATCATGCAGGAGCGCAGAAATCCAATGCCGCTTTTTGGAATGAAAATAGGCGATACGGCATTTGTTGCGATTGTTAAGGGCTTAAAATATGAATTTTCGACAATAGCCGAGGCAAGAGGCGGCTCATATGGGCTTTATCCGCGTTTTCACATAGGCGAATTGGGAGGTCCAGTATATGAGGACATTGTAATCGACGTTACTTTTTTTGAGGGGCGGGAGGCCAATTACAGTTCTATGGCCCGCGAATACAGGCGCTATCAGCTTGGGCGCGGCGAAGTAAAATCTCTTCGCGACCGCGCTAAAGGGCGCCCGGAACTGGCGTACGCAGCGGAATCCATGTACTTGCGTTTCCTCATGGCTCAAAAGCCCAATAAGGAGAAAATAGGGGAACAGAATTTGAAAAACGAGCCTCCGCTTAAGATTTTTATGGACTTTAAAAAGACGGGAGAAATTTTGAGGGAGCTCGGGAATATGGGGATTAAAGAGTTGAGCGTCTGTTACGTGGGCTGGAATAGCGGCGGGATGGACGGCCGCTTCCCAACTTTATTTCCTCCTGACGAAAGGCTTGGGGGAAAAGAGGAAATGCTAAAATCTTTGAAAATAGCGCACGATTTCGGCTATCAAACTGTCGCGCATGTTTGCAATACCGATTTCTACAGTATTTCAGAGCGCTTTGATGCCGCTGACCTATCCTGGACATCTAAAGGAAAGCCGGCGAAGTCGAGGCATATTATGAGCGGGGGAATACCCTATAAGCCATGTTTTGAGCGCGTATATAAAAAATATGTTTCCGAAGACTTGGACGGGCTTGCAAATCTCGGCATAAGGGGCTTGCACCATATAGACGTTACATCGTGTATAACCCCATGGGCGTGCCACAATCCAAAGCATCCATGCACTCGCGCCGACACCGCGTATTGGATGAACAAGATAGGCTTGCTCTCGAGGGAAAAAATAGGCGGATTCGCTTCTGAAGGCCCGTGCGACCATGTTGCAAATTCCCTCGATTATGCTCTGTACGTATCGGCATATCCGCGCTATTTGGGAAGGGAGAACAAAATGATGGATAAAATGGTTCCGCTTTGGCAAATAGCGTACCACGGCATAATTTTAAGCAATCCCTTTTATTCTACAATAGATCCCTTTTACGAGAATTCCGCGCGTTCCCGAAAGAGCAAAGGGCACCTTGCCGACGTGCGCGCCCGCTGGCTAAAAATTGTGGAATTCGGCGGGCGCCCGGCTTTTTACGGAAACGATATTTATAAGGATTTGGCTCCTGTAAAAAAGGCGTATTGTGAATGGCAAAAAATCAAGCACCTTCAGTGGGAGTTTATGGACTATCATGACGAGATATATCCCGGAGTTTTTCTGACTAAATACGGGGACGGTACAAAAGTATTGTCCAACTACACCGACAAAATTTTTTCTTACGAAGGAGTGGAAGTCAAGCCCATGGACTACGCGCTGATTTCCACGGAAGGGCGGTAGCGGATACTTCGCATTAGGCGGTGGGAGTATTTTCACCGCAATATAGGGTATCAATACATTGCATAAAAATTTGTGCCAAAGGTAATTTAGGCAATATTCGGCTTTTAAAACCATTGACAGTAAAATAGAAAAAACATTAAATCGATATATGAAAAGACGGGATTTTATTGGGATTAGCATACTTTCGGCGTCTGCTGCGCCTTCGATAGTGTCGGCAAAGGAGAGAAAAAGGGAAAAGAAAAAGTATTTTAAGGTAACCGAGGCCGATGTAGTTGTAGTCGGGGCGGGGCCGGCCGGAATTCCGGCCGCAATAGCAGCGGCAAGAAACGGCTCAAAAGTGGTGTTGCTTGAGGAGGATCAGCTCATAGGAGGCGCTCCGGTGGACATGTTCGTTTCCTTCCCCTGTGGAGGGCCGCAGAATATAGGGATTTTTTCGGAGATAAGGAAAAAGGTGATGGAAAAGTACGACATCTCCGGAGGGAAGCCCTACGCCTTGTGGTTCTTTCCGTCGACGTATGCGCTCGTGCTGTCGGAGATGGTTGCGAAAGAGAAAAATATTGAATTGATTTCCGGAGCGCATGTGTGCGGGGCTATTATGGACGAAAACTCCCCGTCAAAGATAGCCGGTGTGGAATATTGCGCGGGA
>CALXOC010000157.1 GCA_944389915.1 uncultured Opitutales bacterium | reverse complement strand
TAAAAATTGCTGTCGTCGGAGATATACACGCCGGAAAACCTTTCTTTGAAGATTGGCGCGTGAAAAAAATTGTAGACAAAATAAACTCCCTCTCCCCAGATATTGTCCTGCTTGTCGGCGACTACGTCAATGGCGGGTGGTACCAATCTTCCATGAACCTCGAAAAGCTCGCATCTTTGCTTTCAAAAATAAAAGCCCCACTCGGCGTTTACGCCATTCTCGGCAACCACGATTACCTCTATGGTGCGGGGCAAATCCGCAAGATGATTAACTCTACAAATATAAAACTTTTGGAAAACTCCAACGCAAAAGTAGATACTCCCAAGGGAAGCTTCTACATTAGTGGAATTGCCGACCCGCTCTCTGCAGACTACTCATATTCGCAAGCTCTCAAAGGTATAGGAAAAAATTCGCCAGTCATATTCCTATCGCACACACCAGACGTTTTTAGGGAAATTCCAAGCGAAGCCTCAATCGCATTTTCAGGGCATACCCACGGCGGACAAGTAAAACTGCCGTTTATCGGGGCGTTGTTCTCCAATACTTTTGCAAAAGACAAGCTTATCGAAGGCGAATACCGCAACGGCCCGAAAACTATTTTCGTAACCCGCGGTCTTGGTACGAGCAGGCTTCCGGTTCGTTTTTTATGCACGCCAGTTATTTCTCTTATAACACTTAGCAAAACCGTCAACAATTCAGTAAAAAGCGAAACTAACACCACAAAATACAAGGAATAATTATGAAAAAGTTATTTACGGTCATCTTAGGTTTTTTGGCGGCCGTTTCCTCGTTGGCTGTACAGCGCGAATACTTTGTAGGCGTTGAATACGACGAAATTAGCGAAATGCCAATCAAACACGGTGCACAGTACTATGACAATATCATAAAAGACAAGTATATCTGGGAATTGTCGTTCGACGAATGGTTTAACGGCCCACACTTCTCCGGAGGCTGGGTTGGCATTCGCAAAAAACTTGAAAATCGAGGATTTGTACCGGTTATTACTTACCTTGGTAACTTCGCGGGCAATCCTGTGGGGGGAAACCATAAAAGCTCGACAAACACTTCGGCAGTCTATCTCGGATATGGCCTCGACCTCGCCGAGCTAACTCAAATGCCGGAACTCAAAGGTTGGAACCTTATCAACGCATGGTCGTGGAGATTCGGAAATTCCCTCACAAAAGAATTCATAGGCAACACATTTAATGTCCAGCAAAACTACGGCGGGCAGTCTATTTTGCTATCATCTCTGTATCTTTCATACAATTCCGACATCGACGGCGGCGATTACCATATGATGATTAAATTTGGCAGGATCTCCGCAGGCGACAATTTCATGACAAAGCCCATATATTGGCTCTATCAGAACAACGCATTTGACGGTAATCCTGTGGGAGCATTCAACCAGACTAGGTTGTCGGCATATCCAGGCTCGACATGGGGCGCAATGGGGCAGATAACCGACTCGGAAGGCAGATATCTTAAGGCGGGTGTTTACAAGATAAATACCGCCCGCCAGGACTCTATCAGCATGCACGGATTCGACTGGTCTTTTGACGGCGACGGAGTTAACTCAAACTATGAAATCGGATGGGATATAAACCACGACAATAGCGGACGTTCGCCTGGCAACATATCGGCAGGCATAATTGCGAGCTGGTATAGCGCCCCCCACAACGACAATCCTCTCGCAACGTCTCCATTCAACTGTTCAATTTATTTCCAGGCGAACTATATGATATATAATATGGGCTACATAAAAAGAGACGAGCCCTACTATATCGTCAGGGAAAGCGAGAAATACCGCGATTTGCGCGGGATAATTCTGTGGGGCGTATTCCAATACGACCCGTATGAGAATCTCGCCTACATGCCTTACTTTGCGAGCGGCGGACTGCTCTTTAACGCCCCGTTTGAATCGCGCGCAGACGACGTTATATGTTTTGGCGTAGCTTACGGCAAATATTCCGACACACTCACAAGCTACGAAAGAGATTCCTACGAAATGGTGTTTGAACTGAATTACAAATACCAGATAAACAGATTTGCATTTGTGCAGCCAAACATACAGTTTGTATTGAATCCATGCGGCGGCAAATATCCGGACGCTCTGGTGCTTGGAATGCAATACGGCGTTTCCTTCTAATCGATGGCAGTAAGTTTTTAATTGAAACGCGCATAAATATGCGCGTTTTTTTTGCTTACCCATCTTTAAAGAGACTACTTCGAGAGCGAGATTTTAACATATTCGCAATACATTTATATATAAACGAAGTGAGGGAAATCGCCTGTTAAAACAAAAAAATAATTCCATAGAAAATATTCTTTCTCTTAAGGTCTTATCCACACAGATTTTATTTTTCTATAAATTTCTCTCTTAGCGATAATCTAACTTTATAATATAGCAAAAGCGCGAGTATAGAGTTCTTATTTTTCGCGAGAGCGCGACGCGCATTGACACGCGCAAGCAGTCTCGGGGTTTATTTTAACAGAGCTATTCCCCAATTATACTTTTATCTTTGCAATACCCCCATTCCCCCCTATTTGACGCAATAAGGCAGGATGAAGAGCGAGTATAAAAAAACCCCCGAGGGCGCGACGCGCATTGACATACGCGAGCGGTCTCGGGGGTTTATTTTAACGGAGCTATTCGCCCGCCTTATTCGTCAAATGGCGTTCGGCGAGATACTTATACTTAGCCCAGCGGGAGTTGATGAATTCCTGCTCTTCCGCATCCAACATCGCCGCCCTTTCCGGATTAAACGTCTGCAACATCTTAAACCGGTTTTCGACCTTCATATATTCCGAAACCGGAATCTTCGGGTCGCGCGAATCCAATTTGAACGGATTTTCACCCAACGCTATCTTGCGCGGATCGTAGCGGTACAACGGCCAGTATCCCGAGTCAACCGCCGCCTTTTGCTGCGCCGGCCCAAGTGTGAGGTTGTATCCGTGCGATATGCAGTGGCAGTACGCTATGATTATCGACGTTCCCTGATAGCTGTTTGCTTCGGTCATCGCCTTAATCGCCTGCATTTCGTTTGCGCCGAGCGCAATCTGGGCGACATATACATTGCCGTAGTCTATCGCAAGCATTCCGAGGTCCTTTTTCGGTGTGGACTTACCTTCGGAAGCGA
>CALXOC010000156.1 GCA_944389915.1 uncultured Opitutales bacterium | reverse complement strand
TATCTGGGGGTGCGGATAGCTGTGAATGTCGAGAATGTGGCTGCATGTGTAATAATTGCCGCCTGACGCCGCGTTTACAGGGCGCGTAGAATCGTATTTCATTGTCCATTCGGCAATTTCATCGGTCTTGAATTGCCCCCAACGCTCATTGAAGGGAATCCACATGCCTATGCACGGATGGGAGTAGAGAAAGTCCATAATATCTTTCCACTCTTTGCGAAAGCACGCTTCGCTTTCCGCGGATCACACATATTAAGCAAACTTAAAGAGCGAATTGCGGTTCCACTCGGGAAGCGGCAGGCTCCTTCTGCCGTTTACAACAGTTTCAAAGTCCCCGCTTGGCATGTCCTGCCATACTATTATTCCAAGACGGTCGCAGTGCATATACCAGCGGGCGGGCTCGACTTTGATGTGTTTACGTATCATGTTGAAGCCTAAATCTTTTATTTTTTGAACATCGAAACGCAGGGCTTCGTCGCTTGGGGCGGTATAAAGGCCGTCGGGCCACCAGCCTTGGTCGAGCGGCCCGAGTTGATATATGGGCTTGCCGTTTAGGGCCAGGCGCTTTATTCCTTTGCTGTCTTTGACGATTGAGAATTTGCGCATGGCGGCATAACTTTTTACGCTGTCGATTTCTTTGCCCCCTTTAAAAATTCTTACTTGCATGTCGTACAAGAATGGCGAATCCGGACTCCATAATTTCGGATTGTCTATGCGCACTTCAATGGGCTGGCCCGCAAGTGATTTTGCGGAGGCAACTTGCTTGCCGCCGTCAAAAAGCGCAAGTTCGGCGCTGTCGAAGCCTCGGGGACAATTTGTTATGACTTCTATTTTGAAGGAATTTTCGTCTAAATTGGGGGTAGTTTTGATTTTCGATATGTAGGTTTCCGGAACGGGCTCGAGCCACACGGTTTGCCATATTCCCGTTACCGGGGTATACCAGATTCCCCTCGGGTCTTTCACTTGTTTCCCACGGGGCTGGTGCGATTCGTCGGTGGGATCCCAAACCCTGACATCGACGACGTTTTCCCCCTTTTTTAGGGCGGCGGTTATGTCAAAGTTGAAGGGAGTGTATCCCCCCGTATGCGAGCCTACTTTTATGCCGTTTACCCAAAGGTCCGTCTGCCAGTCGGACGCGCCGAAGTGCAACAGAATTTTTTTGCCCTGCCATGTTTCCGGAACTTGGAAGGAGCGCTGATACCACAGAACTTTATTTGCCCCAACGGTTTTACCCACTCCAGAAAGCGCCGACTCGACGCAGAAAGGCACGAGTATTTTACCGTCGAATTTTTCCGCTTTGGCCGAAGATGCGGAAATAGGGATAGAGTTATCGTCCCTCGCAAGCGAGGCAGGAACTATTGCATAATTCCACAATCCGTTTAAATTCATCCAGTCGTTGCGCTCCATTAGCGGCCGCGGATATTCCTGATGAACGTTTGCCGGGTCTATTTTAGCGCCCCATTCTGTTTTAATTTTGTCTCCGGCGGCTTTCCATTGCCCAATGCATGGAATCGCCATAGATAAAGATATGATGCATATAAGAACTCTATTCATAATCCGTGTTTGTTTGTCTATTTTAGCAAATGGGTAAGGCATGCAAAACATTGTCCCTCCATGTGCATGTCGTTTGTTAAAACATTTATATTTTTTGTTGCTATTGCAAGTGTCAACGAAAAATCTATTTTTTTGCATGTTAAAAATTCCCATTTTTTCTTGAAAAAAACGAAAAAATTTTTCAGCCTATGTTGAGTGTTAAACGAGCATAAAAATGGAAAATATGAAAAAGTATATCTATCTATCCCTAACTCCGGAGGCTCTCATAGCTTCTCATCTTTCGCCCGAGGAATTTGGCGCATATTTCGCAACGGGAGCTTTCCGCAGAAATTGCGCGCAGGCATTGTTTTTTGAGTTGGATCCGGATTTTAAATCCGATTATTTTCCGCTCGATAAGATAGACGAACTTTGCGCTCCGCATGCCGACGGCTCTCCGCACAAATCTGTGTATTTGTCGGTGTACAGGGTTTTAGAGCACACTCCGCTTTCGGCTTTCAGAAAACTCTACGTTGTCACAAGCGACGGCAAAACGCTGGCTCTTTCACAGGCACAGTTCGTTCCGGATGCGAAACAGCACTTGTATATGTATCAGGATTTGGCTCCATGCCACCCGCGCGTTGCAAGCATTCTGAATCCTGCCGAATACACAGCCAGAATCACCTCGCCCGACAGGCTCGTCCATGTGGATAAAATAGCGTTTTGCGATTTAAAGCTTGGCGCGCTTGAAAATGATCCTCAAAACGGAGCATTGGGAGATTTGCCCTATATAAACGAATTCCATCTTCGCGATTGCTTGAAACAGGTCTCCGCCAAAGGCGGAAAAAACAACAAGGTGGTGGCCAGGGTGGTCGGGGATTTCCCATATAGGACAATCCGCAAAGGTTTCTATGTGGGGGCAGGAAAGCAGATGTTGTTTTATCCTATGCCATCGCAAGAGGAATTGGAATCCGAACATTTTATCTGGTGGAAATCTGCGTCTTCTTTTGTTAAATAATTAAAAACTAAACGGCAATTCCGCGGCGCTTTCGCTTTGAATGCGAAAGCGCCTGTTTTTTTTTCGGGCTGCCTTAAAGCGGGAATTTATTCAGCAGCGCCTTGTAGGTTGCGAATGTTATTTTTATCCCGCTAATTTAATGTTGAGATTCTAAAAATTGTAGAGTTTAGCAGATTATTATTTTACTTGATTTATCTGAGATTTTATTGTTTTAAGGCGTAACTTTATTGGAAAAATATTGATAGTTTTTGCATTGGTAAAATTTTGCCGTTACTAAATGAAAATTTTACATAAATGTGAAAAAAAAGGTGGAGATTTGAGTCAAAAGCCTCAATTTGTATAAACGAAGAAATTTTTTTGGCATGTTTTCTCTTAAAAATACGTCCTTCAACAAGCAATGAACTCAATACAATTAGCAAACATCTTCGCCTCGGCTGGGGCGGTTCACATAAATCCTGTTTTCTGGTTGGTTCCAGTGGCATCCATAGTGGCTTTGGCGTTCGCTTACAAGTTTTACGCGGGCATGAAAAAGGAGGAAGAGGGAACCGATATTATGAAAAAAATAGCCATGCATGTCAGACACGGCGCGTTGGCTTATTTAAAACAGCAATACAAGGTGGTTGCCATAGTTTTTGCAATATTGTTCTTATTTTTCGCCTTTCTTGCTTACGGGCTCGGCGTTCAGAATGGCTGGGTTCCCTTCGCCTTTATAACGGGCGGATTCTTTTCGGGATTGGCGGGCTTCTTCGGCATGAAGACGGCAACTTACGCCTCCAACCGTTCGGCCTGGGCCGCCAAAAATTCCCTCGACTACGGTTTGCGGGTAGCTTTTCGTTCAGGGGCGGTTATGGGGCTCGTTGTTGTGGGCTTGGCGCTTTTAGACATATCTGCATGGTTTTTAATTCTAAATACTTTTATAGACGACCTTGATCCCGCCCATAAAATGGTAATGATTACCACAACAATGCTTACATTCGGCATGGGCGCCAGCCTTCAGGCCCTATTCGCCCGCGTCGGAGGCGGAATATTTACAAAAGCCGCGGACGTGGGAGCCGACCTCGTCGGGAAGGTTGAAGCGGGCATACCCGAAGACGATCCCCGCAATCCTGCAACCATAGCCGACAATGTTGGCGACAATGTCGGGGACGTCGCCGGCATGGGCGCTGACCTCTACGAGTCTTATTGCGGTTCGATATTGGCAACAGCCGCTCTTGGAGCGGCCGCCTACATGATAGATCCGGCCACCCAGATGAAGGCCGTTCTCGCTCCCATGGTAATAGGCGCATTGGGCGTGTTGCTGTCAATACTTGGGATTTACTTTGTCCGCGTGCGCAAAGGCGCGGGAAGCAAAGAGTTGCTCAACGCCCTCGGCAGGGGCGTAAATATGAGTTCCGTTTTAATAGCTATATGTTCTTTTGCTATTCTTTACTTTTTAAGGACTCCCCAGTGGCTCGGGAATTGGGGCTCCATTCTCGTGGGTCTTATAACCGGCATATTTATAGGTAAAATAACAGAATATTTTACTTCCGAGGCATATACTCCAACCCAAGCCATAGCGCAGCAGGCTAAAACCGGTCCGGCAACCGTTATCATAGCCGGCATGGGCACCGGTATGATTTCGACTTTCTATCCGGTTGTAGCCATAGTCATAGGCACCGCTTTGGCTTACGGATTTTCCGCTGGAGGGGATTTGACAAATATGAGCCAAGGCTTATACGGCATAGGAATAGCGGCGGTTGGAATGCTCTCGACCCTCGGCATAACTCTGGCAACCGATGCATACGGGCCCATTGCAGATAATGCCGGCGGAAATGCCGAAATGGCGGGCTTGGGCAAGGAGGTTCGCCTTCGCACCGATATGCTCGACTCTCTCGGAAACACTACCGCCGCTACGGGCAAGGGCTTTGCCATAGGTTCCGCCGCGTTGACGGCGCTGGCGCTCTTGGCCTCATACATAGAGGAAATACGCATAGGCCTTATCAGGATAAAATCGCACGACAACATCACAGAATATGCGAGCGCCGTAATTTCTAAACTCAACGAAGTCGGCGGGATAGAAAAGGCGTCTTTGCTCGATTTTATGAATATTTACCAAGTGAACCTGATGAATCCAAAGGTTTTGATGGGAATGTTTATAGGCTCCATGATGGCCTTCCTATTTTGCGGATTGACCATGAACGCGGTGGGGCGGGCAGCAAACCAGATGGTCAACGAAGTTCGCCGCCAGTTCCGCGAAAATCTCGGCATTATGGAGGGCAAATCGGATCCGGACTATGCCCGCTGTGTGGAGATTTCAACCAAGGCGGCCCAGAAGGAGATGCTATTCCCTTCGCTCTTGGCGATAGCGGCACCCGTGGTTGTAGGCTTGCTTTTTGGAGTTACCGGCGTGCTCGGCCTCTTGGGGGGATCACTCGCTTCCGGCTTTATTCTCGCAGTCTTTATGGCCAATAGCGGCGGCGCCTGGGACAACGCCAAAAAGTTCATAGAGCAGGGCAACTTTGGAGGCAAGGGCTCTGACGCGCACAAGGCTGCGGTTATAGGCGATACTGTGGGTGATCCTTTTAAGGACACTTCCGGACCGTCGCTGAACATACTAATCAAGCTTATGAGCATGGTGGCCATTGTAATGGCAGGCTTTACGGTGTCGTATTCTCTATTTTAATAGTTGTTGAAATTTGCGCGGCCGCTTCAATAAGCCTTATTGAAGCGGCTTTTTTTTGGAAAAATCTCGGCCTTAAACTTTAAGGCATTTTTTTGTAAAAAGGGCTTTTGGGGCAATGCTATTTCCATCCCGTATATTTTTTTCTGTGACTGGCATGCAGGTACTATTTTTTAGCCATTTACTTCGCCAATCGCGCCGTGTAATTTCAATACTCAGCATCCCTATGTGAAAAGTGCGGGTTTTTGTTCTTGCAAATAGCTATGCATAGGGCTTTCATGAAGGCGCATCATGGATATTTTTTACGAGAAACTTATGAGGCCGGTTTTGTTTACGCAAAATCCGGAGCTTGCTCACGACATGGCCTTAAGGGCGATGCAAGTTGTTGGCTCTATACCTCCGCTGAGGGCATTGATGGAGATGTTCACATTGGTGAAAACACCGCGGCCCGTGAGGGTTTTCGGGGTAGATTTTCCCAATAGGGTCGGGCTCGCCGCAGGATTTGACAAAGACGCCGAAATTTTTAAGGCCGCCGGAGCTTTCGGTTTCGGCCATTTGGAGGTGGGAACGGTCACCATGCTTAAGCAGGCTGGAAACCCGCGCCCGAGAATGTTTAGATATCCGCAATACGAGGCCGTTGTGAATTCTTGCGGATTTCCGAACGACGGCGCCGAGGAAATAGCAAAGCGCTTGGCTTCGGCTTTTGGAAAGGCTCCGCGTTCAAAGCGCAAATTCCCTGTGGGAATAAACATTGGAAAATCAAAAATTACCCCTCTCGAAGATGCGGCGCAGGATTATATTTTTAGTTTCAATACTTTGGCGGACTTTGCGGACTTTTTTGTAATAAATGTAAGCAGCCCCAATACGCCGGAATTGAGGCGCTTGCAGGGCAGGGATTTCCTTCCCAACCTCTTAGGCGCAATATCAAAGGCTAATGAGGACCGCTCGAAGAAATTGGGAGTCGGCAAAATTCCAGTAGTTTTAAAAATAGCTCCCGATCTTAGCTTCGCGGATATAGATTCCATATTATCCATACTTTTCGAGTTGAGATTTGACGGCATATGCGCAACCAATACGACAGTCGACCGCGAAGCTTATCCCGAAATGGAGAAAGGCGGGGGCTTGAGCGGAGCGCCGCTCTTTGAAAAATCTTTGGAAATAGTAAAATACATATCCAAAGCCACCGACGGCAAGCTTCCAATCATAGGAGTAGGCGGCATAACCGATACCGTCCGGGCGGGCATGATGATGAATGCCGGGGCGAGTCTGGTTCAAATATACACAGGCATGATATACAGGGGGCCTTTTTTTGCGCGCTCCATAGCTAATTCTCTAATTTGGCGCGATTCCGATTGGGTGTAGGCAAAGGCCGAGCGCCCGGCGTTCTTTTGCTGGCATCGCTTTGGGCTTGCGCTTATTTTTTCCCTTTGATGCGCGAAAATAAAATTGAAGCGGCGAATCCGCCCGCAAAAATTGCGCATGTGCCGAAGACTGGAATTAAATAGGGATTAAAGGGGCACGGAGGCAGTATTGGAATTTTCCCTGCCAGGGTCATCCACGCTATTATGCACAGGCCGAATGCGACGCCCGCGAGCGCAGCCGGAGAACTTGCGCGTTTTGAGATGATTCCCAATAGGAAAAGCCCCAGCATTCCTCCGCTGAATATCCCGGCTAGAATCCACCATGCGTCGAGGGCGTTTTTCGATCTTGTAAACGCGAGGGCTATGCACGTTCCTATTCCGCCCCAAAGCAGAGTGGAGAGCCTCAAAAAAAGCATTGACGCCCTATGTCCGGCATTCGGCATGACGTATCGCTTAAAAAAGTCCTCCAATAGCACGGTTGCCGAGGAGTTTATGCTGCACGATATTGTGCTCATTGCGGCGGCAAATACGGCTGCTATCAGAAGCCCCCTAAATCCCGTCGGGAGTTCGGTTGCCATAAAGTACGGGAATACATAATCGGGCTTATTTGCGTATTCTGCCGGAAGCAAATCCGGAAAGGCGTTGTAGTAGCAAAACAAAGCGGTCCCTATATAGAAAAAAACCGCCGAAAGCGGCAGGTATGTCAAGCCGCCTATCCACAGGCCCTTTTCCGCTTCGCGGTCGCTTTTGGCAGTTATATAGCGCTGTACGTAATTTTGGTCTATGCCGAAATTTTGCAGGTTTATGAAAAGCCCGTAAATTAAAGTTACCATGAATGTGGTTTCGGCGAGATTTGTTAAGGAAAAGCTTCCCAAGGAAAATTTTCCGTATTCCGCGGCTGTGTAAAATATTTGAGACGGCCCCCCGGGTACAGAAAATGTGGTTATAGCCGCGCAAAGCAGGGCTCCGGCGATAAGCACAGCGGTTTGAAGCGCTTCGGTCCATATCACGGCGACTATTCCGCCTATGAATGAATAAAAAGTAACGGCGATTCCGGTGATTATAATTATGTCGAAAATATCCCAACCCAGTAGCACGCTCATGGGAAGCGCCATCAGGTATGTAACAGCGCCGATGCGGGATAGTTGAGTTAAAAGATAGCATATTGCCGGATAGCTCCGCGCCCATGCGCCAAAGCGTTTTTCCAGATGCTCGTAAGCCGACACGCTTCCGGCCCTTCTGTAAAAGGGCACGAAATATTTCACGGAAATCCATGTCGCTATCGGCATTGAAAGGCTCCATACAAAGGGATTCCAGTCGGAAGCGAAAGACTTTCCGGGAAGGGCGAGAAAACTTATGCTGCTGACAAAGGAGCCGAGTATTGATAGCCCCGTAAGCCATCCGGGAAGGGCCCTGTCGGCGGCTATAAATCCCTCGACCGAGTTCCCTTTCCGGGCGGCCGCCAAGCCCACGGCCATTGTAAATACAAAGTATGCCAACAGCACTGCGGTGTCAGTTGTACCAAACGCGCTTGTCATGGTAAAAATTTTAGGCCGCATTGTAAGGGCTAAGGCCGATTCGGGCAAGTCTGTATTTACTTTAAAAATCGGAAGGCCGGGGGCGTGCAAGATTGCTTTTTGACTTGTAAACTCCGATGCGGATTGTAGATTTTATGCGATGAAAAAGAATGGTAAAGAGCAGGCCACTTGGGGCGGAAGATTCTCATGCGGCCCCAGTGAATTAATGCTGCATTTCGGCGAGTCGGTGTCTTTTGACAAGATTTTGGCCCGCTTTGACGTTCAGGGCTCCATTGCGCATGCAAGAATGCTTTGCAAAATAGGAATACTGGGCAAATCGGAATTTTCGCAGATAGAGCGGGGGCTCAAAAAAATCCTAAAAAAAATAGAGTCCGGGGACTTTAAATGGAGCGAGAGCCTCGAAGACGTGCATATGAACATAGAGCAGGCTCTCACCTCGGAAGTGCCGGTCGCCGCAAAGCTCCATACCGCACGCAGCCGCAACGACCAAATAGCTTTGGACATGCGTTTATTCTTCAAATATGCATGTTCCGAAATGCTGTCGGCGCTGCGCTTGCTCATGCTTGAACTCGTGGACTTGGCGGACAAAAACAGGGAGGTCTTTATACCGGGATATACCCACCTTCAGCGCGCCCAGCCAGTGAGCGCTGCGCACCATATCTTGGCGTGGGTGGAAATGTTCGCAAGAGACGTCGAGCGCTTTAAATTCTGCCTTGAGGGCGCGAACGTGTGTCCGCTTGGAAGCGGGGCAATAGCCGGAACTACACTTCCTATCGACAGGCTCGAAACCGCCTCGGCCCTCGGCTTTGTGGATCCCGACAGCGGAGAGCCCGTTCTCACGGGCAACAGCATGGACGCGGTTGCCGACAGAGACTGCTTTCTGGAATTCGCCTTTGCATGCGCGGTGCTTGGGGTGCATCTCTCGCGCGTGTCGGAGGATGTGGTAATTTGGAATTCTTCGGAGTTTGCTTTTGTAAGGCTTCCCGACGAGTTTACGACAGGGTCGTCGCTAATGCCGCAAAAAAAGAATCCGGATTCCTTTGAATTGACTCGCGGAAAATCCGCGCGGCTTATAGGCAATCTCTCGGCGCTTTTCGCCTTGGTAAAAGCCTTGCCCATGACCTATAACAGAGATCTTCAAGAGGACAAGCCGCCCGTATTCGATTCTTTCTCTCAGGCGCTATTGTGCGTGGAAGTTTTGAGGGAGTGCGCGCCGAAAATAGAATTCAGAAGAGACAAGTGCGCGGAGGCGGTGTCAGATCCGCTCCTTTTGGCGACCGATTTGGCCGATTACTTTGTAATGCGCGGTGTTCCGTTCAGAAAGGCGCACCACATGGTGGGCGCAATAGTGGCCCTTTCTGAAAAGTTAAAAACGCCCATAGACCAGCTCGACGACGCCAGCATATTTGAAATATGCCCCCAGGCCGACAAATCGTGGCGCAGTGTTTTCGATTTGAAGCGCGCCTTTGCCATGAGGGAAAAGATAGGAATGCCTGGGCCAAAGCAGATTTCCGAACAAATTGCGAATTGGCGCGCGGAATTGGCAAACAATATTTAAAAGAGACTGAAACATGTTTGTTGACGAGGCGAACGTATCTTTAAAAGCCGGCAATGGAGGGAACGGAAGCGCGGGCTTTAGGCGCGAGAAATTCATACCGCTTGGCGGGCCCGACGGCGGGGACGGCGGCAATGGGGGAAACATAGTAGCCGTAGGCGACGAGAATATAGGAGATCTCGAGCGCTATCGCTTTTCCCCCAACTTGCGCGCCGGAGACGGCGCTAACGGGGGCGGGCGCCAAAAGACCGGAGCTTCCGGCGCCGACGCCGAGCTAAGGGTTCCTCCGGGCACCGTAATATACGATATTGAAAGCGGCGGGCTTGTAGCTGAAATTTTGCGCCATGGGGAGAAGATAGTGCTCTTGCGCGGCGGCAAAGGCGGACTTGGCAATGTCCATTTTAAGAGCTCCACAAACAGGGCTCCAAGGCAATTTACATATGGCGGAGAAGGGGAAAGCGGGGATTTTAAGCTCGTATTAAAAAGCATAGCCGACGCCGGGCTGGTAGGTTATCCCAATGCGGGGAAATCCTCTCTTGTCCGTTTGATAACCAAGGCCACTCCGAAAGTCGGGGCATATCCTTTTACTACTTTGCATGTCAATATAGGGACTTTGGAATATCCGGAGCATTATTGCACTCTAAAGTTGGCCGACATACCCGGGCTTATAGACGGAGCAAGCGACAACCGCGGTTTGGGGCATAAATTCTTGCGGCACATAGAGCGTTGCAAAGTGCTTGTGCTGATGTTGGACATGCAGGGCACAGACGGAAGAAATCCCTCCGACGACTACGAGAGCCTGATGAACGAATTGCGCCTGTATTCTCCGGCGCTTGTAAAAAAGCCGATGATAGTTGCCGCCAACAAGATGGACGAAGCAGACGCGCCAAAAAATTTGCGCGCATTCAAAAAAAAGTTTCCGAAACTTGACATTATTGCAATATCCTGCCTTACGGAAGACGGAATTCCGCGCTTAAAGGAGGAAATATTTGCCCTATGTAAAAAATCCTCCAATTTTGAAAAGTAAAAATTTGACATTGCCATGCGGCGCGGTTATGCAATTTCCGCAGATGAATAAAAATGCATTTACCCCAAAGCGATTCCCCTCGAAGCGCAAGGCCTTTACCCTTATTGAAATTCTCTTAGTAATAGGAATACTTGCGCTTTTAATGGGGGTTACAACCCAGATGTTGACCTCCGTTGGCGACACGCGCGGACGCGCGCGAGCGACGGTCGACATGGAGCTGATTGCCACTGGATTGGAGGCGTTTAACGCCCAGTACGGCGGGTATCCGCGCATAAGCTCAACAACCGGGGAAAAGACAGCGGGTGGCGACCTTTACAAATGCCTTGTCGGAAAAATGATGCTCAGATTAAGGGACGACCAGGTCATGATGGTTGACACGCCCCGCCCGCGTAAGCCTTTCATTGACGCAACCAAGCTATTGTTGCGCGATCCGGGCGACGAATTTTCCGACGATGTGGATCCGGAAAAGAGCGGCGTGTACATAGCCGATCCATGGAATGAGCCCTACCTTTACTTTTATAACATAGCCAATACCGTGGGTTCTTTTGCCACTACTTGGCGCTCCCCGGGCTTTATATTGCTTTCTAAAGGGCCCGATAAAAAAGCGCAGAATTCGCAGTCCATGTACACAACGGGCATAATACCGGATATGGACGAATACACATCGAACGAGGAAAACATAGACAATATAATAAAAGGCAGAGACAATTAGTTAACATTCTGCTTGCTGGTAACTTTAAAGAAGGAGAATTATATGAAAAGACGCGCGTTTACACTTGTAGAATTAATGATAGTAATAGCCATAATAGGCGTGCTTGTGGGAATGTTGTTTCCAACTATTTCCGGAGCAAATAAAAAGGCGATGGCTTCCGTTTCAAAGACTTTGCTTACAAACATAGCTTCGGGATTGGAGCGCTACAATACTGAGTACGGATATTTCCCTAAATTTCTAACCCAGCGCGAGCGCGTCAATCTTGACGACGGCAACAATTCCGAAAATCTCGTAAAGGCCCTTACGGGCAGGGATCCGGAAAATAGGCCGCTGTCGCAGTCCGACAGGCGCGAATTTAACAGGAAGAACCGCAACTTTATAGAATTCAATTCAAACAACCTCGTTCAAAAGGTTAGCGGAGGGCAATGGAAGGTTGTGGATTCTTTTGGCAATCCAAACATATATATATGCGTCGACGATGATAATGACGGCTTTATCAAGCAGGGCTTTCCGACAATAGCCGACGGATTTACCACAACCGAAATACGCGAGCTTGTCCCCAATCCACAGATGGGATTGAGGGCTAAGGCAATAGTTTTCACTTTAAAAAAGGACGCCCAAAAAGCTACGGCGGACTTTAGCGCTGAAAACGTATTTTCTTGGTACTAAGAAACTTTAAGATTTAGCATTATGGCATATCGAAGATCAGGTTTTACGCTCATTGAAATGCTGGTTGTCATAGGCATTATTGCCGTATTGAGCATGGGCATAACCATGCTCAACATGAAAGACAACTCCCAGGCCATATATTCTGCTCAGCGTTCAATGATGATTTCTTTTTATGAGGCCCGTTCAACGGCTCTTACGAAACAGACGGACGTGGCCGTCATTATTTACAAGGGACCTGACATTGCGCGGAGGCTCAAGCAGGTCGGTGTGATTTACAAG
This sequence comes from uncultured Opitutales bacterium, assembly GCA_944389915.1. Lineage (GTDB taxonomy): Bacteria > Verrucomicrobiota > Verrucomicrobiia > Opitutales > Intestinicryptomonadaceae > Merdousia. The sequence goes on along the minus strand of CALXOC010000156.1, from coordinate 12,851 downwards.
GTAATGGGGGACGACTCTAAAGAGTTGGGTTGGGTTGCCCTTAATGACGGTTTGACTTTGTCCGAAGGTGTAATATACGTTCCGCCCGCTTCAGATTTTGCCGCTTTTGTAAAGGTTGGTAACGGAATTTCCGCAACTGAAGTCTATAAGAGTACCTTTAATAACGGATATACCGGAGTTTCTAACATCATAAACATAGGCGAATTTCCGAGTACCGTTCCAACCTCCATAGCGGAAGGCAACGGAGACTGGTACGCCTATTTCTTCTCAAGCGACGGCTTGTCCATGAATCCGGGGGCTTATGTAATGCTCGCGGCGGCCAGGATGGACGCCGACGATAATTACGTGATAGACAACCCGTATTCTCAACTCGGTTTTGTCGTGAGGCGCTTGGGCAATACAGTTCCCTTCACCGACTACGACGAAATGCAGGAAACTATCAGATAGTTTAAGGCAATGAAACAGCAGCGCAAAGCTTTTACCCTTGTGGAGGTGATGCTGGCCGTGGGCGTAATAGCGATATCGGTTTCGGCAATGATTGGATTGCTTGTGGCAATCGCAAACAACCTCAATTTAATAAGGCAGCAGAACAAAGCCGTCTCCTTGTTGTCGAACATAGAGACGACTCTCCAGATGAAAAAGTTCGATACAGTTCTAAGGTGGGTGGCAAATCCCTCGGAGCCGTATATAATTTATTTTTGGGACGAATACCAAAATCCGGACGACCCCGATAATTCGAGCATGCTCACTTTTTCGTCGGAAGACGGCGGAAAGAGTCCGAAGTTGCCTCCTTCAACTGAAGATTTGGAAAAGGGCGAAGGGGAAGTTTACCGCGTCTTGTTGTCGCTGTATCAGGGCGGATTGAAAGGGCAGCGAGTCAGGATAGACGACGATTCCGAATATTCCGGCGGCGCCGTAAGTTCCGATGCCCAGACATATGCACTTTCCTATATTCCCATAAAAGTGGAGATTCTTGCAGATCCGCGCGACGACATTATCAACGGGACCGGCGATCCTTCCACAAATGAACAGCGCCTCATATATGAGGACATTATTATGAAAATGCGCTAACATGAAGATGCGAAAAAAAGCTTTTACACTCATTGAAATAATGGCGGCCAGCGCCATTATGACTATTATCGTGCTTGGAGTATTGAGCATAACGGTAAACGTTCTCAAAACGTGGAATAGGGCGAGCGGCCAGCTGCAAACCTATTTCGACGCCGGAGTTGTTGCCAATATTATACAGGAGGATCTCGAGAGTCTGAAAATTAAGCGCGACGGCCGCGCTTGGCTGCAGGTGGCCTATCCGGAAACGGTTGGGGCGCTCACAGGCGAAAGCGACATGGATACGGTGCCGATGCGTCCGCCGCAAATAATGTTTTATGCGCCCACGCTTTTGCGCCCGCGTTATACGCGCGACAATATTGCCTCGGCTCAAAAGGACGCCGCGCATACAGCTCAAATACCGGGGAGTGTTTGCGCCATAAAATACCAGTTGGCCCTGAAGAGCCCATTTATGGAGTCTTCGGTTAATCCCGGCGATAACGAATCTCAATACAATGCCTTTTATGGCTTTTACCGTGCGGTGATAGATCCGAAATCAACCGCTATGGAATGCATGGGAGAAACGGTTCAGGGCTACAACCCGGATCCCAATTCCGAAGATTTTAAACTGGCACTTCAAAACAACGTATGGTCAAAGACGTGCACTGTCATAGATGAGGAGGGACAGGAGCAGGCCGGACAGGATTTGCGCTCTTGGGCGCTTGCGCCCGAAAATCTGTTGTCAATGAATGTTGTGGACCTTCGGGTTACTTTTGCCGTAATGTATAAAGATCCCGATTACCAGGGCGGCGTTGACGAGTCTCCGTACAAGGTTGCGTATATTCCGCCTGGCAAGCCTTTGACCGTGGGAAAAATGATTTTGGCCGACGAAGCTTATGAAATAGGGCAGAGCGGCAGCAGAGAGTCCGTCGATGTCACATCTCCCGAATTTAGAAGCGGCACTTTAACCTATGCCGATGTTTCGATGACCTGCATTTCTGATGAGGGGGCAAAGCTTATGCGCGCGCAGATGAAGCAGGGAACGCTTTCCCAGGATAGATTCAAAGAACTGGTGTTGGAATACGGCAATACTGTTGTGCGCAGAATACAGTTTATAGCCGAACCTGTTGAATAATATGGCTCTCAGTGAATCTCAAGTGGAAGAAGTCAGGCGTTGGATATCCGATGGCGCGGACATATCGCAAATCCAGAAGAGGCTGTCTTCTGAATTTGGCCTAAATATGACCTACATGGACGTTCGCTTTTTAGTGGACGATCTTGGCGAAACGATAAAGGACAAGCCCGAACCCCGGGAAGAATCTCTGGAAGACAATGCCGCTAAAACAAGCCAGCCCGGCGACGGGCTGGGCTCCAGTGCGGATACAGAAGCCGATCCAAATGCGAATTCCGGAGAATCCCCGCAGGGGCAGCCCGGGGCGCTGAGTGTCGGCATGAGTTCCATTCAGAGGCCCGGAGCGCTTGCAAGCGGCGATGTGGTATTCTCCGACGGCGGGAAAGCCGAATGGGTTTTAGACCAGCAGGGCAGGCTTGCCTTGATACCGGCAGTGCAGGGTTACAATCCGCCTCAATCTGATCTTCCGGAATTCCAACGCAGGCTCAGCGAACTCTTTAGTTCCATGTAGTTTTATAATTGGGCGGTTTATTTATAGGATATCCGCGGTAAAATCGCGTTAAATTTTACTTGCGTTTAGGGGCGATTTTTTATTGACTTAAAAACTTAACTAAAAAATCGCGCGGTGAGGTTATTATTAAAAATAAGTTTCATTGTGCGGTTCTTTGATTTTTAAAGCAAAATTCAATCTATAAAGCTTAAAAAAATGGCAAACAACAAATCATCAAAAAAAGACATACGCAGAACGGCAAAGAGAACGGCGCTCAACCGTACAATACGCAGCCGCATAAAGACTCTCGACAAGAAGGCTTTTGATGCTAAGGACGCAGACTCTCTCAAGCTTTCGGGAGCCGCTCTGGCTTCTGCCGTGGACAAGGCCGTTAAGAAGGGAATTGTTCATGCCAATAAAGCCGCGCGCATAAAGAGCAGGCTCGCAAAGGCGGCCGCAAAGTTGGCCAAGTAACGCCCGTTTGCGCATATTCTCATGTTTTTTGAGTTGGCCGCTTATTTTAACTTTCGATTCGCCGATAGGGGAATCGAAAGTTTTGTTTATGAACGTATATTGTCTTAATATCGCGGTTTAATGGGCGGATTGCAACAGGCAAAAATTATCGACGTATGCCCGACTCCGTACGGCCATGCCGTATTCGTCAGGGCGGACGCAAAAATTTTTGTGATTTACATGGACAGATCGCGCGGTATGGCTGTTCAGAGCGCCCTTGACGCCTACAACTCAGAGCGCCCGCTAACGCACGAATTTATTTTGAATCTTGTGGACGCTTTGGATTGCAAGGTTAAGAGGGTTGTCATATACCATGTCAGCGACGGCACTTTTTTTACAAAAATACAAGTGGAAATGGACAACGAGTTGGGGAGAAAGATTGTGGAAGTGGACGGCCGTCCCAGCGACACATTCCCAATGGCTCTTCGCTCGGGCGCTCCCATTTATGTGAGCGATTCGGTAGTGGACAGCGTTGCTGATATGTCTGAGGCGTATAGAAAAATAAAGGGCGAAGAATAAAATCATGCCTGCGCCTTTTTCAAAGTCCGGTTGCGCCACTTTTTTGGCCCCCATGCAGGATATTAGCGATGCCCCTTTCATGGCTATTTTTGCGGATTTCGGCTCTCCGGATTTTTATGTGGCTGAGTATTTCCGCATACATGAGTATTACGAATTCGAGGCGTCCATAATGCGGGCCATCATGTCCCGCCCGTGCGGGCGTCCTGTGTGCGCCCAGTTTATAGGCGAAGACGAATTTTACATGGCCAAAGCCGCCGCGCAGTTGGGCAAATATCCGGAAATAACGATGCTCGATTTGAATTTGGGCTGTCCGGCCCCCAAAATCTATCGGAAAAACGTTGGGGGAGGTTTGTTGCGCAATCCGGACAAAATAAAATCGCTAATGCGCGCATTGCGCTCGGAATGGGGAGGGTGTTTGAGCGTTAAAATGCGCCTCGGTTTTGAGAGCGCGCTTGAATTCCCGAAATTGCTCGATGCCGTATTGGAAAATCCCCCCGATTTTATAACGGTGCACGCCCGCACGGTGCGGCAGCTATACAGGGGTGCTCCCGATTACAAATATATAGCCTATGCGGTAAAGCATTCGGATATTCCAATAATAGCCAACGGCGACATAGTATCGTGCGGGCGCGTTCGCGAAGTCTTGGATTCCACATCTTGCGCAGGAGTTATGTGCGGCAGGCAGGCTGTGAGAAATCCGTGGATCTTTCGCCAAATAAAGGAGATGCTGGAAGGGAGCGATATTTTTAGGCCTACATTGGGCGATGTCAGGCTCTACATAGACAGGCTAAGCCGCAATATTCTTGCAAAGGGCGGCGTTCTGCACGCTGATTCAGTATTAAAAAAGTTTTTAAATTTTGTGGGTTTGGGGGTTGATCCGCGCGGAGAGTTCCTGTATTGTATGCGCCGCGCAAGGGGAATGAGTGAACTTCTGAAGGTTTGCGACGCATTTTTATTAAGGGATCCGTCAATACCCTTTGCCGACACACCCTATCCGGGTTTGTGTTCAAGGCCAAACCACGAAGCAATATGCCAATGAAGCAAATTGAAAGCATAAGCAGGCTCTCCAAACGCATTACTCCGCAGCGATATGAAAAAATGCTGCGTGTTTTGAATTGCAGAACGCGCCGTTTAACCATGGTTTTGGAAGACGTATATCAGGAGCATAATGCTTCGGCGGTTTTGCGCAGTTGCGACGCTTTCGGAATTCAAGATGTGCATATAATAGAAAATAAATACAGCTTGCGCCTAAGCAGGCGGGTCGACATGGGCGCGTCAAAGTGGCAAACTATCCATAGATACACCAGCGGCGACGCCAAGCGCGTAAAAGGCGGAACCCGTAAGGATTATCCCGAAACGGAATTACACCGCCGCAATACGCTTGCAGCGTTGGAAAAAATACGCGAAAAGGGATATTTCTTGGCAGCGTCCACTCTTGAGGAGGGCGCCGCCGGGATTGACGATATTCCCGTCGATAGACCCGTGGCTGTGCTCGTCGGCACGGAGTTGACCGGCTTAAGTCCAAGCGCCCGCAATATGGCGGACATGGCATTTTCCCTTCCCATGCTCGGATTCGCCCAGAGTTTCAATTTATCGGTGTTTTCGGCCATATGCCTGTCGCATCTTTCCGAAAAAATGCGGGCATACTCGCGCGACTGGGAATTGCCGGAAGATGAAAAGCAGGAACTTTTGCTTCAGTGGCTCAAATTGAGCGTATCGGAAAATTCATAGCTTGGGGCGGGCGTATTTTTTTGCGGCGCAGAATGTGCAAGGCAAAAAATTCTTTAGTGCAATGCGGCAATGCGGCGGACGCGCCTACATAGTTCTATGCGCCGACCATGTTCCTCCGCGTTTTGAGGCGAGCTTTTTTATTTCGAGCATTAGTAGCGCTGCGGAGCATTTTTGAACCGGCATGCTTAGTTCTTCAGCAATGCGGTCGGCCGACAGGTCTCCGCCTTTCAGAAGCCCGTACACGGCGGCTTCATCGGGGCTGAGGTTAATCTTGGGTTTAGAATTGCCGCTTATATTGCCGCCCCGGTCTTGGCGCGTATCTGCTTGCGCGGTTAAGTTTTTCTCATTTAAAGCTTCAAACTCCACTTTTGAGGCAAACACAATAGAGTCTATTACGTCTTCAGGAGAGCCCGCCAGCGTTACGCCGTCTCTTATAAGGGCGTTGCAGCCTCTGCTTTGCGGCCTGTCGATATTTCCGGGAACGGCGAATACGTCCCGCCCTTGTTCCGCGGCAATTCTCGCTGTTATCATGCTTCCGCCCCGGATGTCGGATTCTATGACAACGGTAGCCAAAGACAATCCCGACACCAATCTGTTTCTTATGGGAAAGTTTTGCCTTTCCGCCCTGCTTCCGATTGAAAATTCGGAAATAATGGCACCGTTCCGCCTTATTTTTTCATAGAGTTCGGCGTTTTCCGGAGGATAAACTACGTCTACTCCGCAGCCCAGCACCGCTATGGTTTTGCCTCCGGCTTCAAGAGCGGAAAAATGCGCAACGCTGTCTATGCCCCTGGCCATGCCGCTTACCACGGTAAAGCCGGCTCTGGCAAAAGCGGCGGAAAATTTCCGCGCGGCAAGTTGCCCGTAAGTCGTGCAGTTCCTGCAGCCAACTATGGATATGCAAGGGGCGTTTAAATCGCAGCCGCCTAAAACATACAGTCCTACGGGGCAGTCGGCCATGCCCTTTAACATTTTTGGGAAGCCGGCATCGGAAGAGCGGAGGTAGCGCGCCCCGATTTGCGACATCTTATGCAGGGCGTCGGATATGTCGTATGAATCTCTGTTGCTTATAATAGACGATATTATTTTTTTCCCTATCTTTTCAACAGATGAGAGTTCGGCGGGCGTGGCGGTTAAAGCGGCGCGAGCCGAACCAAAATGTTTTATCAAGCGGGCCGCGCTTACGGAGCCTATGTCGGGAAGGCTGCATAGCTTTATTTGATATTTCCAATCTTCCGTCATATTTTCAGATTGTTGACAGTTGCAGTGCCTTAGGAATATAGGCAACAATGTCGCTCGTTGCCGCGGCATTTTCGCCGAAATCGAAAAATGCGCGCTCGGCAGCGAGCCCCAACCATTGCGCTGCGCAAGCCCCGCATGCAAGCGAAATCGGGCTTTTTAGGCTTCTCGGAAGCTCAAATTTTGACAACAAGCCTCTAATGTGCGGATTGGCCATGAGCGAAGCGCATATGCCCGCGTATATGTCCCCGCTGCCGCCCCGCGACAATATGGGAGAGCCGCGCGTGTTGTATACTATGTCCGCTCCGCCGGAGATTCTGGTGGAGGCGCCTTTTAGGGCTATGGTAGTCCCGTATTTTCGGCACGCAGATATTAGAGAGCCGTTGGAGGCGTCGCTTGCAAGCCGCAAAAATTCGCCCTCATGCGGAGTTATAAGCGAATCTCCGGCGCGCATTGCAAGTAGATTTAGCAATTCCGGTTGTATGGCGTCGGCGTCGAGAACAAGCGGAATGTCGGGTTTGAGTTTCAAAATTTCCGCCAAAAGTGCGCGCGTTTCAGGGCTTTTTGTAAGACCGGACCCTGCGAGAAGCGCTTGCGCCGAATCCAACCTGCGGCGTATTAGACCCAATGATTCCAATGCTATTGCGCCGTTCTCGTCTTCCGGGCATCCTACCCAAATGGCCGAAGGTTCAGCCGCGGCAAATTGCATTGCCAAAGTTTCGGGCACGAATGCGGTTAACAGTCCCACTCCTGCGCGCAACGCGGAGCGCACGTTCAGAAGCGCGGCGCCGGGGTAGGTTCGTGAGCCGCAGATTGCAAACAAATGCCCGTAAGTGCGCTTGTCTGATATGGCGGGGCGGAGCGCGTTTAGAAAATCCAATGCGCGCGGATTGACAATAAAACTTTCGGATTCGGCGCAATCGGCAATGTCTTTATGCTCCGAATTGAAAAATCCTATGTCGACATAGCGTATCCTGCCGCAGTATTTTCTATTAAAAGGCCTAAAGAGCGGAGCTTTTGCTATTCCCGCAGCGTAGCTTATATCGGCGCAAAATACTTCGCCTTCCGGAAGGGAGTCCGAAATTCCGGCAGGCATGTCTATGCTTATTTTTACGCGCGCGCGAATCCTGTTTGCATGGCGTATCAAGTCGCCCATGGCAGGGCTGGGAGGGGGCGTAAATTTCATGCCCGCAATCCCCTCTATCAACAAATCGAATTCCGCGCGCAAATTGCCTATGTCGGAGTGCGAAATGCGCCGTACGCGATCCTTCCCGATGGAGGATAAGAGAGAGTTCAGCGCTGAGAGCGTGTTCGGCCTTAAGAGTGCATCGTCTGGAATGCATATTAGGGCGGAGCTTTGGGGCCTGTCTTCAAGTATGCTTCTTGCCGCCCATATGGCGTCGCCTCCATTGTGTCCCTTCCCGGACAAAACGAGCAATTTTGCGGAGTTTGGGATTATCCTTCCAAACTCTTCAAGAAAGGTTTTTGTGCAGGCTCTGCCGGCTTTCTCCATAGCGGAGGCTTCAAGGCAGCTTTGTCCCCCGAAAATCTTGCTCTCAAAGTCTTCGGCCTCTTTGCATGAAAGTACGGGATCGAACATATTCATCTTATGGCAATGGCTATGGCTTGCGCGTATTCCTTGGTGTGCGTCAAACTCAGGAGCATTTTTGAAGCCCCGATTTTATGCATGAGCAGCATGGCGGATTTGCTAAGCACGGCTTTGGGGGCGCCAAAGGCGTCGTTTTCAACAGACAGGTCCTTTGGACTTATGCCGCGGCTGAATCCGGTTCCGAGAGCCTTGGACATGGCTTCCTTTGCCGCGAAACGCGCGGCGTAATTCATGGCGCGTGTGGCGCGGGCTTCGCAATACGCCCGTTCGGTATCTGTGTATACCTTCTCCAAAAAAGAGTTTCCGTGCCGGTCTATCATTGAAGCAATGCGCGAGACTTCGGCAATGTCTATGCCAATGCCCACAATTTGTCCGCCGTCTCCACTTGGCAGAGCGCACTTGCCTTCGTCTTCCATGCCGCCTTCAGATTTCAAGATGCTATGCCGAAAATTTTTCCAAAAGCGCCTTCATTTGCCGGGTCGCTTCCTCTATCCCCACAAATATGCTTCTGGAAAGAATGGTATGACCAATGTTTAGCTCGTTGAATTTCGCAACAGACATGAGTTTGCCGACGTTGTCGTAATTAATTCCGTGGCCGGAGTTAACAACTATGCCGAGCTCTTGGGCGCGCCGCGCCGCCGAGGAAATTCTATTAAGCTGAAAATTTTCCTCGCCCGATATTCCCCACGCGTTTGCGTAAGCTCCCGTGTGCAATTCCACAACGGGCGCCCCTATTGATTTGGCTGCCTCTATTTGCGCCGCATCGGGGTCTATGAATACCGAGCAGACTATGCCTTTTTTTGAGAGTCGCTCTATAGCTGAAGCTGCTTTGTCGCAATTGCGCGTCAGATCCAGCCCGCCTTCCGTGGTTATCTCCATTCTGTTTTCGGGGACAAGGCATACGTAATCGGGCATGATGTTCAGCGCAAAATTTATAATATCTTCGGCGCAAGCTATCTCCATGTTTAGCTTAGTTTTGATGCGCCTGCGCAATTCGATAATGTCGGAATCCTGAATGTGGCGCCTGTCCTCGCGCAAATGCGCGGTTATGGAATCGGCGCCTCCGCGTTCGGCAAGCAGAGCCGCCTCTATCGGATTCGGCTCTACTATCAGATTGGGATTTTCTGAAATCTGCCTGTACCTGGCCTGGCGAAGCGTAGCGCTGTGGTCTATGTTTACTCCGAGTTTTGTCATATGGCTGCTATTGAAATTTTTTCCATAAAGATGGCATGAATAATACTAAAATCGCGTAAAATTCAAGTCTGCCCATAATCATGAGCATTGATAAAAATATTTTTGAAAGAGGGGACATGAACCCGTAATTCTTATCGGGCCCCACTTCCGCAAATCCCGCTCCAACATTGCTTAGAGAGGTCAGCACCGACGATATGCACGCTGTCAGGCTGAGCTCCGTTTCGCACAGAGCAAGAACCGCAAAAGAGGCCAAGGCCGCGAGCGAATATATGGCTATATACGACAATATTGAGTCGGTCTCGCTGTCGTTAAGGTTCTTCCCGTTGAGAAATACGTTTCTTACAACCCACGGCCTAAACGATTTTTCAACGCTTCTCCGCGTAATGCGCAGCGCCGCCACAAAGCGCGATACCTTTATTCCGCCAGATGTAGAGCCCGCGCAACCCCCTATTAAAGTTAGAATCAACAATAAGACCAGAGCCGCTTGCGGCCATAATTGATAGGGGCAGCTTGAGAGCCCGGTGGTTGTAATAATGGAAACAGTCTGAAAGACGGCGTTCGTAAACGAATCAAACACAGCCGAGGAATTTGAAAATCCAGGAAATATTATGGCAAATATCAGTGCGCTGAATGCCAGTATCAATGTTACATAAGTCCAAAATTCCGTGTTGCGCATTACCTTGTGGAAATCGCCGCGAGCAATATATATCATTAATGCGAAACTAACGCCGCCTATGAACATAAACAATGTTACCGCCCAATAAATCAGGTTGCTTCCGTAGTGGGCTATGCTGTTTTCATAGACGCTGAATCCGCCGGTGGATACGGCCGAAAACATGTGGCACATGCCGTCAAACCAACCCATGCCGCAGAATCTGAACACCGCCAGGCAAAGCGCCGAAATCGCCAAGTATATGAACAATATTGAAAACGCCCCGCTTTGTATTCGCGCCGTTTCCAAGCCGCCTCCGGCGTTGGTGCTCGATTCGCTTGCGTACAATATTCTGCCGCCAAATCCGAGAAATGAAAGTATTGCAACGAAAAATACCAGCACGCCCAAGCCGCCTATCCAATGCGAAAAGCACCTCCAAAACATTAAACTTCGGGGAAAGTCTTCAAAACTTCCAAATACACTCGAACCGGTTGTGGTCAATCCGCTTGTGGATTCAAAAAATGCGGTCGAAAAAGGGCAGTTTAGAATTAGAATATAGGGCATTGAACCAATTAGCGACGCAAATATCCATGCGAGCCCAACTATGCACATTGCCTCTTTTTTATAGAGCTTTGAGGGCGCGTTTCTGCTCGGCAGATAAAATGCCAGCGCCAAAAGCGCCGCAAGAGCTACGGAGCATATCCACGAAGGCATCGCCTCGGCCTCAAGGGGAGACTTTGAATATGCGGCGCATATGCCCGCGCAGAGCGAAAATGCCATGGCCATAATGCCGAGCACCATGGAGAGCATTTTCAGTATAATGGAATAGTTCATTGCCGCAAAATCTCCAATTATACAAAGAAGTTAGCAACTTCCCTTACCATTTCCTTCTCGAGAATTATTATGAGCCGGTCTCCGGTTTTTATTATATCCTGCGCGCCCGGAACCTTCGACTCCGAGTCGTCGACTATTGCGGCTATTATGCATGCGGGAGGAAGTTTGAGATCGCACACCTTTTTCCCGGCGGCCTTGCTGTCGGGTGAGACCTTCAATTCCAGAAATACTATGGCCCCTCCCTTTAGCGAGCCCACTATTGTGAAATTCTTGTCCGTGACATACTTCTTTATCTCGGAAACCGTAACGCGCCTGGGGGAAGCGGCTGCGGCAAAATTTAAGAATCCGCTTATATTTTGTATTACTTGCTCGTAATCCGGCTTGTTTATGACGAGCTCCACATTTTTTACCCCCAGCTTTTTTGCCTGGAGACAGGTCATGACGTTTTCCTCGTCGTCCTTTGTGCAAGATATGAAGTAGTCGGCGCTGCCTATTTGCTCCTCTTCCAGCAGCCTGAGGCTCGCGGCGCTTCCGTTTATTACCGTGACATTTGGAAATTGTTCGGCCAGATCCCTGCATTTTCTCAAGTCGGGCTCGATTACTCTGAGTTTGAACCTGTAGTTGCTCAATCTGCGTATTAGCGACACTGACGTTTCCGTGGCCCCGTTTAATACGACTCTTATAGGCGTAGACAGGCTTTCGTTTGAGAACAGATACCTGTTTTTCAGCAAAATTTCCGGAGTTCCTATTATGGTCACTTTATCCCCATCGGAAAGTATGGTGTTTGCTGTGGGCACCTCAAGGTTGTCACCGCGCTTTACATAGCCTATTTTTATTCCGGAGCCGAGGTTTAATTCGCGCAGTGTTTTTCCAACAACTTTGGCCTCGCTCGAAATTTGAACTTCTTGAAGCTCTATTTGCCCCCGGGCAAAGTCTTCCACCGCTATGCGCTCGGGGTTTCGGACTTGTTTTGCAAGCTCGATGGCGGTGAGCGCTTCGGGATTTATTAGTATGTCTATGTTAAAGTGACGCTGATAGTTTACAACGGAATTGTCGGTGTATACCTGGTCGTGCACACGCGCTATGACCGTTTTTGCGCCGAGTTTATGCCCGAGGGAGCAGGCGACTATATTCAGCTGGTCGTGGGCGGTCATGGCCATGAGGAAATCGGCGTCGGCTATTCCCGCTTTTATCAGGGTTTTTGCTGAGGCTCCGCTTCCTCTTATAAGTCTCACGTCGAGATTGTCTTCGATTTCGTCGGCGCGATCGTCGTCGCTCTCTATAAGCGTAACGGAATGCCCGTCTTCACTCATCATTTGGCAAAGATAGTGCCCGACATCCCCGGCGCCTACTATTATTATTTTCATAACAGGGTTTATACTTTAACATACTTTCCGTTTCGCAAAAGCTTTTTTTTGCGGGCTATAATTTGCGTTCAAAAGCGTTTGACAAAGGCGCCTGAAAAAATAACTTCAAGGTAAAATATGATTGCCGAAGAATTTTTAAGCAATGTAACTTGGGCTCGCAAAGATTTAACCTGCATTGAGGATTTATCTTTGCGGGAGATAAACGAAGTCTTCGCACTTGCGGATATCTTTAAATCTTCGCTTAGGTCCGACAAGGCAAAGTTGCCTTATCTCTCCGGAAAGACGGTTGTGAACCTGTTTTTTGAACCGAGCACAAGGACGAGGACCGCATTTGAAATGGCGGCGCACAAGCTTGGAGCCGATGTTATAAGCGTAGCCTCCAGCAGCTCGTCGTCGGTAAAGGGCGAATCACTGCGCGATACTGCGCGAAATATAGAGGCCCTTATGGCCGACATGATAATAGTCAGGCACAGCGCCGCCGGCGCCGCAAAATATCTTGCCGACAGGGTTCGCATTCCCGTGAT
>CALXOC010000155.1 GCA_944389915.1 uncultured Opitutales bacterium | reverse complement strand
GCACGCAAGCATCTCGTTCGCCTTAACAAGATGCCTTATGTATGCACGCGAAAAATTTGAGGCGTAGCTGTCTATATTTTCGTCGAGCGGCGCGGGATCCTCGGCAAAGCGCGCGTTTTTTAGATTTATTTCCCCGTCGAGAGTGAATGCCACAGCATGGCGCGCAAGCCTTGTCGGCATCACGCAATCGAACATGTCGGCGCCCAAGGCTATCATCTTTAGTATTTGCGGGGGGGTTCCCAGCCCCATAACGTATCTGGGCTTGTCAGGGGGGAGCGCCGACGCCGACCAGTCCACTTGCTCGAGCATTTCACTTTCCGGCTCGCCAACGCTAACGCCGCCTATGGCGTAGCCCGGAAAGTCCATTCCCGATAGGCTTTGCGCGCAGGCCTTTCTCAAGTCTTCCCAACACCCTCCCTGCACAATTGCAAATGCAAGCAGCCCTTTTGCAGGCATTTCAAGGCGGCGATATTCGTCGAGGCACCTCTTGGCCCAGCGCATTGTTCGCCCCACCGAAGCTTCGCATTTCGCGCGGGGGCAGGGATATGGTATGCACTCGTCGAGAACCATTGAGATGTCGCTGCCCAAGTTGCGCTGTATGCGCATGCACGATTCCGGCGATATAAACAGATTTGCCCCGTCTATATGCGAATTGAAGCTTATTCCGTCTTCGCTTATCTTGCGCAACTTCGATAGGCTGAAGGCTTGAAATCCGCCGCTGTCGGTCAATATGGGCTTATTCCAATTCATGAAGGCGTGCAAGCCGCCCATGCGCGCGATTAGCTCCGATGTCGGGCGTATGTTCAAATGGTAGGTGTTGCCCAAAATTACTTGCGTTCCGCATTCCTCTATTTGGCGCGGAGTTAGCGATTTTACCGTGCCCTGTGTGCCGACGGGCATAAAAACAGGCGTCTGTATCTCTCCGTGCGGCGTTTTTAGTATAGCACGGCGGGCCCTGCTTTTTGTGCTCTTATTTTTTATCCTAAACATTTCGCGCGCGCGCACTATTTATGGAAGCTACAATATGTCTCCGGGCTTGTATGCCTTAGCCTCCGGAAAGTTTGCAACATATGAGTTCGCCCGCTCGCAGAAATCGCGCGTCTGGGCTTGCGCCATTCCCGTGGCCTTGGAGCCCTCGGCGTATATGTGTTTCAGCTCGTCGCCGTCGAGAGGCATGCGGGGATCCTCGGATAGCCTCTGCAAAAGATTGTTTTCGGATATTTTTCCGGAACGCAAATCGTCGGATACCGCAACTGCGTGCTCTTTGATAATCTCGTGCGCGTCTTCGCGCCCAAGGCCTTTCTTTACGGCCTTCATCATTATGGTTGTAGTGAGCAGGAAGGGCATATAGCGGGCGCACTCCGAAGCTATAACTGCGGTGTTTACGCGCATTTGCAAAAGCACCGTTATAAACGTGTCGAGCAATCCGTCTATTGCGAAGAAAGAGTCCGGCAGCATGACGCGGCGCACCGACGAGCACGAGACGTCCCCCTCGTTCCATTGGTCTCCCGCCAAGTTCGATGCCATTTCCATAAATCCCCTCAATATGCAGTGGAAGCCGTTTATGCGCTCGCAACTGCGGGAATTCATCTTGTGCGGCATTGCTGATGATCCTGTCTGGCCCTTAGCGAAGCCTTCGCTGGCTAATTCCGCCCCTGCCATTATGCGCAGCGTTTTTGCAAAGCTCGACGGCCCGCAGGCCAGCTGAAAAAGTGCCGATACGCATTCAAAGTCAAGCGTGCGCGGATAAACCTGGCCGGTTGCCCCAAAGCTGCGCGGTATGCCAAGGTATTCCCTGATTTTTGAATCCAATGCCCTTGCCTTTCTCTCGTCGCCGTCAAAGAGCGTCAGCTGGTCAAGTTGCGTCCCAACCGCACCCTTTATTCCGCGAACTGGATATGTGCTTATCAGGCTGTCGAGGCGCTGGAGTGCCCTAAGCAAGTCCTCTCCGTATTCCGCAAGCCGCTTGCCGAAAGTTGTAAGTTGGGCTATGACATTGTGCGTGCGCGCCGCCAAAACCGTGGATTCGTGCTTTTGGGCCAATTCGGAGAGCCTGTACAATGCCGCGGCTGCCTTGGCCCTGATTTTTTTTAACGACGAATGCACTTGCAGCTGTTCAACGCATTCCGTGAGATCGCGGCTCGTCATTCCCTTGTGAATGTGCTCGTATCCGGCCAGTTCGCAAAACTCCTCTATGCGCGCCTTTACATCGTGCCGCGTGATCTTTTCGCGCTTGGCTATTTCGTCGAGCCTTATTATGCCCTTTGCCTTTTCGTAGGCTTCTATGGCCTCCGGGGGTATGTCGAGCCCAAGCTCCTTTTGGGCTTTCATGACGGCTATCCAAAGCTCTCTCTCAAGCAGAATTTTGCCTTCGGGACTCCATATATCCCTAAGCTCTTTGGAGGCGTAGCGCTGCGCCAATATGTCGGGAATGTCGTTTTGCATCTTTTACCTTGATTTTGCGTTTATAAAAACACAAAAACTTTGCGCTGTCAAAATTTTACTGGAGAAAATGAACGCAAGTTCATTTTTTGCTTTTGAAATTTTTACACTTGCCTTTCGCCCGGTAAAATACCTTTGCGCGGCGTTTGGACGCGGCCCGATAGCGCAATGCAGGCGTTTTTGCAAGCCGGCGTTTCTCTTTTTAGGCTAAAAAAATGCGCGCAAGAAACTTGCGCGCAAAATATCATAAAAAATTTTATAAGAATTTGTATCCTAAAAAAACTTTTTATAGAATGGCTCCGATGTTCCTTTATTATTGTCGTCGCCGCACAATATTGCGAATTCCTCTAATTTCTTTCGCTGTTCTTCGCTGAGTTTCTTGGGAACTTCAACGTCAACGCGCACATACAGGTCCCCCTTTTCGGAGCCGCGGATGCTTGGCATGCCAAGACCGCGCATTCTAAGAGTTGAGCCGGGTTGAGTCCCCGCGGGAACTTTTAGAACAGCTTTGCCGGTAAGCGTGTCTATCTCTATTTGCCCGCCGAGGGCGGCAAGGGTGAATTTAACTTTTACGGCCTTGTATAAATCGTTGCCGTCGCGCTCAAAGTCCGGATTCTGCTCAACAAATATTACGGCGTAAAGATCGCCGTAGGAGCCCCCGTTTACGCCCGCGTTGCCTGCTCCCACTTTGCGCAGCCTTGCGCCGGTATAGACTCCGGCGGGAATATCTATTTTTACCTCGTTGCGCTCCTTTACACGGCCCGTTCCGCTGCACTTCGGGCACGGATTTTCAACCACGTATCCGCTTCCGCCGCACTTGGGGCAGGGCTGCGTGAAACGTATGGGGCCCTGCGCCATTCTAACTGTTCCGGTTCCCTTGCATTTTGAACAGATCTTTCTGCCCGCCGAACCGTCTTTTGAGCCGCTGCCTTTGCAATCTGGGCACTCAACCATTCTATTGTAGCGGATCGTCTTGGAACAACCCTTGGCGGCTTCCTCAAGGCTTATCTCAAGCTCTATCCTTATGTCGGAACCGCGCTCAGGAGCGTTGATGTCCTGCTCGCGCGCTCCGCCCCCAAAGAAATCGTAAAACGCAGCGCCTCCTCCTCCTCCGCCGCCGAACACTTCGCGGAAAATGTCGAAGGGATCTTGGAATCCCCCTCCGCCGTATCCTTGGAATCCGCCTCCCATTCCCCCCTGCTGAAATGCGGCGTGCCCGAATTGGTCGTACTTAGCACGCTTTTCATCGTTGGAGAGAACCTCGTAGGCCTCGGAAACCTGCTTGAATTTTTCCTCGGCGCTCTTATCTCCCGGATTGTGGTCGGGGTGGTATTTCAGCGCAAGCTTCCTGTACGCTTTTTTTATCTCCTGCGCCGTTGCGTTTTTTTCCACGCCCAATATTTTGTAATAGTCTTCTTGGGCCATGGCTACTCCTTCTTACCGCTGGAAACCACCACGCTCGCGGGGCGTATTAGGCGCCCGTTGTATGTATAACCCCGCCTTACCACTTTCACCACTTTGTTCTCCGGCACGCTTTTGCTCGGCTCGTGCGATACGCAATCCTCCAAGTTCGGGTCAAAATCCTGCCCGTCGGCCTTTATTTCCTCTATGCCGTATTTCTCAAGCAGCTTTTTAATTTGGGAGCTGACCATTTCCACTCCAACTATCAAGTTTTTCGACTCGCCGGATGTTTTTGAGGCCTCTATCGCCATTTCAAGATGGTCGATTGAAGGAAGGAGCTCCTCCACAAAGGGCTGAAGCGCGAATTTTGAAAGCTCCTGCTTTTCGCGCTGAACCTTCCTTCTATATGTGTCCAAATCCGCTACGGCGCGCAAATAGAGATCCCTGTTCTTGTCGGCTTCCACTATGGCCTCGTCGAGCTTCAGGTTTAATTCGGAAATATTGAGGGCCTGTTCTTCGTGGCACATGTCGTCGGCCGACCTCTCGGCATTTGCAACAATTTGATCTTCGGAGAAGGCCTCTTTTATCTGCCCGTCCGAAAGGTTTTCTGAGTCTGGTTTCGTCTTGTTCTTGCTCATGGTTAAAAATATTTTAGCTGAATCGGAATAAAATGCAGGTGTTTTAGCGTATATTGCTACTTTCAAGGGATTATCCGCCGGAAAATGGCGGTTTATCGAGGCGGAGTTTCCCTCTATGAAAGAAATAAAAATCTTCTCACACTCCGGAGCAATTTTCAAGTATCTTGTTCAAATATTGCATGGCCCCCGCCAAATCTGAAAATTTTCCGTCGAGCTGCGCCTCGTAGGCTTCCGACAAAATTCTTCCGAATGCGGGGCCGGGAGAAATTCCGCGCTCTTTTAAATGGCGCCCCATC
>CALXOC010000154.1 GCA_944389915.1 uncultured Opitutales bacterium | reverse complement strand
AACTTTGAAAATTACAGACTGAGAGTCCTCGTGGAATGCGGGGTGAATCTATGAAAGGCAAATCTAAAAAATCAACCTATTCCACAACCTTTGGTGTTGACCCTGTTTAACGCGGTTCGCCTCTTCGCCAAATGGTGGGGACACTCGGACTCGAACCGAGGACCCCCTGCGTGTGATGCAGATGCTCTAACCAACTGAGCTATGTCCCCATTATGTTTTTGCTACGGAGAGAGAGGGATTCGAACCCCCGGAGCCTTGCAGCTCAACGGTTTTCAAGACCGCCGCGATCGGCCACTCTGCCATCTCTCCTTTTTGCAGTGTTTGTGGCATAAAAGCCTTTTTTTTGGCATTTGCAATATGTTTTTTCCCTTTTTTAATATTTTTTATCTGCCATATTTCCTTTTTTTGCGCTCCACAGGCAGAATATAACACACTGTTTTGCCCATAAGAACGCAATCGGGACTAAAAAATGCGTTAATTTGAAAATTTTGATTGATTTTCCGTGTGGCGCAAATAAAGTACACGCCTTTTATTTTAATGGGCTTTTGTCGAAACTCAATATTTCGATAAAGGGCCGTTTTAAGAATTTTATATATCGATTACAAAATGAAACAGATACATCTCAATTCAACTATCAGGACCGAAATAGGCGGCAACTCCGCAAAGCGATATCGCAAAAGCGGACAAATTCCGGCTGTCATATATGGCGAAAGCGGTGAAAAAAACTTGCTTATAGACGCAAAAGAGCTTGCTGCAACACTCAAGGCTGTAATGGGCAAGGCGGTTTTAATTGAAATGTCATTCTCAGACGGTACTGAATCCCGATTCGCAATGCTCAAGGATTTAGAGCGCCATCCGGTAACAGATTTGCCTGTGCATGTCGATTTTATAGAGGTAGTTCGCGGCAAACCCATGCATGCAACCCTTCCTCTCAAGTATTCGGGAGAGTCTTATGGTGTGAAAAACGAAAACGGCGTGATTGAAGTGCACGAGCATGAAGTTCGCATCAAGTGCCGTCCGCGCGATTTGCCCGAATTTATTGAGATAGATCTTACTAATCTCAAGGTTGGCGAAGCCATACATTTGAAAGATGTAAAGGCGCCCGAAGGAGTGGAGTTCGTGTCAAATCTTGAGGACGTTCTCGTAACCTGCAACGCTGTCGAAGAGGAGGTAGAAGAAGAGGCTCCCGCCGCCGCTACTTCGGCTGCCGCCGCTCCCGCCGCCGCTACTTCGGCTGCTCCCGCCGCTGCCGACGCCAAAAAGTAGTATTTTTATGAGATTGTGTTGCATCTTAGCATGCAACTTCTCTATTGTTCTTTGCAATGCCAATAAAAATCGTCATAGGCTTGGGAAACGCCGAGCCGCAATACGCTTTAACGCGGCATAATGTCGGGGCTATCCTCCTCGGGGAGCTTGCCTCGGATTGTGGAGTGCGGCTCGAATACGAAAAGTATTCCAATGCATATGCGGCGAAATGTCGAATTGCCAATGTGCCTGCGGTGCTTGCTTTTGCCAACGGCTACATGAATCTAAGCGGTCAAAATATCAAAAAAATTTTGGCCTTCTACAAGTTCGATATATCCGAAACGCTTGTAATTTACGATGACATAGCTCTGGAGCCAGGCCGAATGAAGCTCAATATAGGCGGATCAGCCGGGGGCCACAACGGTGTGGACGACATAATCCGCCACTGCGGAAATACTTTTTTGAGACTTCGGGTGGGGATAGGGGCAAAACCCGACAAGCGTATGGATTTAGCCGAATATGTGCTCGGCCGCATTCCAACATGCGATCTCATCCTTATAAAAAGCCTCAAGTTTAAGGAATGCATTGCCTCCGTGCTTACAATGGGAGTGGAGGCGGCTCAAAACATCTTTAATAGGAGGGAAAAACCGCTTGCATCTCATGCGGACGACAAATCCGCTTTGAAGCAATCGGGGGAACCGCTTCCAGAAGTTTCGTCCATGGATACGGACAAAGCATAAGGGGCTAATCTTCCGGAAGGGGCAATCGCATAGTTGGCGCGGGTCTTGCGGTTTTTTACAAAAAATTTTAACAATACAATATTATGAATAACAACAAGTACAAAGCCACATTTATCCTCGATACCAGAGGATATAGCGAACCGGTTGAAACGCTGGTTGAAAAACTCAAAGGAATAATAGAATCTGTGGGAGGGAAAGTGGACAGCGTGGAAAATCTGGGACAAAAAGCTTTCGCGCGCACAACAGATCGCGCTTTCCCCGCGGGAATTTATGTCGAGATTGCCTTTGAGGGCGAGAGCACGCTTCCTGCTCAAATAAAGGAAAAACTTCGTCTCGACAAGACGGTAAACCGGGTCTTAATTCTTTCGGAATAGCTTCCGGGCATAAGGAAGGCTACATAAAATGGCATCGTTCAACAAAGTTATTTTGATGGGGAACTTCACCCGCGATCCGGAGTTGAGGCAAACCCAGAGCGGCACCAGCGTATGCCGATTTTCCATTGCGGTTAATCGCTCATACAGCTCTCAGGACGGTTCTACGCGCGATGAGACCTGTTTTGTGGAGATAGATTGTTTCGGCAAGTCTGCTGAAAGTATAGCCAAATTCTTTTCCAAGGGCAAACCCATATTGGTTGAAGGACGCCTGCGCCAGGACAACTGGGAGGACAAACAGTCTGGGCAAAAGCGCACAAAGCTCATGGTTGTTCTCGAGCGTTTCGAATTTGTGGGCTCGAAAGGAAGCGACGCTTCTTCGGGTTCGTATGATGCAGAATATTCCTCGCCCCGCGGTGCGCAGCAGCAGAAGCCTTCGCAAGGGCGGCGGGCAGACGACCTCGAGGACGACGACGTCCCGTTCTGATAAATAAAAACACTTAAACTTATACAAAATTATGGCTACCAGTAAAATATTATTGATAAAACCCGTTGAGAATTTAGGCGGGGAAGGAGACCAGGTTACGGTCAAGGCGGGGTACGCCCGCAATTTTCTCTTCCCGCGCAAGATAGCAATTCCCGTAACAAAAGCCAACAAGAAGCAGATAGAGGCTCTCATAAAATCAAGGGAATTGCGCGAGGCGCGCGAGCTTGAAAATGCCCAGGCAGTGGCCAAGGTTCTCGAGGGAATGTCCATTGCGTTTGCCGTTAAGACTGGCGAGGGCGGAAAACTTTTCGGTTCGGTAACGGCCGCTGACATAGTTGCTAAAATTGCGGAGAACGGAGTGGACCTCCCCAAAAAGGCTCTGCATTTGCCGGCTCCGGTAAAGGAACTCGGCCGTCACACGGCGACGGTAAAGCTTCACAATAGCGTAAAGGTTGACTTCTCTTTTGAGGTGGTCTCCGAGAATCCGATAGAGGAGAAAAAAGAGGAGGCTTAAGCCCGTTTAATTTTTGCGCCTTTCCGCTTAGCGGAGGGGCGCTTTTTTTATGTAAATTAGCCCAAACTTCCTTTTTTAGCGCCTGCATTGAATTTTTCTTTGGGAAACAAAGCATGGCTTCTGAATTATTTAGCTTTCATTCTCAAAGCGTCAAAACCGTGCTATGCGTTTTCCAGGCAAAAATATGCCAAGTTTTTATGGAAGTTTTGCTTGTAAAAGCTATGGGGCAATTTAACTTGTATGTTTTATGCCGGAATGTATCGGCGTGCAGATTTTTTTTTAATGAGCGAAAGTAATTCCGACAAAAAACCGCTTCGGCGCCGCAAAGTTGCGCCGGCTACCGCGTCTGGGAGCGATCTTACGCGCCTGCCGCCGCACAATTTGGATGCGGAGGAGGGGATTCTTGCCAGCATACTTCTCGACGGCTCCGGGGAAGTTGTAAACGCATGCGTAGCTGCAAAGATACGCGAGGAATACTTTTTTAAGCCGGAGCATCAGCTCATATATTCTGCAATGATTGCTCTTTTTAATGAATCCCGCCCCATAGACGAGATAGTGCTTGCCGAGTATTTGAGCAGGCGCGGTCAGCTTGAGCGCATAGGCGGGGCGTCTGAAATCAATAGAATTGCCGGCAGGATAGAGACATATGCCCACTTCAGGCAGTGGCTTGAAATTGTCAGAGAAAAGTACTTTGCCCGGGCGATAATACACACTTGCGTTGAAACAATAGACAGAGCGTACGAGAATCGCGGAAGCATAGACCAATTTATCGAAGACGCGGAGGAGCGTTTTTTGGGAATAAGCAGCGATCGCGTTGGAGATTCCGTAAAACCTGCTCGCGAGCAGGTTGATGCGGCGGTTTCCAATATCAATGCGATGATAATGAACAAAGGCGAAATCATGGGAGTTCCCACCGGTTTCGCGGGGCTTGACAATTTAATGCGGGGCCTGCATCAGAACGAGATGATTGTCATTGCGGGCCGTCCGGGTACGGGAAAGACTTCCATAGCCTTGAACATAGTTGAGAATGCGCTGTTTGGTAGGAATCCCGTCCCCACTCTTATATTTTCGCTTGAGATGTTGGCTGAGCAACTGTATCAGCGCATGATTGCTTCAAGAGCCCGCATAGACCAGCACAAGCTGAGATCCGGATTCCTTGAGAAAGACAGGCTTCAGGATATCCATTCCACCGCAAAGGAATTGCGCTCTTCCCCTCTTTGGATAGACGACACTTCCGGCCTTTCAATACTCGATATGCGGGCCAGGGCCAGGCGTTTAAACCAGCAGCTTGGCGGAAAATTGGGGCTTGTGGTTGTGGATTACCTCCAGTTGCTTCGCGGCACGGATTCGAGCGCTCCGCGCGAGCAGGAGGTTGCTGAGATTTCGCGCGGAATGAAGGCTATGTCGAAGGAACTTAGGGCTCCGGTGGTTGTTTTGGCGCAGTTAAACCGCGACAGCGAAAAGGAGACGCGCAATCCCCGGGCGAGCGATTTGCGCGAGTCGGGTTCCATTGAGCAGGACGCCGACGCTATTTTACTCTTGAGCAGACAGCGCAAATCTGCCACAGATGAGGAAATAAATAAAAATTCAAACTGGTTAATAAGGGTTGAGCTTGCAAAGCAGAGAAACGGGCCCACCGGCGTGGTAACTTTGCTGTTCAACAGGAGTTATACCCGCTACGAAAATTATATTTCCGGAGATACCGAACAATTTTAGACAGACAATGCTTATTCATTTGAATAGATTAGGCCTCCAGCGCGGATTGATGCAGTTGTCAATCCTTTGCGTTGCGATGTTTGCGCAAATTTCCATTTATGCTCAGGTAGGCGGAGACGTTAAGGAGGATTCGCTTATAATAGACAGCATAGACTACAATATTTCTGGGCCGAAGAACGTATCCAAGGAGGCTGTCAGCGCGCATGTGCGCCTGCGCAAGGGAATGAAATTTGACCAGAAGGCTCTCGACCAGTCTATACGCTCGCTTTACAACAGCGGTTTGTATGATCTTATAGAGGCGCACCGCAGCGTTGGAACCGACGGAAAAATGGACATAGAGTTCCACATAGTTCCCAAGTACAAGATAAGCCAAATAGCATTTAGCGGAAATAAGGATATTTCCTCAAGGAGGCTCCAAGACCAGATAGATTCGTATGCGGGTGCGCCGCTCAGCGAGGTTGGCGTGAAGCGCGATGCTGACAAGATAAAGGAGTATTACCAAAAGAAGGGCTATTCGCTCGCAAAGGTTGATTTTAGCGTGGAGCGCAATGACGACGCCGGAACGGGGGCTGTAATTTTCAATATAACCGAGGGCGGGGACATTCAGGTGCAAAACATCCGTTTCAAGGGGGATCCGTCTATAGAGAAGACTTACGGCACTATGGGTGCAACATGGCACTATCTCTTTGGAGAGGATAAGCCCGGAGAGATAAATTCGCTCAAGCTTCTCAAACAGATGAAGACCGATACATGGATTCCCATTATATCTCATATAACCGACAACGGGCGCTTTAAGGAGGAGGAATTCCAAACCGACATAGAAAATTTGCGCAAATTTTACCGTAACCAAGGCTATCTCGACGTCGAAATAGACGAGAGCAAAATAAAGTTTGAATTCCCCGACGCCGACAATCCCGGCGACATGGATATTTTGATAGAAATAGTTCCCAACCGCCAGTATCATGTGGGAAATGTTACATTTAAAGGCAATAAGATTTTTCCCGCAAGCAAGCTTGAGGCTTTTGTAGATTATTTTGACCTGACAAAAGGCAATGTATTTTCGCCCGAGAAGGTCGACCAGATGATAGAGGAGATCAGGACTTTTTACGGACAGTACGGTTACATAGACACCATTGTTAGAGCGTTGCGCCGCCCAAATCTTGAGACCGGCGACATAGACCTGATAATAGACATTATAGAGAGCGGGCTTTTTTATCTTGAGAGCATAAATATTCAGGGTAATTCCAAGACAAAGAGCGAAGTAATAATTAGGGAATTGGCTTTTGCGCCTGGGGACGTGTTCGACCTTGCCCGAATGAAGGCATCGGAGAAGCGCTTGAAGGAAACTCGCTTTTTTGACGAAGTTACGCTTTCTCCCGAGGAGACAAATATTCCCCACCGCAGGAATTTGCGTGTTGTGGTGAAAGAGGGGAGGACGGGCAACCTGACTTTCGGAGCCGGTTTTAGTACGGTCGAGAGTCTTGTTGCAACGGTTGAAATTACACAGAGCAATTTCGACTATTCAAATTATGACAGCTATTTTCAGGGAGCCGGGCAAAAGTTTAGGATAAGAGGAACAATAGGCTTGGAGAGCAATCAGATAATTTTGAGCTTCGAGGAGCCCTGGGTCTTTAACCGTAATCTGTCTTACGGTATAGATTTATATAGAACTGACACTGGATATTACTCGGATTATTATTCCGAAGTTCGCCTTGGCGTAAACAATTACTTGCGCAAGCGCGTTTACGAGTTGATTGAGGCGCGTTTGGCGTACAAGCTTGAGCTTGTTGACATATACGACGTAAATCAGGATCTGTTAACCTACGGAGTGATGAGGCGCGATCGCGGCGATATAGGTGAGCGCTCTATATCTCAGGTTAGCCTATCCTTTTTGCGCGATGCCCGCGACAGCTACATGATTCCAACCAAGGGGACCAGATTTGAGCTCATACAGGACATCGCCGGAGGTCCGCTTCTTGGTCAGACAAACCTGTACCGCATAGAGGCGCGCGCCGGTTGGTGGATTCCCACATTCGACTTTGGCAAACAGGTGTTGTCTCTGGTGGGAAGAACAGGTACGGTTATGGGTTATGGCGGCAAAGAGGTACCCTATTTCGAGCAGTACTTTTTGGGAGGCGGCTACAATATGCGCGGCTTTAAATACAGGAAAGTCGGGCCTGTTGACCCGCATACCGGAGAACCTTTCGGCGGCAATACTTTTGCTTTTGCGTCGATAGAATACTCCATAGAATTGTTTAATCCTGTGCGTTTTGCGGTGTTCTACGACATAGGCTTTGTCAATTCCGGGGAGTGGGATTGGGATCCTGGCGGCTACAATTCCGACTTCGGCGTGGGATTCCGCATAGTTCTCATGGGCGCGCCGATGCGCATAGACGTCGGATTCCCCCTTGAAACCGGCCCGTACAACAACGACGGCATGCAGTTTAATTTTTCTTTCGGCACTGTATTTTAAAAAAACTGATTTTATACTGGAACTTGCAGGAAATTTCACATACAAATATAAAATATCAAATTATAAAAAATATGAAAAAGATATCAGCAATACTTGCGGGAGTTCTCGCGTACACTGCGCTTTGCGCGGCGCCTACCATATATTACGTGGATATGAGCCAGGTGTACAAGAATTACTATAAAGCCAAGGAGGCCTCCGCTCAGATACAGCAGTCTTACGAGACTACCAAGCAGGAGCTTGCCAAAATGGACAAGACCAGGCAGGAGCTCATAAAGCAATTGCAGGCGGTTCAGGAAAAGATAAATAATCCGGCTCTCACTGAAGACGCAAAGAAGAAAATAGCAGAAACGGAAGGGCAGCCGAAGCTCGTTGAAGTTCAGCAGATTGAAACTAATATGAAGAACATTTCCGATCAGGCAACAAAGCGCCTTCAGGAGAACGCCCAGCGCGTTCAGCAGGTTCACATGGAGGACATCAACGCCGAAATTAAAAAGATAGCCGAGGCTAAGAAGGCGGATTTCATACTTGAGCGCAGGGCCTGCCACTATGCGGCTCCGAAATTCGACATAACCGAAGAGGTTATAAAGGCCATAAACGCATCGGCTCCCGCGGCCAAGAAATAAACCTCCGAAGCCAGATAATCTTTGTTAGGCGTCCCCCTAAGGGGGGCGCTTTTTTTCTTTGCGCTATATTGATTGACAAACAGCGAAAACTTTTTTAGCTTTGAGACATGGAGGGAAAACAAGGGGAAGTGCAGAGGTTGGCTAAGGCTCCGTTGAATTTGAACGACGCGCTGGTATCGGCGTTTATAAGTCTAATGCTGCCCGGAGCGGCGCAGATATGCGACGGCCGGCGCGCGGCGGGATTTCTGTTTATGTTGGGTGTTGCGATGTGGTATGTCCTGTTTATGCCGGTGGGGTGGATAGTCCACATATGGAATGTGGTTGACGCCTTTACTCACAGAATGCGCCCTCGTTAGCTCGCCGTTTCGGGCCGAAGCTTTAAGTGTTGTTGCCCGAAAATTTCTCATGCGCGCATCAAAAGTGTTGCAAGGGCTTGGGCGTTTGTTAGCTTTTTAAATATGGATTCTAAAAATCTTTCGGCCTCCATAAGGACTGAGAATCTCGTAAAGGAATACGGGAAGAGAAGGGTTGTCAACGGCGTAAACATAAAGTTGGACGCCGGCGAGGTTGTGGGGCTCTTGGGCCCCAACGGCGCCGGAAAAACAACGAGCTTTTACATGATTGTGGGGCTTGTTCCTGAAACTTCGGGAAAAGTGTTTCTGGACGGCTGCGACATCACAGGTGTTCCCATGTATAAGCGCGCGCGCATGGGCATAGGATATTTGCCGCAGGAGCCGTCGGTATTTAGGAAGCTCACGGTTTATGAAAACATCATGGCGGTCGCGGAGACCCTGCCCATACCGAAGTCGGAATTGAAAGATTTTGTCTCGTCGATGCTGGAGGAGTTGAACTTATCGCACTTGGCGTCGCAAAAGGCCTTCACGTTATCCGGGGGCGAAAGGCGCAGGCTCGAGATAACGCGTGCTCTTACGGCGCGTCCCAAGTTCTTGCTAATGGACGAGCCTTTTAGCGGAGTGGATCCCATAAGCGTTGCCGAAGTTCAGGATATAATAAGGGGGTTGAAATCCAAAAATATAGGGGTTCTCATAACCGACCATAACGTTCGCGAGACTCTCAGCATAGTTGACAGGGCGTATCTAATACACGACGGGAAAGTCCTTTGCGAGGGCACCAGCGATTTTCTTGTAAACGACGAACAGAGCCGCAAGTTTTATCTCGGCGAAAATTTCACAATGTAGGGCGCCATATGGAGGCGGTTAGGAGATTTGCATTATGGCTTTAAATCCCAATAAAATAAAGGTTTCCGAGGAAATATCGGTGCGCGAGTTTTACGATTTCTTCAAGGACATACTCCAGCTTGAAATATTGGCCGGATCGGACGGCCTCGATAAAATGATATTGGAGCCTTCCCTGAATCGTCCGGCTCTGGCAATAACAGGATATTTTAAGAATTTCGCCTCGAAGCGCCTTCAGCTTTTTGGAGCGGGCGAAATGGCGTACATGCGGGATTTGCCCGAGGAAAGCCAGCTGAGGGTGATGCGCGAAATTATAGCCCACGAAATTCCGTGCGTGATAATATCTCGCAACCTGCCACCAACGCCGGCGATGGTGCAACTGCTTACGGAGGCGAAGATTCCGCTCTTGCGCACAAAGATGAAGTCCAAAGAATTTTCGGCCGAAATGTTAGTAAGGCTCGACAGGCTCTTTGCCCCAAGAATGTCGATTCACGGCACTTTGATGGACATAAAGGGCATAGGGACGCTTATAAGGGGTGACAGCGGCATAGGAAAGAGCGAGTGCGCTCTTGCCCTCATAGACCACGGGCATTCCCTTGTGGCCGACGACCACGTATATTGCGTAAAAGTTAACGACCAAAAGGTTCTCGGGCGCGGGAACGAGCTAAACCGCGGATACATGGAGTGCCGCGGAATAGGCATAATAAATGTGGCTGAACTATTCGGCATTCGCTGCGTTCGCCGCGAGAAGTCCATAGACATAGTGGTTACCTTTATAGAGTGGACTCCCGGCGTTGTGGAGGATCGAACCGGCCTTGAAGTTGAGCACTTCGACATATTGGGGATTCCCATTCCACACTTTATAATTCCGGTGCGCCCGGGGCGCGATATGGCGCGCCTTGTAGAGGTTGCGGCCATGGTTCAGGCTTTGCGCCAAATGGGGCATGACGGCGCCAAGGCCTTTAATGACCGGCTTATCGCTCATATGACCAAGGGCGGAGGCGCGGAAAAATGAAAGACTTGCCGCTTTCTAAGAGGGGAGGGGATCTCGCCTCCATTATGGACGCCCGCATAGTCTTTCTCGACGGCGCAATGGGCACGATGATTCAGCGCGAGGGCCTTGTTGAAGCCGACTTTCACAAAGGCTGTCCGGAGTTGGAAAATTCTTCCCATAGGCTGTCTGGCAACAACGATCTTCTGTCGGTGGCGCGCCCTGACATACTCAAGAAAATACATAAAAGTTATTTTCTTGCGGGCTCCGACATAGTAACTACATGCACTTTCGGCGCGAACAGAATAGTGCAGTCTGAATACGGGATAAGCAATGAGCTTACGGCAAAATTGAACGCGCGGGCTGTCGGGATAGCAAAGGAGGCGGCTGCTGAGGCTAAGAGCGAATTGGAGTCTGCGGGTGTTTTCGGAAGGGATTTTTTCGTGGCCGGGTCTGTGGGGCCAATGAACAAGTCCGCGAGCATATCTTCTGACATTAACGATCCTTCCGCGCGTTCCGTAAACTTCGACGAACTGCGCATTGCATACGAGGAGCAGATGGACGCACTGTTGTCCGCCGGCGCGGATTTGCTGTTGCTTGAAACGAGCATAGACACTTTAAATGTAAAGGCCGCAATATACGCCTACCTTTCGCTTTCCGAAAGGAGGGGAGAACGCGTTCCGATAGGGATAAGCATGACGGTCTCCGACGCTTCTGGAAGAATATTGAGCGGGCAGACCATAGATGCTTTTTACGCGAGCGTGCGGCACGCCAATCCCATGTTTGTGGGCTTGAATTGCTCTCTCGGGGCGGAAAAGATGCGCCCGTATGTGGAGGCTTTCGACAGAATAGCCGAATGCGGAACGCACTGCTATCCGAACGCCGGGTTGCCCAATCCTCTGTCCGAGTCGGGCTACGATCAGAGTCCTGCGCAGACGGCTGAGTATTTGTCGCTTTTTTGCGCGGATTCGCTTTTAAATGTCGTTGGAGGTTGTTGCGGAACAACGCCGGCGCACATATCGGCCATTGTTGAAGCCTGTTCCGCCTATGCTCCAAGAAGGCCGCGCCCGAAGCGCGGAGCGCTTGTGCTCTCGGGGCTTGAGGCCTTTGCCATAGACGACGCCGACGCGCCCTTTGTTTTTGTCGGAGAGCGCGCAAATGTTACGGGATCAATGGCGTTTCGCAAAATGATACGCGAGGGGCGTTTTGGGGACGCCCTTGAGGTCGCCCGCAGGCAGGTTGAAAACGGGGCAAACATCTTGGACATAAATTTTGACGAGGCTATGCTCGACTCAGCTTCGTGCATGAGGAAATTTGTAAATCTAATAGCCTCTGAACCTGAAATAGCGCGCGTTCCGCTCATGATAGACTCCTCTGACTTCGATACGATACTGTCGGGGCTGAAGTGCGCCCAGGGGAAATGCGTTGTGAATTCCATAAGCCTGAAGGAGGGAGAGGAGAAGTTTCTCGAGAGGGCGAGGGAAATAAAAAAATACGGCGCAGCCGTGGTTGTAATGGCTTTTGACGAGCGCGGCCAGGCTGTGTCGCGCGAGGACAGGGTATCGGTGTGCAGGAGGGCGTATGGGCTTTTGACCGAAGGTGCGGGCTACGATCCCGAAGACATAATATTTGACGCAAACGTGCTCGCGGTTGCCACCGGAATAGCGGAGCACGATTCATACGCATTGGATTTCATAGAGGCTGTGCGCGAGATTAAGCGCTCGTGCCCGAAGTCGCGCACAAGCGCGGGGGTCAGCAATATAAGTTTTGCGCTTCGCGGAAACAACAGGCTGAGAGAAGCCATGCATAGTGTTTTCCTATATCATGCCCGGGCGGCGGGTTTGGACATGGGCATAGTG
>CALXOC010000153.1 GCA_944389915.1 uncultured Opitutales bacterium | reverse complement strand
ATATGGCTCACAGAGATAGGATCTTCAACGCCGCCTTATTCCGATGTGTCCTTAACCATACTGAAAAAAGCGCTTGAGAGATTGGATTTAAAAGACCGCAAAATATATGCATTGGATAACATTACAACGTCATCGCTTAACTTGGCGCGTGATCTCTTTCCGGAAGCTTCAAAAATTTATAAGACATCGTATTCTGAAATATCAAAATTATCGCCAAATTCTGTATTTGTCATGGGAATGGGGCAGCATTTTCCCTCCAATTACGTTGACGACCTTATAAATTTCATAAGGTCCGGAGGAACGGTCATATATCCCGGCGGAGGCTATCCCTTCTATTATGACAGTGAGAGCGGTGCCCATATGGGTGGTAGAGTTCTCAACCGTTTGCACGGAAACATAAAGCCTCATTGGGAATATCCCGGAAAAATGCCTGCTTCGGTAGGCATATTGAATTCCGTATGCGCTGATGAAATTAATGGCGGAAAATTGCAAACCTTGAATATGGACAGACAAAAGTTCAGGTGCTTTAACTATGATTCTTCAAAGCTTGAGGGGGGGGACAAGTTTATTCCTTTGGTTTGCGTCACTGTAGACGGGCATAAACTTAACGTGGCTTGCATATATAAATACAATAGCGATTTAAAGGGCAATCTAATATGCGTTTCCACAAACGAGGGAACTTACGTTACCGAGCGCGGGCAGGCCGCGTTCTTGGCGCGCGATTACATTTACGCATTTTCTCAAGGCATAGAAAAAGTATTTAAATATAATTTTCGCTCCCATGGCGAAGTATCGCCATATGAGGGGCATTTTGGAATGGTGAGAAAGGATCTTTCTGAAAAGCCTGCTTACCACGCATACAGAACCGTTATTAAATTGTTGGGCAACAACGCAAAACCCAAATATGTGGAAAAAGACGGATTTTGTCGCGCAGATTGGACTTCGCCTACGGGCGAGAGAGTGTGCGCTTTTTGGTGCTTTGACATAGACAACAAGCCCAGCATAGAGGTATCGATGGATGCAAAGCCATTTAAGATATTGAATGTCAGAGGTAAAACAATCTACGAAAGCAAAGGCGAAACTGCGGAGAATATAACGCTAAAGCCGACTATTGCCCCGCAATACATTGTGGGAGGGCGTGTATTGGCTACTGAGCCTGGTTTATAGCTTATGTTTTCTTAAAAAAAGCCCTATACATTTTCTATTTCTTCAATCCGGAGACGGGCGCGCTTTTGCGCGCCCTAATTGTTTGCAATGTAATAAGTTAAATTTAAAAAGTAAATTTGAGCATATTTTTGCGGGATCTGCAGCCTTTGTTCTTGCATTTGGGGGGGGGTAGTTTTTGAATGAAAAAATGAGTGTAAATTCCGGCATTATCGGAAAGGGATCGGGATTGTCCTTTAAGTTAAAGGCGATATGCTGTTATTTTATATTTTTTGCGGCGGATTTGTTCTTCTTATTTTCTGCCGCGCTGACTTTGCCTTTGTGCCTTATATCAAAAAGGCTTTGGCGCAAATGCGTGTCTTTTGCGCTTAGGAATACATTAAAACTATGCACGATTTACATATTTCCCAAAATAGGCGTCTATCGCCTGCGGGAAGTGTGCGGTTTGGACAGGATTTACGGCGCTATGGGGGGAAAGCCCGAAAGAAATCTGATATTTGTGGCAAATCACACTTCGTGGATGGATTCGTTCTTCATGCTTGCTCTCGTTCCCGACGCGGTGATTGTGTTGAAGAAGAAGTATATGCGCATGCCTACCATACGTTTTCTTGTGGCATTTTTCGGATTTATAGCGCTCGCGGGGTCGCCGGAATCGGCGCGCAAGGCCTTCGAGAAGTCGGAACGTTCATTGCGCGAGGGGCGCAATGTCATAATATTTCCGGAAGGGAGGCGCGGAGCGCCAAACAGGCTTGGCGGATTCGGGAAATTGGCATTTAAACTTTCGCGCAGTACGGGGGTGGATGTGGCCCCGGTTGCGATATTGAGCGCTAAAGCTTTTTTAGCGGGGGGATCGGGCTTTTTGTCGCCTTCCGGCAATGAATTTTCCATAAAATTTCTCGCCATTTTAAAGCCGGGGAATTTTAAGAACGCTTCGGAAATTTCAGACGCCGCCTACACTGCAATTTCTGAAATCGTGCGCGGCCGGAATTAAGAGCATAAAAAAATGAAATATCCTGAAATAACAGATTTGCTTCCGCACAGGCCTCCATTTCTTTTTGTGGATAAGATATGCGGGCTTTTAGACGGAGGTAAAAGCATTGTATGCCAACTGGGTATATGTTCTGGAATGCCTTTTTTTAAGGGGCATTTTCCCGGAGACGCAATTATGCCGGGTGCGCTAATTCAAGAGGCACTTGCCCAGACGAGCGGAATATTGTTGGCTTTGTCGGATAATGTCGATTGCGCAAAAGGAAAAATTTTTTATTTGGCCTCTGCGAATGTGAAATTCATATCTCCCGTTCGCCCCGGTAGCGTTTTGACCTTAAAGTCTACTCTTGCGGGCAGTTTCGGGGGGCTGTACAAGTTTTCGGTTGAAGCCGCGGTGGAGCGCGATACTGTGGCTTCGGGGAGCATTTCTCTCGCGTCTTCGGAGAATGCAAAATGAAAGTTTTGTTGTTAATGGGTAATCCGCGCAAGAGCGGGGTTTCGCAGCGATTGGCGGATATCGTGTTAGAGGGGCTTGTCGATGGGGGAGCGGAAGTAGAGACCATAGATTTGAGTCCTCTAAATATCGCTTTTTGCAAGGGCTGTTTTGGCTGTGTGTCATCGGGCGGCAAATGCGTGCTCAACGACGATATGTCGGGAGTGATTGCCTCCCTGCTTGAATCGGATCTTTTCATATGCGTTACACCGCTTTATTTTTACGGCATGAGCGCTAAAATGAAATTGTTTTTTGACCGCCTGTTCCCTCTGATTAGCGGGACGCCTGAGCATCTCATCGGGGCATGCGGTGTTTCGGCAGAGTCTCCTCTATGCGGCAAAAAGTTCGCAACAATAAGCGTTGCCCTGGGCCGCCTTCCGATGTTTGATGCTTTGACTAAAACCTATGCCGCAATATCGGAGTCCATGGGCTTGGATTGGATTGCCAACGTTCGCCGCGGGGAGTCGGCCTATTTTCTTGAGGATTTAGGCCAATCGAGGCGAATGAAAAGAATATTTTCGGCTTTTAGACGTTTTGGAGGGGAACTCGCCCGCGGACATGTTTCTGGCGAAACTGTGGCTGAGGCGGAGCTCGAACTTTCGGAGAGCGAGGCAAGCTTTGCCAAAGGTGCATCGGTATTCTGGCGCCGT
Organism: uncultured Opitutales bacterium; assembly: GCA_944389915.1. Lineage (GTDB taxonomy): Bacteria > Verrucomicrobiota > Verrucomicrobiia > Opitutales > Intestinicryptomonadaceae > Merdousia. The sequence continues at coordinate 159 of CALXOC010000153.1, read as the reverse complement.
TACGGAGCTGGAAATTCAAAAATTTAAATTGTTTTTTCGATGAGCGTATTTGCCCTTCCATTTCTTGCAGCGGCTCTTTACAGCTCGAGCGTGATACTGGCAAAACTTGCCAGCAATACCGGGCGCATGGCTCCAACATCGATACTTTTTTTGAATAAT
>CALXOC010000152.1 GCA_944389915.1 uncultured Opitutales bacterium | reverse complement strand
GGCGGAAGCACCGGGGCGAATACTTCTTCTATTCCGCACGAGCGCGCTATTTTTTCCGCTGCGGGCAGGTTGTCTCCGCTGATTACGGCGCAGCTGATTCCCTCCGATTTTATGGATTCAACTGCCTCTTTTGAACTGTCTCTCAAAGTGTCTGACAGCCCGAAAAAAGCGGCGCTTTTTCCGTTAATCTTTACTTCCACAGCCGTGTAGCCCCCGCTTGTTAGTTGGATAGCCCCGGCTGCGGATTCTTCGGCGTTTGGCCTTTGAAGCGAAACTTTGTTTTTGCCAAAGGTCGCTTCTATGCCCACACCCGCCCGGGAATTTGTTGAATCGGGCTCCGGTACTTCGACGCGCGATTTCGCATAGGCGTAAATAGCCTTTGCTACGGGGTGGTCAGACCGCTTTTCGGCGCAACCGGCAAGGCTTAAAATTTCCTTATCGCCAAATTGCCCAAGATTCAAAAACTTTTCCACTGCTATTTTTGCCGTGGTGAGAGTCCCGGTCTTGTCAAAGAATACCCTGCTGCACTTTGACAGCTTTTCGAGCGCTTCTCCGCTCTTGAAAAGTATTCCGCGTTTTGCCGCATTGCCCAAAGCCGCCGCCACTGCAGTGGGGGTAGCGAGCACGAATGCGCAGGGGCAAAATACAACCAGCACGGTAACCCCCCTTATTGCGGCTTCCATGTAATCGACTCCAAGCAGCGATTTGGAGGCTATAAATACTATAAACGAACATACTATTGCCGCAGGTATAACCATGGATGCCCATTTGTCGGCGGTTCTTGATATGGGCGCGCTCTTTCCCGAAGCTTCGTCTACAAGCTTGGCCATTTTCGCCATTTCGGATTCTTCCGTGCGCTTTAAGGCGCGCACTTCAAGGTATCCCGAGATATTCGAGGTTCCCGCGTACACAGCTGAGCCCGCAGCTTTCTCTGCCGGCAGGCTTTCGCCGGTTATAGCGGATTCGTCGACGGTGCTTTCTCCCCTGATTACTTCGGCGTCGCACGGAAAAACCGAAGCCGGGCGCACGCACAATACGTCTCCGGCCTTTATGTCTTTGGCCGGAATTTCGCGCTCTTCTTCGCCGCATTTCAAATAGGCGACAGGCGGTATCATGTCTGCCAATTTCTCAATATCGCGCCTCGATTTCTTTGCCGTGCGGTTTTCTATCCACGACCCGAGCCGCATGAGAAAAGCGATTTCCGCGGCCGCAAAAATGTAGCTGTGCCCGTGTTCCGAATGCGCGCTCCAGCCGCACAATTCCGCCGCTTCGAGAGCGAAAGCCCCAAGCATTGCAACGCTGACAAGCGCCGAGCTTGTCAGGCGGCCGCAGGCAAAAAGCGCTCTTGCCGCGCTCCTAAATATTGGTACGGCGCAGAGAAGCACCGCTATCCATGAAGGGTCTGTGAGCGGATAGTATGGTAGGGTTGCATCGGAAGCCGTAAGGAAAAAGCTTAAGGCGATTGAAATAGCCGCAATCGCTAAAATGAAACCTTCGCAAAACATCTTTTCGCCATTGGTTTCGGATTTTTGCGCATCTGCGCAACAGCATGGCTGTTGCGCATGCTTCCCGCCTTCGTTTTTTCCGCGGCAGCAATGGCATTTAGCGCGTTCCTGCGCTTTTGGATCAGGCGCATTGGCCGATTGATTATGGCATGGGGGCGCGCCCAGGCTCTCTTTAGAACATTCTATTCCTGCGCTATTTTGTCCGAATTTGTTTTTTTTAACATTCATGTCATTTAAGCCTCTTTAAGTGCTCTATAAGTTCGTCGACGAGTTTGGTGTCCCTATGCGCAAGCGCGTTGCTTATGCAGCCTTTGAGATGGTCGTTCAAAACCTGGATCCACACTCCCTTGAGTGCGCCGGATATGGAATTGAGCAAACGCAGTATCTCTATGCATTCGGCGTTTCCGTCTATCATCCTTTCGGCCGCTTTAACTTGCCCGGCTATGCGCCTGAGCCTGTGGTTTATTTTCCTTTTTTCAGATTCGTTTCTGCAGACTGCCATATTGTTCCTTGCTATATATAGGGTATAGGGTTATATCCTATATTGCTTTTGCAAGCTTTTTTTCCCATTTTTTTTGTATTACCCTTAGGGTTAATCTTCCGATAAAAAAATGATGAAAACACCGGTAAAAATTTCCGCGCGCGGCGATATACTCTACAAAGTTTCGCTTTTGATTATTTTTGGCGTCCTTTTGGGAGCCGGATTAACAGCCTATCTTTTCTGCATGGACAATCCCGCAATAGGCCGCATAGCCGACCGCCATATTGACGCGCTCGCAAACGGCCTTATGACCTATGCCTCTATAAGCGTGGGCTTTTTATTGACGGAATTGGCCCTATTGCTGACCTTTTCTTCCAACCCCTTCTTTATAAGCTGGCAGAGGTCGGGTAAATTCAAGGTGTGGATGTCTTTGAATATAATAGCCCTATTAAGCAGCATAGGAGTATTGGTGTCGTCGTTCATATTGTTGGGCTGGGACGGCACGTTGCCCTTTGTTATGGGCATTTTGGCTGTAAACGCCCTTTCGATGCTCTTTGTTTTCATTCCTTTGTTTATTGTGGCCGGAGAAATCGTGGGCAACAAGAGCTCGGCTTAATTTGCATATTCGCTTCTGGTGCAATTAATTTTTAGCGCCGGCCACCTGATTGGGCAGGGCATGCTTTGATTAAAAACTTAACTTTTCCTCATGTGGTGGGAAATTTTGCGTATGGGAATTATTTCTAAGAGGCAAGACGGAACAGAAGCAGATTGGATAGTAGATAATTTTCCGTAAGTTAGGCTTTGCTATTGAGTTGTTGAAAAATACACGTTTGGAGCGCATTTTTGTGGGCAACTGTAGATAGGAATGCGTATGGATGTTGTAAATTTGTGACGGCGGATAAATATTGTGTTTATGATTCATAATGTTTCATTATTTTGACATAATGGCGGGTTCTAAAAAATATTCATTGATACTTAGAGATCTAACTGTTGATTTATTAAAATTGAACCTATAACATTATGAACACGAAATCTAAAACAATTACATTAATCTCAGTGCTAATGGCACTTTCCTCTGCTTCATATGCGGAAGATTATTATACCGATACAACTGTAAATCCCGGAGACCCAAGCTCTGGAACGTTGAAATTTGCCGCCGACAATATCACCGTTACTTTGAATACTGACTGGAACGGCGGCTGGTCTATAAGAGGAAGCGATGCGGTTAAGACCAAAGCGACCCTCGTTATAGGCGATTATATAACCTACACTGAAACTCTTGGAAATATATTTGCTGATCCAACGTACAACACTGCAACCGGCACTTTCATTATAACGGGCGAATCTGGAACTTATAATGCAACAGGGCTTAGTACAGCAAATATTGCCCCAACAGCTCCCACATTTAGATTTTCAGTGGGTCAGGCAAATTTTAATGGCTTGCGACTTGCAGGTAATACGAAACTCTATTTAGACGCCGGGAATATGAATATATCGGGTCTAAAAATGGGGTCAGGAGCTGCCTTTAATATAACTGGCGGCACATTATATGTTGCATCTGGTAGCAGAATTTCTTTAGACGGCGATGGTTCTAAGCTTATTATGACTGGTGGAAAATACATTGGCGAAAATGTAACCACAGAAGTAGGCAATGGAGCTATTCTTGATTTGGGAGTTAGCAAAGGATTTATTACAAGGTATTTTACTTTAAAAGATAAAGGTACTCTTATAATAAGAGCCGACAACGCCTTGCTCCAAGATGAGAGCGGAAAATTGCGCGTTTTTGCATACACTGGCACCAGCACATTAAAGCTTTATGCAAATCAAGCTTTTGCCGAGTTTTGGGGGAATGCCACAACAGACGTTGTAAATGCCTATACAAACGGTTACGATTTAACTTTTAATGGGGTAGGCGGCCAAAATGGAACACTCAATATTTTTATAGAATCCGGCTACGAATGGGAAAATAATGCAATTCATTTTGCTTCTACAACAAAAGAAGTTGTAGAGGAAGTGCTTGGCGACATTACCATAGGAGATGTGAAAGTTGACAAGTCAAACGTTGAGATAGTGTCGGACGGCTCCAATGGTTATTATGTAAATTTGATAGCAGTTCCGGAGCCTTCCACAATGGCGGCGATATTCGGATTTATAGCGCTGTTTATGGCTGCGCGCCGCAGGTGTCGGTAGGAATCGCTTCAATATTTAAAAATGCTACGGAGCCCGCTTGAAAAGCGGGCTCCGCTTTTTTATTCTCCATTCCGCCGCTTCGATAAAGTTCAAAGCGGGCAAAAATCTTGCATAGCTATAACATGCCTATGTTTAGAATGCAATTTTTGGATTCTTGCAAAAGACTTTTGGGCATGTTAAAAAATGGAAATTGAATGGAATTTTTAAGGCGCTGCAATATTTAAACTTATTTTTTAAGCATATTTGTACGATTCAAAATACGGCACATCGTCCGGCAAAATCCGCCCGTCACGACGAATCTCTTGAAAGGTGTGCGCTATTTTGGCGAAAACTATATGGATTATGGGAAAAAAACAGAGAACTTCAAATATACAGGGGCGCCGCAAGCGCCTACATCTACTTGAATGCGCGGGACGCGTATTTGCCAAACTCGGCTACGGGGCATCTACTATAAGAGACGTTGCCGAAGATGCAGATGTGCCTCCGAGCGCGCTGATATACCACTTCGGCAGCAAAGAAAAGTTGTTTCACGAAACTTTGCGCTATCATTTTTTGGAAAAATCGCGCTTTGCCGAGTTTTTTGAATGCTTTAAATTGGCGTCGGCTGACGACCCGATGTCGATATCCATGGCGGTTTATAATACAACTGCCCATGTAATACGGGCCTGTTGCGGAAACACAAAAGAGGCGTCGGTGCTTAGGGGCCTGCTTGTATGCATGTTTGTTGAAGGAGGCCCCAAAGCCGCCGAAATTGTAAAAGGCATGCGCGAAGATTTCATGCTTTGCGCCTACGAAAAACTCAGATCTTTTAAGGCGGATATGAGCGATACCGACCTGTTTTGGTGGACTCAAAATTTTTGGGGCAGGGTGTTCTTCCCCATGTATGGCGAAAAATTCTTCCAAGATGTTTTGAGGAAGGGGAAATACACTTCCGATTTCGTAGAGTCGCTCATATACAGAACAACGCGCTGCTCGTGCCTTTCAATAGGCCTGCCAATGCCGGATATTCCCGACCCGTGGCGCGTAAAATTCGGCGGTGAAAACATGCCGGGAAAACAATAAGCCCCATGGCGGTGGTAGACTTTCACGCCGCTATTCCACAGTTACAGCTTTTGCGAGATTTCTGGGCTTGTCAACATCGCACCCGCGCTCTATGGCAACGTAGTATGCCAATAGCTGGACTGGTATGGTGGCGATTATGGGCTTTATACTGTCGTGCACCTTGGGAAGCTCTATGATGTCGTCGGCTATGCCTTCAAAGGCTTTTGGAGAGTCTGTTACGGCTATGAGCGGGCCCTTTCTTGCCTTAATTTCCTGCGCGTTTGAGACGAGCTTCGGCAGTATGTCTTCGCTGTTGGCGAAAATCACGGTGGGGCATTCCGGGCATACGAGAGCTATGGGGCCGTGTTTCATCTCTGCGGCCGGATAGCCTTCGGCATGTATGTAGGAAATTTCTTTAAGCTTCAATGCGCCCTCAAGGGCCACGGGAAACTCCGAAAGCCTGCCGAGAAACAGAAAATCGTCGTACTTGGAGTATTTTTTTGCCGTTTCCTTTATCATGGGCGCAAGTTCCAAGACTTTTGAGGCTATTTGGGGAACGGATTTTATTGCGGCGACTATCTCTTTGCCGTCGGGAAAGGATAAGTCCCTCATTCTTCCCATATAAAGCGCTATGAGCAGGCATATTATGACCTGGCTGGTGAATGCTTTTGTGGATGCCACCCCCACTTCTTTGCCGGCATATTGGTATAGGCCTCCGTCGGACTCGCGCGATATTGTGGAGCCCACGGAGTTTGTTATTGCCAATGTTCTAAAGCCCTTCCGCTTCGATTCGCGCAGAGCTTCAAGGGTGTCTATGGTTTCTCCGCTCTGGCTTATTACAAACACGAGCGTATTTTTGTCGAGAGGGGCGCTTCTATATCTAAATTCGCTGGCATATTCGACCTCTACGGGTATGCGGGCGTACTTCTCTATAAGATATTCGGCAACCAAGCATGCATGCCAAGCCGTCCCGCATGCGCAGAAAAGTATGCGGTCTATTTGGCGCAGCTCGTTGGGGCTCATATTCAGCCCGCTCAAAACCGCAGTGGAGTTGTCGTCGGATATTCTTCCCCTTATGGCGTCTTCAAGAGCTTTAGGCTGCTCGTATATCTCCTTCTCCATGTAGTGGGAGTAATTGCCCAAATCCGCATTCTCAAGAGCCCAGTCTATTTCCTTAATTTCGCATTCTATCTGTTTGTTGCCTATGGTTATAATATCGCAGTTGTCGGGCGTAATGGACGCCACTTGGCCGTCGTCGAGGTATATGACGTTATTTGCGCGCCCGGCAAATCCAAGAACGTCGCTTGAAATCAGCATTTCGTTCTTGCCTACGCCTATTAGCAGGGGCGAGCCCTTGCGCGCGGCTATTATTTCCCCGGGCGCCAACCTGCTTATTACCGCTATGCCGTAAGTGCCCTCCACATGCAATAGAGCCTTTCTGACGGCTTCCAAAAAGCGGTTTGGCGTGTTTTCGCCGGTGCGCTTGTTGTAGTGGTAGGATATGAGATTCACAAGCGCTTCGGAATCGGTTTGGCTTGAAAAGGTATAGCCCTGGCCGAGCAAAAAGTTTCTTATGTATTCGTAGTTTTCTATTATGCCGTTGTGCACCATGGCGAAGTCGCCGTCGCTCGACACGTGCGGGTGCGCGTTTGCGTCCGTAACCCCCCCGTGGGTAGCCCAGCGCGTATGGCTTATGCCAGTTGTGGCGTGGAATGGGTGGTTTTGTATTTCGTCTGCAAGCACGCTTACTCGCCCCTTTTTCTTGTGCACGCTCATTGTGTTGCCGCGGAGCAAAGCTATGCCCGAGGAATCGTATCCTCTGTATTCAAGTTTTCTAAGTCCCTCTATAAGAATGGGCGCAGCTTCTCTGCTGCCTATGTAGCCTGTTATTCCACACATAACTTATGTAATTTTATTTTTCAAATTGTCCTATATTTCCTGAAAGAGTCAATTTTTGCAAGATTTTATATAGAATAGCTATTTCCGATAATATTATAAGGCTATTTTTGAAAGTTTTTTTAGGCGAAAGTTTCATATGCGGCAGAAGTGTTTTGTCCATAGATTTGCATATTGCGGCTTTAAATCAAAAAAACAGAACTTGGGCAGAAAAATGCTTGTAATGAAAACGCCTCCGTTTAAAAGTTCGCTAAGACAATAACTTTATTGGGAGTTATATGATAAAGAGATTTACTTTTATAGCTTTTTTTATGTCGGCGGCCTTTTCGGCGCCGGCTCAAAGCGTGGCGATAGCAGACCTCCAACAGGATACAGATATTCTAAAGAGGCAGGTTGGACAGCTTCAACTTGAAGTGGAGCAGCTCAGGCGCGACAATGAAGCTCTTTCACGCCAGATAAAGGCAATACAGGGGGCGAGCGCCGGCAGCGATGTCGTCAGAACGCAGATAAGCTCCGTGCGCGCCGAAGTATCGGCGCAAAACGACGCCTTAAAGCGGGAAATTATAGCCGTTGTAAAGAAGGATATGGAAGCTATGGCGGCTCAGACAAACGCAGCCATGGCAAAGCTTGCCAAGGCCATAGGCGGAGTGCCGCAGGCTCCAATGCCGACGTCTTTTAGCGACAACTATCCAAAGACGGGAATAACTTATACGGTGAAATCGGGCGATTCTATCAGCAAGATAGCAAGACTTAACAATTCAAAGATAAAATGGATTCAAGACGCCAACAGGATTGCCGATCCTTCGCGGGATTTGCATGTTGGCGATGAAATTTTTGTTCCGCAACAGTAATATGGCAAGTCAGAGAAAATCATTAGGCAGGGGATTGGGCTCCATAATTAGCGCAGGCGTAAAAAAGGGCGCGCTTTCCCAGTCAAAGCCCGCGGCATCGGCGCAATCGGCATCGATAGGCGCCAGCGCAGTGCGCGATGTGCGCATTTCTTCCCACGGGCTCTTTAGCGAAATAGCCATAGACAAGGTGGCGCCCAGCGCTTATCAGGCGCGCAAGAGCTTCGACGAGGCGGAAATAAAGAATCTTGCCGATTCAATCGCTTCTGAGGGACTTTTGCAGCCCGTGTTAGTGCGGCAGTCTTCCGACGGCACTTACGAGCTTTTAGCGGGCGAACGCCGCTTGCGGGCATGCAGAAGTTTGGGCATGAAAAAAATCGTGGCGTGCGTGCAGTCGGCAAGCGACTCTTCCGCCGCGGCGAAGGGTTTGATAGAAAACCTGCAGCGGGCAGACCTCAATCCGATTGAAGAGGCGAGGGGAATGTCGAACTTGATGGTAAATTTTAAACTTACCCAAGACGCCTTGTCGCAGCGCCTCGGCAAGCCGCGTTCGAATATAGCAAACACTCTCAGGCTTTTAAAACTTCCCTCTGAAATTCAGGGCTATATTTCAAAGGGGCTGCTCAGCATGGGGCACGCGAAGGTCATAATGGGAGTTGAAGACGCATCGCAGCAGGAGATCATAGCGCGCAGAATTATAGAAGGCGCCCTGAATGTCCGCGGAGCCGAGGCCCTTGTAAAGCGCTTGAAAGGCGATACTGCGCGCCGTTCGCAGGGAGCGGCTTCGGAGTCTGTGCGCAACGCTGTTGTGCGCGATATTGAGCGCAAATTATCGGCGCGCCTAAATGCTGACGTGGAAATAAAGCACGGCTCCAAGAAGGGAAAAATAAGCATTCAATACATGGGCAACGACGATCTCGAGCGCATACTCGAAATTATGGGCGTAAAAATTTAGGCATGCTTTTGCGGTATCCAAGAAAAGTGTTTCTTGCTGCACTGCTGTTTGGCGCGGTTCCCACCGCGCTTTTTGCGTTAAAGAGCAACGATTTCACCAAAGCCAATTCCAACTTTTCAAGGAAATACGAGACTTCGTCGAGCTCGTTCGACGGCCTGCGCGCTAGGGATGCCGACAAAAAATTTTCGACAAAACCTTATTCCTATGAAGACCACGCCGCGCAACTTATAGACAAAGAGGCCGCCCTGATAAGGAACGACAACCTTGGTGACATGAATCAAAGGCGCGATTACCGCTCCGGAAAGCTCTACGACTCTATTCCGGATTATTCCCGCCATAATGAGCGCTGGCGCAAAGACGGCCTAAAATTGCCAAATGAAAATTTGTCGAGGGACATGGGGAAGGAATATAGGGGAAGGTTTGTGGATAAATCCCTAAAAACTCAGTTTAGCACGGAAGAGATTAGAAATAATTACGACGAAATGTTGGAGCGCTCTATAGGGGACATAAATAAATACCAATACGGGGCGTCGCGACAGTCGGCGGAGGAGTCGCGCGGGCCTATACCGGTTGTGAAAGCCGGGGGGCGACGCGACGGCGGGGAGTCGGGCATTTTCGATTTCTTAAAATCAGATACGAATATAGAGCGTCCGGCTGTCAGCTTTAAGGGGGCTGTGAAGTCTTCAAAGGCGCCGACGCCGGAGAATCAAAATGTTTCGATTGTAGAGCCCATTAGCGGACAGGATTCGGCTAAGCCTTCCGCAGGACCGCCCCCCGCTTCTGTGACCGCTTCCACTCCGCGTATTCCGGCGTCTTCCGCCGGTACGGAAACTCCTGCCATAGAACGTTCTAACTCTTCTGAAAGCGTTAGGATAGACCCAAAAACCGGAGAGCGCCGCGTCTTAAAGAGCGTCACCGAGGTAGATTCCAATTTGGACATTCTAAGCAATGTGCCCAAGAGTTGGAGAACGGGCAAGCCCCAAATCAAAATAGAGGTAAACGAATAATAAAATGTTTTGCCGGCGGGCTCATGGCGCCGCAATGCCTGCATTGGCCGGATTCTATCGCGACATTTCAAGCATTCGCTCTATTGGCGCGCGTGCGGCGTCCATCTGGGCGGAGTCGAGCTCTATGCGGGGCTCGAGCTTTTCCAGGCAGGCGAGCAGCTTTTCGGGAGTGTTCATCCGCATGTTTTTGCAATGTTGCGATAGCCTTCCTGACGCGGTTGCCGCTATAAATGTCTTGTCGGGAATTTCCCGCTGGAGGCGGTGTATCATCTCGACAACGGTTGCAATTATTATTTTGTCTCCCGGAAAATCGCGGCAGAAAGAAATCATTTTTTCAGTGCTGCATACGCATTCAGCGGTGCTGCGCACTTCGCGCGGGCATTCCGGGTGGCAGACGAGGGGAGCTCCGGGAAATGCCTCTTTTAATCTTAAGAGTTCGTCGGCCTTATATTGGGTATGGGCCCAGCAGTAGCCGTTCCACAGTATCATGTTCCTTCCGGTTTGTTCGTTTATCCACGAGCCCAAGTGCTTGTCGGGACAAAATATTATGCGCTTGTCTTGGGGAATCTGCCTTACGATGTCGAGAGCGTTTCCGCTTGTGCAAATAATGTCGCTTTGGGCTTTTACAGCGGCGCTGCAATTTATGTATGATATAACAAGGGCGTCGGGATAATCTCTTTTAAACACGGCGAGTTCGCTCGGATGGCAGAGCTCCTCGAGCGTGCAACCTGCGCCGCGGTCGGGAAGAACAAGCGTCTTTTCAGGATTGAGTATTTTCGCGGTTTCGGCCATGAAGTCCACCCCCGCGAATGCTATAACTTCGGCCGAGGCGTTTTTGGCTTCGCGCGACAATCCGAGCGAGTCTCCAACGTAGTCGGCTATCAGCTGTATGTCTTCGCATACATAATTGTGCGCAAGTATCACTGCCTTGCGTTTGCGCTTAAGTTCCAATATGCGCTTCTGAATTTCGCTAAGCGGACGCGGCGCGCAATTTTTGTATGGAGGAAATACTATGGCTTGCATCTCTATTGTGTTTTTTGAGAGGCGATTTTTTTGCTTATGGCGATTCTGTCAAGGAATCTTGCTTTTTTTCTTGCTTGAAAATGCAACACAGAAGTGTAATCATACATAATATGAAAGATAAGATTTTTGGCGTATTTTTATGCGCGTCTCTGTTGCTTGTTAACATTTTGCACGCCGAAACAAAGAGCGTTGACGGTTATACCTTGCGTTTGAAGGCGGCAAAAGAGGGCGCCGTTTACAGCGTGGGCGACACCGCGGAATTTGTCTTTACTTCCATAAAAGGCGGAAAGCCGGAAAACATCGAAATCGAGGGCGATATTACAAAAGACGGTCTGCAGCCGCCTCTTGAAAAATTCGAGGGTAAAACGGTGGACGGCACATTTTCTACGGTCAGAAAGCTTGCCGAACCTGGCGTGTTGCGCTGCAGGGTTTTGGCGAAGCTCCCGGGCGGAAAGAAGGTGGAACTGCTGGCGGGAGCCGCATTTGATCCTAAGAAAATAGCTCCGAGCATGGAGATTCCGAAAGATTTCTCCAAATATTGGTCGGATCAGCGGAAAATTCTCGACGGCATAGCGCTCAATGCCGAGATGAAGCCCGTAAAATGCGGCAAGCCCAATGTGGAGCTTTTCGACATCAAAGCGGATTCTTTTAACGGATTTTTGCGCGGTTATTATGCGCGCCCAAAGGGGGCAAAGCCCAAATCTTGTCCGGCTATAATTTTGCCGCACGGCGCGGGCGTGAGAAGTTCGGGAATTGCAGGCGCAATAAAATGGGCCGAGAAAGGTTTCATTGCCCTCGATTTCAACGCCCATGGAATAGAAAACGGCAAGCCTAAGGAGTTTTATGACAATTTATCGAAGACTTCGCTCAAAGGCTATCCGCATTTCGGCAAAAAATCGCGCGACACCAGCTTCTTCCGCACTCTTTTCATGCGCGACATGCGGGCAATGGATTTTATGATGGCGCAGCCGGAATGGGACGGCAAAATATTCGTAACTTATGGAACGAGCCAAGGCGGTGGACAATCCATAGCAAGCGCCGCATTGAATCCGAAGGTTACATTTTGCGTTGCATTTGTACCGGCAATGTGCGACCACAGCGCCTTGTCCGTCGGACGCATGCACGGTTGGCCGAGGCTCGCCCCTTCAAAGGACGATCCCGACTACAACGCCATTGTTGAAGCCGCGCGCTATATGGACGCAATGAACTTTGCCTCCCTCGTAAAATGCGACACTTATTTCAATGTTGAC
>CALXOC010000151.1 GCA_944389915.1 uncultured Opitutales bacterium | reverse complement strand
TGTGTTGGTTCGGGCTTCATACTTGAAGACATTTTCTTGGAACTGTGCAATTTGTCTATCCAAGGGCCTCCCATAGGCCAGCCGCTACCCATCGTCATATCTAAGCCCATATTTAGGCGCCTGCACTCTTTGGATATGTACTCAAGCTTGTTCATGAAGCTTGGCGAGAGCAAATCTACAAAATTTTCTTCGTCGCCTTTTTCTCCGTAAAGTGGAATTAGGCAAATACCGCCTATGCCAGATTTTTGCATGTATTCAAGTTGGGTGGTGATATCTTTATTCGTGGACGAGTTGCCAAAGAACCACCACCAAGTCCATGGTTTAGCAGTATTGCAGGAAGCGGAGTGGCAGAATGGGTATGCGGATAAAAGCAATAAAATATATAAATTAAACAAGTATTTCATATTCGCGTTTGAAGGAAATTTTTTGATCTGAAGATTCAATTAGATAATTTATATGCATTTATGAAAAAATATCTTGACATTTTTTCATTCATATAAAAATTTAGTTTAGCACTTAAATAAATATCCTATTATGAAAAAGGCAATAAGTTTATTACCCTTGATCCTATCAGCCTCCGCACTATATTCGGCCGAAGCTATTTGGAAATATTCCGGTGAAAATTACAACTGGAGCAATATGAACAACTGGTGGACCACCACGGGCATGACACAGCACCCCACAAGCATCAGCGCCGCCGGAGATGTTGTTGTTACCATAGGCCAAGCGATATCTCCTTCTGACAATGATGTTGTACTTACTGAAGATGCAAGCTTAGTGGAGCTTCGCTTCGGTAATGATTCGACTATTGATTTGGGTGGTTTTACTCTTACCCAGGATGCCTACGGAAGGTCGAACCGCAATAGGTTTTTAGGACAGCAAGGTTGGACTGGTAACGGCAAGACCGCTGTAATTTCAAACGGTAAAATAGTTTCTGAAGATTCACAGGGTACACTTAGCAAGTTTGTTACATATTTGGGTGATGGGGCTTTTACGCTGAAAATTGGCGACGGCACTAAAACTACAACTTTCGAGACAAATGGGTCACAACAGGTATATGGCGGTACAAAAGAATCGGCACAAGCGGTTTTTGTTTTGGAAAATGGCGCCACCATGTCTGCCACAGAAAATATAGAGTTTGGCTCGAGTAACGCTTCATTTAATATGAGCGCCAATATAAAAGGAATAATTAATTCAACCGGTTCCTTTGTTGCATATGCCGATGCTCATCTCGACCTTCAATCCGGCGCAAGTATAACCGCATCGGGCGTAAATTTGCAAGGAACTTCTAATATTCTTGGTTCCATAACCACTAGTGTCGGGCAAGTAAAAATAACTGACGACTCCATTATTTCAGGCACAATAAATTCCGGCAATGTGATTCGTTTTGACAATGGCAATATGCAGGTAACTTCAAGCGCTTCATTGTCCGGAAAGTCTATGGTTATATATAATGGCGCCACCGTTACCTTGCAGACGCAGATTGATATGGACGGCATATTTTTATATGGCAACGACTCCACTTTGATTTTAGACGCTGTAGACGTGCGTTTTGCACCCGGAGCGCGCAATATTCAATTGCGCGACAGTGGCGGCTCAAATAATCATAACACTGTTGAGGTTCGCAGGAGCAATATGCTGGTAGGATTTGCCTTTACAAACAGCAATCAAACCCTCGATATAGTTTTCGACGGCACGCCTGAGGTTGCCAGGGCTTTGCTTGAGCTTGTTGACCTTGTATCTTCGGAGGGAAATCCATTATCGGGTGACAACATAATCAACTTTAAAAATTTCTCAAACAACACCGTTTTGATTCAGAACAAGTTTGACAATTCGCTTTTGGAATACATACGCTTTAACGGCGAACAGGTGGACGCCGACGACATCAATTGGCTGCTTGCCGAAAATGGCTGGTATTATTTGAATTTAATACCCGAGCCTGCTGAATGGGCTGCAATATTCGGAGCTTTGGCGTTGTTTGTTGCAATGCGGCGCAAAAGAGCCTAAATTTAATTTTACAAGCGCGCTCCTTGTTGGATTGGGGAGCGCGCTTTTTTTGTATGGCAAAATACTGTTCTTGCTATTTGGATAATTGTAAAAAAAAGCGCAATTTTATATTGTATTTTCAAAAGAAAGAACTACTCTATTTTACTTTATGGGTGGTTTGCGGCCGCGCATAATTGCTTAACTTTATAACAATCAATCAAATAATTGAAAAAAGAATCAGGAAAGGATTGAAATGCCGAATCTCAAGAAGAAACGTCGTCTCAAGATGAACAAGCACAAGCGCTCAAAGCGCAGCAAGGCTAATCGCCATAAGAAGCGCACATGGGCCTGCTAAAAGGCTTGTCAGACTCGCAGGAAGCGCTAAACGCTTAATTTTAGACGGCACCGCATCCGAAGGGAAGCGGTGTTTTTTTATTCGCCCATATTAGAAATTTCTAAGAGACTTTCCGTAATAGGCCTTAAATGCTTTCGAGAGCGACGATGTGTTAGAATATCCGACTTTGTTTGCTATCTCCGAAAATGGCATGGATTTGCCATGTAAAAGTTCGAGAGCCTTTTTCATCCGCATTTTGAGAAGTATTTTTGAAAAGCTTAAAGAATAAAGTCTTAAGCAGAGCGAATCGAGCAAATTTGGGGCGCAATTAAAGTATTTTGCGGCTGTCTCCCTATTATAGTCTTTACCGAGATTTTGGCTCATCTTGTCAAGATATAGGTCGAGGTCCGTTTTGTTCAAGGCTTTCATCGGCCTTTCAAATTCTCTTTTTAAGAGTTCGGCAAGGAGGTCGGCCAAGCTTTCCAAGTATAGAATTGAGCGCGAAGGCGAATATACTTCCCTGGCGTACATTTCAAATATGCAGGCTATGTCTTTAAAATTTTTCGATTTTTTTACGGAAGTCTCAGTTCCGAGATCCCATTGCCCGCGGGTGTCGAGATGCATCCAATATACGCAGCATTGTCCGTAGGGAACGTTTTCCTGGCAAGAGCAGTTTTGGGGTATAGCCAGCATGTCCCCGACTTTTGCTTCGCGCTTAATGCCGTTGTATGAGACCTGCATTTTGCCCTTTGCCACTATTGTAAGGGCATTGTAATCATTTTCGCGGCGGTTGTGGTAATATCCCTTCTGGGTTACGGCGTATCCAGCTTTTAAAATGCCTCGGCGCGGAAGCACGTCCACGCTCAAATCAGGAGGGGCGACTATCCTGCCTTTGGAGCCTTCGCCTATAAATTTATCGGGCACAAGCGTTGTTGGGGAAGTCAAATATTTCTGGCGCCCGGTCTTAGGCCAGAATTGCGAGCGGGTGTCGCAAGTGAAATGCCACAAATATTCAATTTTGCCGTTCATTTATTTCAGTAA
This sequence comes from uncultured Opitutales bacterium, assembly GCA_944389915.1. Taxonomy (GTDB): domain Bacteria; phylum Verrucomicrobiota; class Verrucomicrobiia; order Opitutales; family Intestinicryptomonadaceae; genus Merdousia. The sequence goes on along the minus strand of CALXOC010000151.1, from coordinate 14,011 downwards.
AATATTTTCAGATAAAAAATCAAGGTCAGTTTTTCATAATAAAGTCAGTTTTTACGATTGCCAAAGTGCGCTTAATTGGAGTAAAATACCGCGAATTGAACCGATGAACTGCGATGAAAATAACCGGAATAAAAACTTTTGTATGCGACGCCTATAGAACGAATTGGGTCTTTGTAAAAGTGCTTACCGATAACGGACCAAGCGGCATAGGCGAGGCGACTCTTGAGTATAAAGAACATGCCGTCGTTTCTGCCATGAAGGAGCTTGAGCGCGGCCTGGTGGGTAAGGATCCGCATAATGTAGAGGCTATTTGGCACGACGCCTACAGGGACGCCTATTGGCGCGGGGGCCCCGTCTTAATGAGTGCACTTTCGGCAATAGAAATGGCTTTGTGGGATATAAAGGGCAAAGACCTGGGAGTTCCCGTATGGAAGCTTCTCGGCGGCAAGGTTCGCGACAGCGTTCCGTGCTACGCGAATGCTTGGTTTGCCGGCTCTAAAACCCCCGAAGATTTTGCCAGATGCGCAAAAGTTGCGGTAGAAAGCGGCTTTAGCGGACTAAAATGGGATCCTTTCGGCAGCGAATACATGAATATATCCCCCAAGGTGCTGTCGCGGTCTCTCGATTGCATAGCGGCAGTCAAAGACGCCGTTGGCGATAAGGTCCATCTAATTATAGAAGGTCACGGCCGCTTCAATGTGCCGACTGCCGTGCGCATAGGAAACGCCCTTTCGGAATTCGGAATACTGTGGTTTGAAGAGCCCATTCCTCCGGACGATAAAAAAGGCCTGGCTTGGGTTCGCTCTAAAATTTCCACGCCCGTATCGGGGGGAGAGCGCCTCTACAGCCGTTTCGACTATCTCGATTTCCTCAGAATGGAATGCGCAGACTTTTGGCAGCCCGACGTATCGCATGCGGGCGGAATCATGGAAATAAAGAAAATATCGGCAATGGCGGAAGCCCACCACATACCGGTATGCCCGCACAATCCAAGCGGTCCCGTTGCCAATGCCGCCACTTTGCAGCTTGCCGCCTGCGTTCAAAACTTCTATCTCTTGGAAACTATGGCCACCGATATCCCATGGCGCGCCGACATCACAAACGAAGTTGTGAGCTTTGAAAACAGCGCCATGATGATTCCCGATGCCCCGGGTTTGGGATTGGAGATAAATGAAGAGGCCATAGCCGCCCATCCTTACCAGGTTCACGACTTGAGGCATTATAAAGGAACGCTCACGGATATTCGGGCGGAGGGTTCTAAAGGCTATTTTAACAAATAAGAATTGTGCACTATGAAGAGATTTGAAGGCAAGTCTGTAATTGTCAGCGGAGCAAGCAGAAACACGGGCGTAGCGATAGCGGAGCTCTTTATAAATGAGGGAGCGAGAGTGTGCATTTGCGCATCTACTCCGGAATCCACCGAAAACGGCGCGCGCCTCTTGCGCGAAAAAGGCTTGGGCGGCTTTATGTCGGTCCCCTGCGACATATCCGATATCGTGCAGGTAAAAGCCCTATTTTCCGCCGTAATGGAGAATTTTGGCAGGGTAGACATACTTGTAAACAATGCGTGCAACCAGGGCATAGGCCCGTCTTTCGAGGATATGGACCAGGATTTCTTTATGAAAGTCATAAAGACGAATCTTTTGGGCTGCTTTTTGATGTCGAAAGAGGCGGTAAATATTATGCTAAAACAGCCCGAGCGCGGCGTGATAGTGAATCTGGGCTCTAATGTTTCGATGCGCGCCATAAGAAACAGAACGGCATATGTAGCCAGCAAGGGCGGCATAGACGCGCTCACGCGCTCAATGGCGGTCGATTTGGGCCCAAAGGGAATACGCGTCAACGAAGTGGCCCCGGGATACATAAACACAAACCGCTGGGACGTGCTTCCTGCCGGCATTGCCGAACGCAGAAGAAAGAATGTGCCTCTGCGCAGCGAGGCTACTGGTTCAGACATAGCCGAAGCCGTAGCGTTTATGGCTTCAGATGCTTCGCGCAATATATGCGGGGAGCGCCTTGTTGTTGACGGCGGCTGCAGCGCCCAGCACATGCCGGAAGACGTGGATTTTTGACCTAACGCGGGATAAATTAAAACAAGCGGAAGCACGATAGTGCTTCCGCTTGTTTTTGCGCCGCAAGTTTATGGAAGTTAAAAAAGCGGCATTTATATGGAAATAGGCCTTTTAGAGTATATTGAAAGTTAATTCGTATGTGATGAGCTGATTGGGCTCGAGGTATTTTAAATTGCCCGACTCCCTTGCGGCATTTTGTCCTATAGGCGGATTTGTAGCCGGCTCCAATGCGCTTACATATTCATTCTTTCCCCAATGCTGCCAGTTTACGAGCCATGGCAGCCTGTCTTTTGGGAAGGCTATTTCCAGAATTAGCCCGAGCCTTTCGTTTTTTGCCTGGCAGCGGCACATGCCGTCGGCGTCGGCGTCGGCGTCTATAAAGATTACAGATTCGCCTTTGCCATTGTGCGATGCCTGAGGGGGCAAGCACGACACCTTTAAGCCGCCATTGCAATTTTCATCGGAATTAGGCTGCGAGATTTTTCCCTTGCATGCGAGGATTGTTGCATCGTCTATGAGCGGCCAGCCAAGATTGCAATGGTACAGCAGCATGTGCGGAACGCTCTCGTTTCCCAGGTTTCTTATTTCGTCTTTAAGGCGTATCTCGGCCTTACCCAAAGTTGCGGATATGCTTCTTCGCATTTCTATATGCGGGCCGAAAACTGTAGATTGCAAGATGCGCCCGCATATAGACATATCGAATTTCCCATTGAGCGGATCCGGCTGCCGAATGGACTCTATTTCAGCGGGAATATGGCTTATTCTGTCGTGAAGTCCGAGCCCGTCTTCCGGCGGGCCGACGTGCGTAAGGCCGCATGTCGTCAGAAGCCCGCCGCCGAATCCAGAAAGCCAATCAAAAGCTTTAAGCGGATACCTTGACGGGGCGGCTACACCCGCGGCGCTCAGCCATGCCAGCGAGTAATCGCCGTAGAAGGCGTCGGCGATATCCATAGCCCTGTCTAAAACCACTTTGAAGCGGAGTCCGGCGGCGGTATTGAACCATGCTATCCGCACCCCGCGCCCCCTCCCGTTGTCGAGAACCGAGCTTTCTATTCCGCCAAGCTGGGAGCTCATCGATATTTTATCGCGCCAAGTGCCGGAAGCGAAAAAAACCTTATCCATCATGCTTATTTCCAAGAATTATATTTTCTATCTCCTCAAGCGACTTTCCGCGAGTTTCTGGAAGCTTGAAGGCCACTATGCAAAAGCCGCAAAGACAAATGAGCGCATACAGCCAGAAGTTAAGCGTCCAGCCCAGCGACTCTTTTATTATGGGGAAGGTGAATGTCAGCAAAAAGTTTGCAATCCATAGTGTCACCACCGCAAGCGACATCGCCGAACCTCGCACTCTGTTGGGAAAAATTTCGGAAAGGATAACCCAAGTAACCGGCGCCAAAGTGAGCGAATAAATTGCCACGCTTGCGAGGGTCAATATTACTATAGATATGCCGCTCACATTCCACATAAACATCAGCCCCTCTATTAAGTATATCAGCGCAAGGCCCGAAGTGCCCAAGAGCATGAGAAACTTTCTTCCTATCTTGTCAACGATGGCTATTGTCAGGGCAGTCGATACCACCATTATGGAGCCTATTACGACTATTTGCAGCATCATTGCTTTGAGATCGTATCCGGCCGCCTGAAAAATGTCGGCGGCATAGTAAAACACGACGTTCATTCCGCACCACTGCTGCAAAACGGCTATGAACATGCCGAGTGCGAGTATCTTCGCCATTCCTTTGGAGAACAACTCCCTAAAAGAATTTTTAGAAAGCGCTGCCTCCTCGTTTAGGCTCCTTTCTATTTCCGCCAATTCCCGATTTGCGCTCGCAGGGTCGGCAAGCCTTGCCAGAATTTTGCCGGCGCGCTCTTTTTGCCCGTTCTTTACAAGCCAACGCACGCTTTCGGGCACGGCAAGCATCAGGATAAAAAATATGGCCGAAGGCACAATCTGCGCACCGAACATATAGCGCCAACCGTATTGTCCGTTCCAACTTTCGCGTATTATATCGGCTCCTGCATCGGGCGGAAGGGAAGTGTCTATTAGCGATATTTGCCAGTTCGTAATTTGCGCCGCAAGAATTCCGAACATAACCAATAGCTGGTTGAGCGATACTAATTTTCCCCTTATGTTAGCCGGGGCCATTTCCGCTATGTACATAGGCGCGAGGTTTAAGGCTATGCCTATTGCAAATCCGCCTACTATCCTAAAAGCGTTGTAAAGGGCAAAATTCGGGCTTAGAGCAGTCCCCAAAGCCGAAACGCCGAAGAGCAGGGCGGAAAGCAGCAGAAGCCTTTTTCTGCCATATTTGTCGGTTAGGGCAAAACAAAATAAGGCGCCGAATACGCAGCCTACCAATGCGGAACTTGTGCCCCAGCCTTTGAGCCCGGGGGTGTCAAGTCCGAAATAAGGTTCGTAAAAAGCTTTGGCGCCCCCTACAACCACCCAGTCGTAACCGAACAGGAAGCCTCCCATGGCGGCGACAAGGCATATCCCCCACATAAAGAGGCTTTTTTTTGCGTCCTTCATGTCTTCAGATATTTTGCTTTTTTGTCCAAGTTGCCCATTCGGGATTTTCCGGACCGAAGTGCTTTAGCATGACAATGGGATCGCTTTTTGAGAGATTTTTTATTAAAACGCCTTCGCGCGCCGCTTTTTCGCTTACAAAGTATTCGTCGTAAGTGAGTTCGTTAAAGCGTATGAGCGCGGGGGTTTCTATGTTCCAAACTCCCATTTTGCCGTAACCTTGCATCATTATCATGCCATAGGCGGCCTCGTCGAAAATTCTGACTTCGGCTCCGGGCATAACGGTCAATTCCTTGGCGCTGAATGCGTCGGATTTATAGACAATCCAATTCTCGGAATAGCCTTGGTTCAGCATTTCCGAAAGCGGGCGAACGGGGCGGGGCCGCATAAAGCGCTTTGAGACAAAATCCGGATCCACGTTCAAGTCCCAATCTATGACATCGAGCAAATATTCAAAATCGCCTATGCGGTCGGGAGGGGTATTCTTCCAGAGAAGATCCTCCGATATAATGGCGTCGTTTGTAAGAGACTGGTACATTGCAAATACGTCTGAGGCTTTTTGCGGCTCATATGTGCAAAGGCTTCCGGGAGCGTGCAGCAATCCGGGCGGGACGTCCCAACCGGTTCCCGGCTCGAGCCTGTGCGCGTGGGAAAGGTTTGTTATTTTGTTGTCGCCTTTTGAAAAATTTTTGAGCGCTTGAAGCACTTCCTCCTTTGTAGTGCCCGGATTTAGTCCGAAAAATGTGTAGGGGAAATCCCCGCCATGGTTGTTTAATTGGGGCGGAAAATAATATGCTTCGGGCTTGCCGTCTTGCCCGGTTAGGCGGGCGTGCTGCTGCCTTTGATGTATGTGGTGCGGCAGCGGCCCTTTGTTGTCGAAGAATTTTGAAAACATTGGCCATGCACCGTATTTTGACCACAATCTGTCGCCTATGAGTTCGCCTTGCAAAATATCCACGGCGTCTCTCAATAGTATAAATTCGTGGTCGCCGTTTTTCTTGCCGTTTACCACCATGCTCAAGCCTTCGTATTCCCCCGTTTTGGGTCCGTTGTCGGCGGGTGTCGTTGAAGCGAACCAGCGCTCGTCTATTCCGCCGCGCTCTCCTCCCAAGAAATAATAATCGTCGGGATGCAGTTTTATTCGCCTTCCGGGCACGCAAAAAGAGCGGGGCACCCAGTTGGGTCTCAAGCGCAATATGCCTTGTCCGAGCTCGAAAGCTTCATTTATTGATTCTCTTGATTTTACAACTTTTTCCATATTCTATTTCCTAAGCGTTAAATTTATTTTGTCAGCAAGCTGACCTAAATATTTGTTAGCGTTAACAGGCTTATCGTTCTTTTTTGCTTTTTTGTCAAGCCATTCATTTCAATTTTTATTTGCCGGCGCTTTGAAAATTCAAGCGCGGCATTGACTTTATGGAAATTTGATTTTCATATAAGGAGCATGGAAAAAAGGCTTGAGCTAGAGAGCGGCATTTCCGGCCTTCTTGCCGGCAGAAACGTATGCGTCCGCGTGTACGAAAGCTTGGGAAGCACAAACGACAAAATGTCACAAGACATAGACGGGGGCTTTTCGGATTTTCCCGCAGCCTGTATAGCCTTGGAGCAGACTTCAGGACGCGGCAGAATGAAACGTCGTTGGCACAGTTTAGGGAATGCGTCGCTGTCGCTTACAGTGGCGCGCCGCATAGCGCGCGAAGCCTCTTTTGCCGAGTCCTTCACAGTGAGAGTCGGCTGCGCTCTGTGCGGGCGCCTGAACGACCTTTGCGGGGGAAATCTAAAACTTAAATGGCCAAACGACATTTACAGTCGGGACGGGAAAAAAATTTCTGGAATGCTTTCGGAATTAAAAATACTTCCCGGCGGAAACTACATAGTTCTTGCGGGTATAGGCATAAATGTCGATTTTTCATCCCTGGGGGAATCCGACATTCCGCGGGAAATCAGGGCAATTTATGGAGATTTGAAGTCGAACACGGAACATGTACCCCCCATGGCGGCTCTTGCCGCGGCGGTCATAAGCAGCGTCATAGACGCCGAGATTCTCGTTCCCGACATCTGCGCAGATTTTAAAAAGCACGATTGGCTTTTAGGGCGCCAAGTGAGATTAAGGGAGGGCGATGCGATTATAGAGGGCATTGCCGGCGGAGTAAACGAACTTGGAAATTTGCTTGTCCGCGGCAAGGAAGGGCGCGTACATTTTGCAAAAAGCGGCGAGGCAAGCATAATAAAATAATATTGTCCAATTTTAAATTTACTTTAAATAGTGCCGTATGCGTACGTTAATATGTGTATTCTTTAGCTGTTTTTTCGCCCTTGCCGGCGCGGAGACAAGAAGCAAGGTGTATGTTTCTTCGTCGGAAGGAAACGACAATAACAGCGGGAGCATAAACGCGCCTTTGAGGTCAATAGAAGCGGCGCCGCGAAAGAATGTGGAGCTATATCTGAAACGCGGCGACGTGTTTTACGAAACTCTTTGCGGATTTGAAAATTCGCTCATAAGCGCTTATGGAAGCGGCGAGAAGCCTATTATATGCGGATTCAAGATATTGAAGAATCCCGATGCGTGGGAAAACATGGGCAATGGCGTGTGGCGCCTCGACATGCGCAAATATGAAAACTTCCGCGGCGCCGCAAAGCCGGACAAGCGCAGAATGGAGAAGTTGCAAGGATTCAATCGCGTTTGGGAGCGCATTTGCTTGGATAATATAGGCTTTATATACGACGCAAAAAATAAAGTTTTGCATGGAAGAATGGTCCGCTCTCCCGACAAACTCGAGCGCGATTGGGATTTTTACGTCTCGAATTGTTTCGACCCAAAGGCCATAGGTGAGGACACATTTAGATATTTATTTGTCAAGCTCGACAAAAATCCTTCGGAAAATTCGGAATTGCATTTTCCCGTTTCGCGCCACGCCATATTTTGGAACAAGAACTGCGAATTTAGGGATTTGTTTGTACAGGGCTTTTCGCGCCACGGAATATGCCATGCAAAAAACTCAAAATTTATAAACATAGACGTGGACATGATAGGCGGAGCTCTCCAGCTTGGGCACTTGCGATGGGCGCGCTACGGCAACGGCGTGGAATTTTGGATAAGCAAAACTCCGTGCAATAACAATCTTGTAAGGCATTGCACCTTTAGCAGGACTTACGATTGCGGGGCTACCATACAAGGCCTGAAGACGCAAGATATGCGCAATGCCGAAAACATTGTTTTTTCGGAAAACAGGTTTTACAGATGCAGGCAGGCTTTCGAGCACTTTATATCGCCCGCTAAATATGTAAATTGCGAGTTTTCAAAAAATCTTTGCTTTGAAATGGGCAACAACGAATTCTCCTGCCCGGAAATGCGCGACGCCAACATTTTAAGCTACGAAAAGGAGCTGCAGCAAATCAAAATTGCCGGCAATGTGTTTTTTGACGCAAACCATTATTGCGCGAAATTTCCATCGAATGCGCTGGCTGAAAATATCGTTTATATCAGGCGCGGGCAATACCTCAGGTATGTGTACAACAAAGAGAAAAATTTGATATACGGAACTCCCGGAGCGATTGAAGAGTACGCGAGGCAAACAGGAGACGATTCGTCGAAATTCATAGAGTTGACCTCGCTCAATTACGGCGATGTAAAGAAAAAACACTTTTCGTGGGTGGAAGATTATAAGCGCCGCATAAACAGGTGATTTTGTTTGCCTTGAAACAAGAAACCCTTCCGTTCGGAAGGGTTTTTGCTTTATATAAGAAGCTTTCAAACGAAGCCTATTACATCTTTCCCCAATGTTTTAACAGGGTCTCGCCTATGACCGACGGAGTGTCGGCAACGGCTATGTTCGCGTCCAGCAAAGCCTTGATTTTGTCTTCCGCAGAGCCCGAATTTCCCGATACTATAGCACCGGCGTGCCCCATTCTGCGTCCTTTCGGCGCCGTGCGGCCCGCTATAAATGCGGCGCAGGGCTTTTTGCAATTTTCCTTCAGCCATTTTGCGGCAATTTGCTCTCCATCTCCGCCTATTTCGCCAATCATTACTATGGCTTCGGTTTGGGGGTCGTCGTTGAACATTTTGACCGCATCAAGATGGCTTGTCCCGTTAATGGGGTCTCCTCCTATGCCTATTACGGTGCTTTGGCCGTAGCCGAGGCATGTAAGCTGCCATACGGCTTCGTATGTGAGAGTTCCCGAACGGCTCACAACGCCGACATTGCCGGGCTTGTGTATATAGCCCGGCATTATGCCTATTTTGCATTCTCCGGGGGTGATTACGCCCGGGCAATTCGGCCCGATCAAGCGCGATTTGCACCCTTTCATGTTTAAACGCGATTTCACAATCGCCATGTCTTTTACCGGTATGCCTTCGGTGATGCAAATTATCAGGGGAATTTCCGCATCAATAGATTCGAGAATGGCGTCTGCGGCGAATGGCGGGGGAACATAAATAACGCAAGCATTTGCGCCCTCTTTGCTGACAGCCTCCGCAATGGTGTTAAAAACAGGGACTTTCCCGTCGAAAAGCTGTCCGCCTTTGCCGGGGGTTACTCCGGCAACTATGTTCGTGCCATAGTCTATGCATTGGCGCGTGTGGAAAGAGCCCGTATTGCCGGTTATGCCGCTTACGACAACTCTCGTGTCTTTGTTTACAAGTACGCTCATGATATCAAAGTTTTGAAGTTATTTGTTTTGTTGCGCCACAATATTGACTATTTTTTCCGCCGCATCTGCAAGCGAATCGGCCGTGGTGAGTTTTATGCCGCTTTCGGCGAGCATTTTTCTGCCGAGCTCGACGTTTGTGCCTTCAAGCCTGACCACGAGGGGCAGGTTCAAGCCCACATTCTTTACCGCCGCAATTACGCCGGCGGCAATTACGTCGCAGCGCATTATTCCGCCAAATATGTTCACAAGTATGCCTTTGACGTTTTTGTCTTTCAATAAAATCTTGAAGGCTTGGGTTATAGCCTCCTCATTGGCGCCGCCGCCAACGTCGAGAAAATTTGCCGGATTGCCCCCGAAGTATTTTATTATATCCATTGTGGACATCGCCAATCCGGCGCCGTTTACCATGCAGGCTATGTTGCCGTCGAGCGCTATGTAATTGAGCCCGTATTTGCCGGCCTCTATTTCTTTTGGGTCCTCTTCGTGTATATCGCGAAGAGCTTCTATTTCAGGGTGCCGGAACAGGCCGTTGTCGTCAAATGCCACTTTCGCGTCCAGGGCCTCTATGCGATTTTGTTCGGTCAGGACCAGGGGATTGATTTCAACCAAAGAACAATCCTTGTCCATAAAGAGCTTGTAGAGCCCCGATATGATTGCCTTGAACTGTTTCATTAATTCCTTTTCGCCGAATCCAAAAAAGAAGGCAAGTTTGCGTATTTGAAACGCTTGCAGCCCGATGTCGGGGTCGACAAGCATTTTCATTATTTGCTCGGGCGTTTCGGCGGCGACTTTTTCTATGTCCATGCCTCCGGCGGTCGAGGCGACTATCGCAACTTTACCCGAAGCTCTGTCGAGCAGTATGGACAAATAGTATTCTTTGGCTATATCTACGGCCTCCGTAAAGAATATTGTGCCAACCACTTTTCCCGCAGGGCCGGTTTGCTTTGTTATGAGGGTGTTGCCCAGCATTTTTTTTGCAATCGCGGCGGCTTCTTCGCGCTTTACGAATTTGACGCCTCCTTGAAAGCCGTCGGCAAATGTTCCTTTGCCGCGCCCGCCGGCATGTATCTGCGCCTTTACAACAACGTGGTCGCCGGGTATTTTGGCGATGGCGCTGTCGAATTCGGCTTCGGTTTTCACAGCTACGCCGTCTTGAACGGGTACGCCGTAGTCTTTAAACAGTTGTTTAGCTTGGAATTCGTGAATATTCATTTTTATTTTTATAAGCGCCGCAGGATATGCGGTATTTATTCGATTTGCTTGCGGCGCAACCTTAAGCGCCGGCATAACAAAAAAGGACGAAAAGCGTTTGTCCGAATTGCCTTCCTTGCTACGTATTTACATTTAGGCTGTGATACTCCTTTAACTTTTTCTTGCAAGTATTTTTTTATATCTTTTTTATTTTTAATTACACTCCTCAATCGATTGATGCATTGTTTTATACCTTGGAAAGCTACATTTTTGTACTTATGTGCACTTAGCCTGCAAATAGAGCTTTTTCTGCCGTGTCTTTCCATTTAATTTCTTAGTTAAAATATGAAATCGGCCATGGGGCGATTTTTTGCACAATATCTTTCAAGCCTGGGCATATAACGCGCCTGCGGATAAAATCGGGCGCGCCTGCATAAAAAAATTCCCGTGTTTTGCGGGAATTTTTTGTAGCTAAAAATATTTTTTGCATGTGTGTATTATAGCGGCATGCAATTATAAAATGGCGCATGCGGGACATTGCGCTATTGCGCTATGTCTTGAGCTTCAGATATGGGGCATACTTTGATTGCTTTGTCTATGCGCTTGCACATGTTCGCTATTATTCCTCCCGGCCCGCACTCATAGAACTGGTCTATGCCGAGTTTTGCGGCGTTTCTAAGGCAATCCTCCCAACGCACTGTATTTACTATTTGCTTTACCAGATTCGACTTGATTGTCTGGGGATCCGAAGTCGCCTCGCCGCTGACGTTTGAAAATACGGGAATTGACGGTATTTGGAAGTCTATATCCTTGAGATATTCTTCAAAGGCCGCGCGGGCGGGCTCCATTAATCTGCTGTGGTACGCCCCGGCAACTTTTAGCGGCACAACCATCTTGAACTTTCCGCCTTTTGCAGCCTCAACCGCCTTTGCAACCTTGTCGGCCTCGCCCGATACCACTATCTGGCCCGGACAATTTAAATTAGATATATCAATGTCAAATTCCTCGCACAGTGCTTTGACGTCCTCGGGTGTTCCTCCTATAAAGCTTGCCATGGCCCCCTTGGAGGCGTCGCAAGCTTCCTGCATGAGCCTGCCGCGCTCAGCAACTATTTTCAAGCCCGTTTCAAAGTCGTAGGTGCCCGCTGCGGCATGCGCCGTAAGTTCTCCCAGCGATAGCCCCAAAGCCGCGGAGAGGTTTTCTAAAATTCCCTTTTGGCGGAGTATTTCCAATACCGCCATGCCGTGCACATAAAGCGCCGGCTGGCAGACGCTCGTTTTGGTCAATTCGGAAGCGGGGCCCTCAAAACATATCTCGGAGAGCTTAAATCCGAGAACGCTGTCAGCGCGCTCGAAAAGTTTTTTTACGGAATCATAGGCGTCGAAAAGGCTTTTTGCCATTCCAACAGTTTGTGCTCCCTGTCCCGAAAACAGAAGTGCGGTTTTCATATGTTATTCTCCTTAATTTCTAATTTTCTTTTGAAAGTTCCAATAGTATTTCGTCAGCCAGTTTAGAAATTGAACGGTTGATTGATTCTATGTATGTTTTGTGTGTATTTCCGCAATTTTGGGTTATTGTAAACTCTTTTGTGGTGGACTTGGACTCCGAACCTTTATTCTTGGGAATTGAAAGCGTCCATACGCCCCTAAAATCGAGTTTGCCTCCAAGTTCACCTATGCATTCCAATATTGTAACTTTAAGCGAGCAGGGGTGTTTGGATGGCGACATTTCTGGATAAGCAAAAACGCGAATGTTGGGATCCGAGCGCCGTATGTTTTCCGTCAAAACGCGGGTGAGTCCATTTCTGATGGGCTCAGCCCATCTGTATATTTCGGAAAGCGAAACTGCTCCGCTTTTAGCATCGAGCGTAACGATTTGATCTCTGGCTACATACGCTGGTATTGAAATAGGATAAAAATTTATTTCGGCTTTTGAGGTCAATTTTGAGCTAACGCTGCCAGCGGTAGATTGCAATATAAAAAATTGGGTTGGATCCTCCTTTGGTGAGAACATTTCCCCTATGCATCCAGACAGAAGCATGCTAAGCGAAATTGCCGGCAACAAAATTGATATCTTGAGAGTTTTCATTTGGGCTATTCTTTCTTCAAGTGGGTTGATAGAGCTTTTCCCGTTATTAGAGAGCTTGGATTGCGCTGTAGATATTCAGTAAAGTTTGTTAGGGAATTTAAGGTTTCATTGAGCGAGCGCAGAAGCGTGGCCACTTCAAAACGCATGGGAGATTGCGGCGAAACTATGGAATTTATATCGTTGACGAGCGAGTCTATCTTCGAGAGCGAATTTGTGGCAGAACCGACAAGACGGTTTATATCCTTTTCGACTGCAGATAAAAATTCTCTCGAATCTTGAACGAGGTCGTCGGTATCGGAGATGGCCCGTTTTAAATTGGGATCGTAGATTAGCGCATTTAATCCGCGGAGCGTTTTTATGGATTCCTCGCTTATGGAGCGCGTGTCAATGTTCGACAGCTTTGCGTTCAGGGTAGTTATTGCGGCGTTCGCATTTGAGGCTATTTGATTGAAGTCGATTTTCGATATGTTTTCTATTGTCTCCTGAAAGGACTTGGCTATTTCCGAAAGGTTTGATTTTGAGCTCGGTATTTCCTTAAAGCGTATTCCACTGTATTTCAACTGGTAAGGCTGGCCCTTTTCGGCAAAAAAATCCAACTCAACATACAGCATGCCCGTGACTATGCTTTGATAATTGAGTTTTGCGCGCATGCCGTCCTCTATTTGGGCGTCTATCCATTGGTCGTAGTCCGCAACGGTCTCGCCCGTCTTGCGCTTGAGCAGATCGAGGTCTATCGAATATATGACGGCTACCGAGCTTTCCTTGATGTTTTTATCGGAAGCTATTCTTATTGTTTCTACGCGCCCGAGCGTTACTCCCTTATATTTCAAGGGGGCTCCAACATCGAGCCCATTCACGCTCTCGGAAAAGTAGGATACGAATTTTTCAGTTTTGGCGAAAAATTTTGCCGCGCCGAATATCATGACTGCGGCTACCGCAATTATTGCGGCGCCGAGTACGAACATGCCTATTGCAACGGGATTTGGGTTGTTTTTCATATTAGGTCATTTGTAGCGTTGTCGCGCGGATCAATTCCTCTGTTGAGAAATACCCGCACGTCTTTGTTATCGGAATTCAAAAGTGCCTTAGGCGATCCAATCGCGGCCTGGGTTTTTGTTTTTGCATTTAAAAATATAGCACGGTCGGCAATGTCGAAAATGCTGGCAAGCTCGTGCGAAACGACAATTACCGTTGCGCCCAGAGAGTCGCGCATCTGGAGAATCAATTCGTCGAGCCTGTGCGATGTTACGGGGTCGAGCCCCGCGCTTGGCTCGTCAAAGAAAAGCACCGAAGGGTCGAGCGCTATGGCGCGCGCCAGGCCGGCGCGCTTGCACATTCCTCCGCTTATTTCCGAAGGATAAAAGGCCCCGAAACCGTTCAGGCCCACAAGCGAGAGCTTTAGTTCGGCGATATCGGAAATATCGGATTCAGAAATGCCCGCGAATTCCCGCAATGGCAGCTCCACATTTTCCGCAAGCGACAT